>JAFZZR010000161.1 GCA_017615635.1 Lentisphaeria bacterium
CCATCATCAGGTTGCCGGAACTCTCCTTTACCTCATACTTCATACCTCATACCTCATACCTTGATGGCTGCAGCTCAAAACACATCAAAAGCAAGTAGTGTCCACCAGCAGTTCAATCAGGGTGAAGTTATTTCGTCTCATGATTTCCTCCTGTGTTAATTTTCAAATTGTCTGTGGCAAATATACTTTGAGACTGTCGAATTTGATAGTACAAAAAGGAAAAAAAATTGTATTATTCCGATATTTTTCCGTCTTTTCCCGCTTTTTTTCAAAGCGTCAGTAATCCGCCAGAACCTTTTTCAGTGCATCGGCCAGCAATTCCATATCCTTGTCCGAAACCGGTTCGAAAAAGGAGAGCCGGAGTCCGCCGTAGGATTCCGCCCGGCGGATCCCCATGGCCGACAGCACGCGGGAAGGTCCGCCCTGTTCCGCCTCGCATGCGCTTCCCGAGGAGACGGAGATCCCCATGGCGGCCAGAGCCCGGACAACGATCGCCCCCTGCACGCCGTTCTTCAGCAGCAGATGCAGGATGTATGGGCTTGCTTTATCGGAATCCAAGGTGACGGAAAAAGCGCCGGGAACAGCCTCGTTCAGTCTGGACAGCAGTTCGTTCTTCATTGGGGCCATGCGTTCCCGCCGCACGGAGAGATCCGTCAGCAGCTCTTCCAGGCGGTCCGCCAGCAGAAGGATGAATGCGGGCGGGACCCGATCCGCCTGGTGGGATGTCCGGAGAGCGGACGCAGAGGGGAGCAGTTTTTTCTTCAGGATCAGGAACGATCCGGCGGGAACGCCCAGCTTCTGTCCGGAAACCGTAAACAGATCCGGCACGGCGTCCGGCATGGGAAAGGGAAGTTTTCCGACGGCCTGGATGGAGTCGCAGAAAAAGAGAGCATCCGGTGCAGCACTTCGCAAAATCTTCCGGTATACGGCAAGATCCGGCGCCGCTCCCGTTTCCGACTGGACGGCGGGGATGCAGGCAAAAACCGTTCCACCCTGGGCCGCCGCCAAGGCAAACGCATCCGGGTCCGGTTCTCCCGTCCGGCGAAGGGGGATCCTCACCTTCCGGAAACAAGCGGGAAGCGCCTCGATCGCGGCCAGGACCGCGGCATGTTCCGCATCGGAATACAGGATCGTTCCGCCCCGGGGAAAACAGGCGGCGGCCGCATGGATCCCGGACCGGACCGCCCCGGTTCCGGAAAAGGAGGGAAACACGCCCCATTCGTCAGGCTGATCCGGGAAAAAGAGGGAAAGGATGCGGTGTTCCGCCTCTCTCACAGCAGCAGAAGCATCCTGGCCATGCGCTCCGGATGCTTCCTGGTTGGCGAAAAAGCGGGAACCCAGTTTCCGGAACCGTTCGAAGGTTCCGTCCGAAACCGGCACCGCCGCGGCATGATCGAAGTACAGCATGCAGTTCCGTGCGTCAGCGGCGGTCGCGGACGGCCTGTTTCTTTGCTTCGTAACGGTCGCGAATGGACCGGATCTCATTAGCCAGAGCTTCGCGGAACTCGTCGATCTTCTCCGGATCCATATTCTTCATTTTGTTTTCCGCGGTGATTTCCGCTTCGGCGATCTTGGAGCGGCAGAGGACATCCAGCTCCGCGATCTCTTTTTTCTTCTCCGGAGACAGCTCGTTCAACGCTCCGCCGCTCCGCTCCAATGCCCGCTCATACGCGCTTTTCATTACACTTTCACTCCCTGTATGTGGATTTGAAAAATCAAAAACGGATCACCGTCAAAAGAAGCCCCAGAAGGATCAGCAGGACGCCCGTGAACTTGGGCAGTGTGCAGCGCTCCTTCAAAAACAGGATCCCCGCCAACATGCCCACGGGAAGGCCCATCTGCCGGAACACCTGCACGTAGGAAACGTTCGTCACGTGATTCATGGCGACCAGCACCAGAACGTACGCCAGTCCTGCAAACAGACCGGCCAGAAACGGATGCCAGTTCCGTTCCCGGAGCAGATCCTTCAGCAGCATCCTGTCCTTCCGGCTCCCGAGGCAGATCAGAAGCAGCGACATCGGCAGCATGAAGCCCCGTACCGAATAGTAGGCCAGAGACCGCATGATAGATGTAGTTTCGCCCTGATATCGCGCCAGCGTCCCCAGCGCCAGACTGTCGCAAACCGTGTATCCGGTCGTTCCCAGCGCGGTGAGTGTGATGAAAAAGAAGATCTTTCCCTTGTAGTTGGAAAAGCGGAAATCCGAAAACTTCGCCAGCGGCATCATAAGACAGCCGATCACCACCACCAGCATGCCGATCCCCGCCAGTATGGATATGGGCTCGCCTATGCCGAAAAGGATCGTCACGATCGGCGTGAAGATGACCGGCAGCGACCGCATCATGGGATAGGAAACCGACATCTCCGCCAGTTCATAGGTTTTCAGAAGACCCGTGCAGTAGATCGCACCGTCGCTCAGGGCGCTGCACAAAGCCCAGCACCAGAAAGACAGGGGCAGCTCCGAATACCGGACCGGTGTCCAGAACATCACATGGAGAAACAGAATGATCTCCATGGAGGTCATCAGCATATAGAACGGGCGCGTGATATGATCTTTTTTCGCCATCAGATTCCACGCCGCATGGAGAGAGACCGATCCGAAAATCAGCGCAAAGGCAATCAGAGACATTTCCCGAACGCTCCTTTTTTCAACTGATCCGCAAACAACTCTGTAAAATCTTCCGCATCCGGACCTGTCAGCCGGATTCGCAATTCCGTACATCCGGGACCCGGCAGGACCTGAAACGCGAACAGCATTTCAGGGCGGATCTCGCCCTTCTCACGCCCGGCGGCGTATGCGGACTTCACCAGATCCTCCACATTGCGCCGGACCCTTTCCGCTTCGTCCGCAGCACGGGGGAAGAAGAGGACGCTCCCCCGGAACGGATAGGGATCATGCTCCTTCCAGGAAAAGGCGAAGGCGATCCGGCCGACTCCGTTCCACAGAGGCGATGCGCCGTCTGCGGATGTCATGGAACGGTCCGGATACAAAACGCCTTCCAGCGCTGCGTCTCCGGGAAGAGGCTTCAGGGACGCTTGCGCCTGCGGATACCATCCCTTTTCCGACTGCAGAAGCTGAGGCAGCTGGGAGGCCGTGGAAACCAGGATCCGCCCCGTCCGGTCCGGAAAAAAGGAGAAGGCAAACGATTCGTCCGCCTTCCCGTCGCTTCCCGCCCCCGTGAGAATGTACATCGTTTGTCCGGAAGCAATTTGCGTCTTCGTCACGGCGATGCCGGATCCTCCGTCCGGCGCCGCGGCAAGATCCGTCAGGAGATCCGGGGAAAGAGAGGAATCCAGAAGGATCCCAATGCGGTCCCCTGCGAAAAACAGCGCACCGGCGGAAAAACCGGGGTCGATTCCCCGCCCGGAAAGGGCCTTTTCGCCGCCGGAGAGAAGAGCGGCGGCCTCCCCTGCCCCCTGAGAAACGGAATGCAGAGGCGAGGTTCGGATCTTCTGCAGATCGAAGAAGAAAACAGTTCGGACGGAAGCCGGGAGATCGCCGGAAAACGAGTCGGAGATACGGTCGGCGGAAAATGCGGAGAGCGCCGCCGTCAGAAACAGCAGGACAGGGAGGAGGGATCGGAAAAGCCCCATGGCCTTGTCATACGCCTTTCGTCTTCCGTTCCGTTATGTAAAAAAGGTTCCCTTCCGGATCGCGGCAGCACTTGACGCAGTACCCGAAACGGTCGGCGGAGTCCTCTCCTTCCGCATATCCGGCCTGAACCATCCGTTTGGAAAATTCTTCCAAACTGTCCACTGTCAGCATCAGGGCGATCCGTCCGGAGGCGGGAGGAACTTTTTCGCCCCACTCGCACTTTTCCAGCAGAACCGTGACGCCGGCGGACCGGAACTCGATCCAGCATCCGCTGTCCATGACGGGGGAGCCCAGTCCGACCACGTCCCGGTAGAAAGAGCGGCATTTGTCGAGATCGGAAACGCGAATGAGAAAAGCGGTTTGGACCTTGTTGACCGGATTCATACGGATGCCTCCTCGTCTCTCACATGGTGAACTGGGGTCCCAGATACACGATCCGGGCCTGTTCGTCGTTTACCAGAAAATCGCTGGTCCCTTCGCAGCAGATCGTGCCGCTGGCCATCAGATAGGCCCGGTCGACGCAGGACAGGGTCTCGCGGACGTTGTGGTCCGTGATCAGGATCCCCATGTTCCTGTCTTTGAGCTTCATTATGATCTTCTGAACGTTGTACACGGCAATGGGGTCCACGCCGCTGAACGGCTCGTCCATCAGAATGAACGAAGGATTCGATACCAGCGCGCGGGTGATCTCCAGACGTCTCCGTTCGCCGCCGGAGAGAGTCATGGCCTTCTGCTTCGCCAGAGAGGAAAGCTCCAGCTCCTCCAGCAGAGATTTCAGCCGCGTCTGCCGCTCCTTCCGGGAAATGTCCAGCGTCTCCAGAATGGCCATGATGTTGTCTTCCACCGTCAGCTTCCGGAAAATGGAGGGATCCTGCGCCAGATATCCCATGCCCATTCGGGCGCGGACATACATGGGCTGACGGGAAACATCCAGTCCCTTGAACATGATCGTGCCCGCATCGGGCTTGATCAGGCCGGTGATCATGTAGAAACTGGTGGTCTTGCCCGCTCCGTTTGGCCCCAGAAGTCCTACGACTTCCCCGCGCCGCACGTGGATATTCACATTATTGACGACTTTACGTCCCCGATAGGCCTTCACCAGCCCCCGGGCATCCAGAAGCAGCTCCTCGTCCTGACCCCCGGGATCCCCGGCGGATGCCGCGGACGGCGGCTGCGCGTACATTGTCAAATCGCTCTGGTCATCCATGCTCATGATCCGGATTTTCTCCTCATTTCTTCTTTTTTCCGCCGGAAGAGACCGGGGTATCTCCGTAGTACGTCCCCTTGCCGGTGGTGATGAACGTGCGCCCGGTTTCCACATCGAACACGATTTTCTCCGCATCCAGCCGATCGGTTCCGCTGGTCAGGACCGGGCGGCCCGTGAGCGTGATCGTATTTGCCGTCACATCGTAAAGAGCGTAATCGCTGGTCGCGACCTGTTCTTTCGATGAACTGTCATTCGGATCCGCCCGATGGGTGATAACGACCTCGCCGAAGCATTCGATCTTTTTCAGCTGCTTGCCGCTCGTCGGATCGTCTTCCTCGGCATCGTCCTTCTCTTCCTTGTCTTCCCCTTCTTTTGCGGCTGAAGATTCCTTTTCGGCGGACTCCTTCTTCTCTTCCGGTTTCTCCGCCGCCTCCGCTTCGTTCTTCACCGCGGCGCCTTCGCCGGACTCCGCCGTTTCACTCTTCGCGGCGCCTTCGCCGGACTCGCCTTCCCCGCTCTTCGCGGCTTCCTCGCCGGATTCATCGGGTTCCGTCTTGTCTTCCAGATGAATGACCATCTTGTCACAGGTGATCTTAACATCCTGATCATCAACGACTACATTACCCAGCAGCGTGGCAATGTTGTTCTCCATGTCGATATCCATGGTGGCCGCCTCGACCACCGTGGGCGCATCGGTGCGTTTCCGATTGGAGGACTGTTTCTTGAAGAAGGACGGCATGCCCTGCGCGGAAAGGTCTCCGCAAAGAAAAGTGAGGGCCAGCACGCCCAGAGCGGCCGCTGCCGCGTTTCGTCCGGAAATCCGCATGATGTCATTTCTCCTGTTTTTGTCCCTGGCCTGCGTCCTTGGTCACGGCCCGGCGAACTTCCGGCCGTATGCAGACTCTGACCTGAGAGCGAATATGAATAAACTTTTTCTCATGATACGCATCGAATCCGACTCCGTCCGCATCCATTTCGCGGGACCGGAAATATACGGGATCCTCGCTCTTGAGGATATTCGTCGTCTTATCGTAAACCGCTTTGTTCGAAAAGATCCACGCACGGACCGTACTCTGTTTCGGATGCTCCCAGTAGGCCCGACGGGTCGGCTGGTCCGCCATGATCGGATAAGGCGCCGGGACCCGCTGACCCGCATGCGGAAGAAAGATATTCGCATCGTCCAGACGTTTTACGGAATTCGGAAGAATATCGATTTTCGCCTGATCCAGAAATACCTGCGCCCCGCGGTTCATCGCCTCGTCTCCGAAAATGATGAACTGAAGTCTCCCGTCGTGTCCGCGGTACTGGGGAAAGATGTAGTCCCGGATTGCGGCTCGCATCCCCCGGTTGTCGTCCGCGCGGAGTCCCGTCCCGAACATCGCGAAAAGCAGCACAAACGGAATTATTTGTAATATCGTTCGAGCAGTCCGCTCCATTTATTCTGTCCTTTCAGAAGAAATTCGATGGCATACGCGACTCCGCCCTGTCCACCGGGCAGAGGCGTCACCAGATCGGCCGCTTCCTTGACCTCGCTGCAGGCGCTGGCCACCGCCACGGCAAGCCCGCAGCGCCGCATGGGCGGCAGATCGATCAGATCGTCTCCGATATACATGCACTCTTCCGGCTTGAGATTCCTTGTGGCCAGAAGCGTCTCCCAGCCTTCCAGCTTGTTATGGCAACCCTGGATCATGAACGAAAGTTTCAGCTCCGCCGCACGGGCCTCATTGGCCTTGGATTTCCGCCCGGAAAGGATCCCGACGGAAAGCCCGGCCCGCAGAGCCATGGTGATCCTCGATCCGTCCAGCACGTGGAAAAACTTGATCTCATCCGGTCCGGAGTAACCGATCCGGCCATCCGTGAGCACGCCGTCCACGTCCAGGACGATGGTGCTGATCTTATCGATATGCTTTAGTGAGCCCATGGATCGCCTTTCCCTGTTCCAGCAGGATTGCCGCATCGTGAAAATTCAGCGAATTCGGTCCGTCCGAAAGCGCTTTGGCCGGATCCGGATGCACCTCCATGAAGATGCCGTCGATCCCGATCGCCGCCGCCGCACGGGCCAGCGGAAGTATGTACTGTCTCTGCCCCCCGGACGCATTCCCGAGTCCCCCGGGCAGCTGCACGGAGTGCGTGGCGTCGAACACCACCGGCACACCCAGTTCCCGCATGGCCGGCAGACTCCGCATATCCACCACCAGATTGTGGTAGCCGAACGAAGTTCCCCGTTCGGTCAGAAGGATGCCGGACGACCCCGCCATCCGTATTTTTTCCACGGCGCCCTTCATATCTTCCGGCGCCATGAACTGACCCTTCTTCACGTTGACGCAGCGTCCCGTCCGCCCGCAAGCCTCCAGAAGATCCGTCTGACGGCACAGAAACGCCGGGATCTGAAGCACATCGGCCACCTCGGCCACTTCGTCTACCTGGGACGTTTCATGAACATCGGTCACGATCGGCACCTGATAACGTTTCTTCACTTCGGCCAGATAGGAAAGTCCTTTTTCCATGCCGGGTCCGCGCACCGATTTTCCCGAACTCCGGTTCGCCTTGTCGAACGACGCCTTGAATATATAGTTCACGCCCGCTTTTTCACAAACCCCTTTCAGATACTCCGCCGTCTCCAGACAGATCTCCAGACTCTCGGCCATGCACGGCCCCGCCAGAACCGTAAGGATATCGCCGCCGATCCCGAAACCGCCCACTTTCACATCCATGGTCTTCATTATTTTTCACCTCGTTCGGCAATGAGTTTTTCCGCATTCGCCAGATCTTCCGGCGTATCGATCCCGATCGCGCGGAACGTGGTCTTGATCACCTTGATCCGCATCCCGTTTTCCAGCGCACGGAGCTGTTCCAGCTTTTCGCACTGTTCCAGTTCTCCCTGCGGCAGCGAGACAAAACGTTCCAGCGCCGGTTTCCGGTAGGCGTAGATTCCCCAGTGACGATAGACCTGCGTCTCACGGCCGCCCTCCCGCAGATACGGGATCATGCTCCGCGAAAAATACAATGCGAATCCGTCGGCAGAAAGAATCACTTTCGGCTGATTCGGATTGTCTTTCACCTCGTCGCGCGTCACGGGAACCACCACCGTCCCCATCTCCGCTCCGCTCTCTTCCATGGCGTCGATCAAATCGTTCACCACTTCGGGCGGCGTCAGCGGCTCGTCTCCCTGAAGATTGATGATCAGTTCCGCATCCAGGCCCTTAGCCGCCTCCCAGATCCGGTCCGAGCCCGTAGGATGATCCTTCCGGGTCATGACTCCATTCCCGCCGAAGCTCCGAACCGTCTCCAGCACCGTTTCATCATCGGTGGCGACCAGAACCGAGTCCGCCTTCGAACGGACCGCACGTTCCCACACCCACTGGATGATGGGCTTGCCGCCAAGCTTGGCCAGAACTTTTCCCGGGAACCGGGTGCTCCCGATCCGGGCGGGAATGACTACGACGCTCTTCATCCTTCGCTCCTTCTCAAAAATCGTGGGACACCAGACCGTCCCGCAGCTTCGGCTCGAACCAGGTGGACTTCGGCGGCATGATCGCGCCCGCGTCCGCAATGGACATCAGCTGATCCAGCGTGGTCGCATACATGGAGAAGCAGACCGCCGCTTTGCCCGTCCGGCAGAGTTTTTCCAGCTCGCCCGTCCCGCGGATCCCGCCGATAAAGTCGATCCGCTTGTCCGTCCGCGGATCCTTGATCCCGAGGATCGGATCCAGCACGTTGTTCTGGAGAATGCTCACATCCAGCGCATCCGTCACGCTCAATCCGGTAAGATCGAACCTCGGAACCAGACGGTACCATTTCCCGTCCAGAAGCATATGGAATTCACCGCTCCGCTCCGGCGACGGATTGACCGTCTCCGTAACCTCAAACCGCTCTCCCAGTTTCGACAGAAATCCGGCGGACGTCAGACCATTGAGATCGTGCACCGCACGGTTGTACGGAAGAATCTTCAGCTCGGATGCGGGAAACGCCACCGCCAGAAAATAATTGTATTCCTCGTCTCCCGTGGACGCCGGATCGGCCGCTCGGCAGGTCGCCGCCGCACGCGACGCGGACGCCGCACGGTGGTGTCCGTCGGCAATGTAGAAACAGGGGACCCGTTCGGCGAAAAGTCTGCTCAGTTCCGCGCTGCGTGCCGGACCCGCCTTCCAGAGCCGATGCGAAATCCCGTCCGCAGCCGTGAACGAGAAGAAGGGCTCCTCAGCCATAATCTCACGCACGATCGCGTTGATGGAGTCCTCGTCACGATACGTCAGGAACACGGGACCCGTCTGCGACCGCAGCGTCATGACGTGCCGCGCACGGTCGTCTTCCTTGTCCTTCCTCGTCTTTTCGTGCTTCTTGATGATCCCCGAATCGTACTCCGCAGCGGACGCCGTTCCCGCGATCCCCGTCTGCACCCGACCGTTCATCGTCAGCGAGTACACATACAGATTCGCCTCGGCATCCGGCTTCAGCGGCGCGATCTCGCACAGTCTCCGGTAATTGGACGCCGCCTTCGCGTACACGGGATCCGAATGCAGATCCGTACCCGGTTCCATTTCGATCTCGGGACGCGAGACCCTCAGAAAACTGTATGGATTGTCTCCGGCCAGCGCGGCCGCTTCTTCAGTATTGACTACATCGTACGGGACGGCGGCAACGGCGGCAACTTTTTCCGGGGTCGGCATAACGGCATGAAACGGTCTGAAAACGGCCATGAGAATCTCCTGTTCGTATACGAATTTCCCGTAACATACATCCTCTTTGCCCGTTCTGCAAATGTTCCGCGGAAAAAACAGGATAAAATCCGCACACAGCCGATCCCGCCAATCGGCGGGCGAGACCAGCAGCAGCTTGTCGAACCGGACGACGTTTTCGCTCTTCTCCGCAAGACGGAAAGCCCGCCCGCCTTTCCCGGATGCGTACCCATAACGCCTGCCATTTTCAACATTTTCAACACATTTTTCATATTTCCTTCTTTTTTTCGCTTGATTTTTTCGCGCCGGGGTGTATAGTAGTTGGATAACGAGCTTCTTGCGCGGGTATAGTTCAACGGTAGAACATCAGCCTTCCAAGCTGATTGTGAGGGTTCGATTCCCTCTACCCGCTCCAGACTTGTTTCCCCTGGTGGGGTTGCAGAGCGGTCAAATGCAGTAGACTGTAAATCTACCGTCCATGACTTCGATGGTTCGAATCCATCCCCCACCACCATCTCAGAAAATCAAGGACTTGCGAAACCGCAGGTCCTTTTTTTTGCCTTTTTTGCCCGTTTTTCGCTGTCTTCTCCTGTAGCCTCAAATTATTTTCTGAAAATGCGAATAACAACAACATAACACCAAAAATTTCACAGCCTCAAATTGAGTCTATCATAAATCTATCGCAGAAATGAATAACATCAAAAATTCCGGCAAAATGCACTCTTGATCTTTGTAAAGTGCCGTACGCGGAGACGTGCGATACCCGCAAACGCTTCTTTCCCCCATTCCGGACAGCCCTGCCGGATAATGGCAGAGGGGCATCCTGTTTGGCCCGGGCAAGCGCGGAAGAAATCCGGACAGCAGAATCAGCCTCGTACGGACGCTTCGGACACTACTTTCCAACTCTTAGAGTAAGGGGAAGCGAGACATTTAAAGGACAATACTGTTTTTGAGATATGTCGTGAGAGAAAGTATATCCAATGGCTTTTTTGAAAAAAAAATGAGAAAATTTTGCCGATGCCTATTGCAAAACGGGGAAAAACGTGTATAATAAGATCTATGATAGCAATAATATAAGATCTAATATATACCTGGAGCGATTCATGCACG
>JAFZZR010000162.1 GCA_017615635.1 Lentisphaeria bacterium
AAAATTCAGAAAGGGCTGTAATCATGATGACGAACCGGGAATCTGCATTAAGAACCTCATACCTCATACCTCATACCTCATACCTGAAGCGATTCACACTGATTGAGCTTTTGGTCGTCATCGCGATCATCGCCGTGCTGGCCGGGATGCTTCTTCCGGCTCTGGGCAAAGTGAAGGAAAAAGGGAAGACGATCAACTGCGTTTCCAACCAGAGGCAGCTGATGGCCTATATGAGTCTTTACCTTCAGGATAACAACGATGCGTTCAGAATCACATCCCTGGGATCGGTAAGTATGGAAGGCTGGACGCCGACTGCCTCCGATGGAGCCAGTTATTTTACGGTGCTCTACTCGAACGGATATATGGATATCAGCGACGTTCTCTTCTGTCCTGCCGTGCAGTATTCCACGGTAGCCAGTTTCGGCAACTCATGGAAGTGGTCTTTTGCCTACTGTGTCATAGGATTCCGCCGTTTGGCCGATGGCACCACGCCCTCCGGCATTCTCACGAAAAGTCTTTCTTCCGCCACGTACAAGCGGGTGAAAAATCCGTCCCGCTTTTTTCTGTTTGCCGATGCGACCAAGGCGGATTTGAGTCAGATCCGTCAGAAATGCTGCCGTTTTGCCGCAGCCGATCCCGGAACGACCGGAGAACTGACCGTGCAGGAAACACACAACCGGCTCATAAACAGCGCCTATCTGGACGGGCATGCCGTTTCGGCATCCGGAGATGAATTCGGATACAATGTGGTCATGAGTTTCCGTGATGCAGGTGTGAACAAAACAACCGTTGGCTATCTGGATTACAACGGAGCAAAAAAATACGTGAATGTCCCCTGACCGGCAAGGAGGCAATATGAAAGAGCTCTCTGTTACGGTATTGTTTTTCGTTTTATCTCTCTCCCTTTCAGCCTCGCAGGACCTTCCGGTCCAGCTGGAACCCCGGCTTCCGCGAAAAATCGAGATCGGATCGGAGCCCCGGTTCGAGATGGTCAAAGACGGCAAAGTGAACTTCGAGATCGTGGTTCCCGCGGATGCGGCACCGGCGGCGGAGTTTGCCGGCACGGAGGCAGCCTCACTGCTGGGCAAGGCGTTCGATGCGAAACTGACCGTGCTCAAGACTCCTTCCGGAAAATGTCCTGCCGTCGTCATAGGCAGTCCCGCCATGGCTGCCGAACAGGGCGTGGACGTGAAGGGACTGGACCGGGACGGATTCGTCATCAAAACCTTTCCCGGCGGGGTTCTCATCTTCGGGCAGGACGCCCCGGGGAGATCCGTGAGATCGATCCAGGGAATACGTGCATCGGTTTTTGGAACGTATGACTTTCTGGAGCGGTTCGCCGGAATGCGTTTTTATCTGGCCGGAAATTACGGCACGGTGATTCCCCGGATGAAAGAGTGGAGTCTGCCCGATATCGATATTTACGAACGTCCCGACTTTTATCAGAGGCGGTATGTGGATTACAGCGGGAAAATGGGGTCGGAGCTGAACGATGAGATCCTGTTCCTCAACCGCCAGCGCTGCCGCTATCAGACGGTGAGGACCTCCTACTGTCACGCTCTGCGGTATCTGACTTACGGACGGCGCTTCGGCAAGAGCCATCCGGAATATTTTGCGATGGACCAGCACGGGAAACGCGCCATAGACAGCGGTTATACCGCGACAGGCGACAGCAGTCATTTCTGCTATTCGAGCAAGTTCAAAGATGAAGTCATAGCCGACGCCATTTCGTACTTCAAAGGGGAACCGGCCTCGGTCCGGGGCATCATCAATCCGGAGACCGGCAAACCCGGCTGGCATTGGAGTTTTCCGAGAAACATCAAACTCTTTCCCCTCGATCTGCCGGACGTCGTCCGGAAATGCCACTGTCCCCAATGTGCGCCGGAACTGATTCACGGTACGGAACAGCAGGTCCGCGAACACTACTGGCGTTTCTTCCGGGACGTGGCACAGGGGGTAAAAGATGCCGGAGTCGAAGGAAAGATCCTCGTTTCGTGCAGTTACGGATGGTGGGTCGGCATGCCGCCTTCCTTCCCGATCCCGGACAATATCATGCTCCTGTTCAACACGCCCGGCCCCTGGAGCGAACTCACTCCGCAGGTTCGCGACACGGAGTTCGGTTACCTCAAGGCGTGGGCGGGACTCGGCCTGGGAAAACTGCTTCTCTGGACGTATCCGGGAAAATACGGCGGCGTATTCCCCGGGATTCCCACCTGTACACCTCGTTACACATCCTCATTCATGAAACGGGTCAGACCGTATGCGGTTGGCTGTTACTTCGAAAACAACAGCGATTATCTCTTTTTCAATTACCTCGACTGGTATGTCTACGGGAAGCTCCTCTGGAATCCCGATACGGATATTGAAAAACTGCTGGACGAGCATGCGGAACTCATGTTCGGTCCCGCGGCAAAACCGATGAAGGAGTTCTTCGACACGCTCGAACGCAACTGGATGAAGATCGCCGGCAATACCGTGAACACCAACCTCGGACCGGTCGTCATATATCCTTCGGAAAAGGAGGTGTGGGAGACCACCTATTCCGCCGCGGAACGGAAACGGATCACCGCCCTTTTCGACGAAGCCGAAAAACTCACGGCGGACATGCCGGAATATCATGATCGTATCGTAACTCTGCGCCGGGAAATGTGGCTTCCTGCGCTTCAGGAGGCGGACAGATTTCTCAACGAGGAACGCACGCTGGCCGACTGGGGCGCCTATATGCCGGAAACGGCGGATGCTCCCGTTATCGACGGCAGGCTGGACGAACCGGCCTGGAAGACCGCGGAGACCATTACTCTTATCCCGTTCCGGACGGCCAAAGGACCCGCCAAGGTCCGTACCACGGTCCGGACTCTGCGGGACAAGGATTATTTCTATTTCGGTTTCGAGTGCGAAGACAGGGGAACGCCGGCAACGAAAGTTCGGCCCTTCGATGACAGGGAAGTCTGGAAGGATTCCTCCACGGAAGTCTTTCTTTCGCCGGATAAAAATACCGACCGCTGCTATCAGGTCATTGTCAACGCTTCCGGCTCCGTTTCCGACCTCTCCCACTTCCGCGGCGTGTCCGACTGGTCGTGGAACAGCGGAGCGGAAGCCAAAACCGTTATCACGCCCGGTCAGGGCTGGACCACCGAGCTCCGGATCCCGCGGAGCAGTCTGCCGCAGCCCGATGAGTCCGGCATGCTGGCCAACCTGACCCGGAGCTATGTGCCGGAAAAAGGCCCGACCGTTATCAGCGTATGGGGGCCGTTCTACGTGAACCGGAATGATGAGATCCATCATTTCGGAACGCTCCGTTTCCAGCCGGATACCCGGGAAAATCTGATCAAAGACGGTGATTTCGAGGGCGAACCGGATGCAAAATCCCCGGATCACCTGGGCTCCTGGCGCTGGTTCGGCGGTGACAGGCAGTTCCCCCTGACCTCCGATCACATCATCTCCGGAAGAAACGCCGCGCTGCTGGATTCCTCCCGTTTCCTGAACAATTACTGGTGCGTTCTCCGGACCATGCCGCCCGTCAAACCGGGAAAGGAATACATCCTCACTTTCTTTGCCCGAATGGAGGATGTGAAGCCCCTTGAACCCTACGGCGGTTTCTATGTCAGTTTCGATGATTTCGATGATACGCTGCAGGAGTATCCCACCAGGGGGACCGCTCATTTTTCGGGGACTTCGCTTTGGATCCCGATGGAGTTCCGTTTCAGGACTTCGACGCAGGTCCGTCCGAAAAAAAATCCCGGGCCCGGGATCAATTTTACTTTGCTCAAAGCCTCGGGCAAGGTTTGGATCGACCATGTCCGGCTGATCGAGGCGGACGAGTGATCCGCCCTTGACCCCGGTTTCCGGCGGATCATATTACCAGAGGAAAAGATTCGACTGAAAAACAAACAAATACAGGAGAACAAGCCATAAAAAGAACTTGGGGTACTGGGAAAAGGTTAACGATAAAAACACACCTTTGGAAAGGACAAAAGTCATGATGAGCACACGAGGCAATTTTCATCTTTCATCTTTCATCTCTCATCTCTCATACCTGAAGCGTTTTACGCTCATCGAGCTGCTGGTCGTCATCGCCATCATCGCCGTGCTGGCCGGGATGCTTCTTCCGGCTCTGGGCAAAGTGAAGGGGACGGCGCAGGGCGTCAACTGTCTCAGCAATCTGAAGCAGCTGAGTCTGGCGAGCATCTCCTACACCGATGATTTCAACGGAGTCCTGTGGACATCCAATGACCAGCTCTTATATCCCACGCTCGCCAGTACGGGATACATACCGAAAAACTCCGATACTTTTGTGTGTCCGAGCCGTTACCCGAATAAATTCAAGGAACGGCGTCAGACATATGCGCAGCGCGACTGGAGTGATTTACCGGCTTCCCCCTCGATCCGATCCAAAGTCGCAACCGCAATCGACTGGGATGTTTTTCTGAATGTCAAGAAGGTGAAAAAACCTACATATTTTCTTCTGCATGGCGACAGCCGCGCCGGGGCGACATCGCAATCCCAGAACTCCCGAAGCAATCTCTGCTACAACAGCGATACCGCATCCCATTACGCCGTCACGCACGGCGAAAAGGCGAATTTCAACTTTCTGGACGGACATGCGGAGGGATGCACTGTGGATGACTTTTTCAGAAACGGGAAGGTCGAATGGAATGAACAGGGCCTGACGGAAACCTTGCATATCTTCGACAGGGTCGGCCTGCTGAAAAGGAAGAGCGTTACCGCACCCTGATTGCAGAAACCGGAGTTGTTCAATCGAAAGGATTTTTTCATGAAGTTTTCCGTTTCGCTTTCTCTGCTGGTTTTTCTTGCCGGCAGTCTGTCTGCCGCGAAGCCGGAGTGGCAGCGCCGTCCCTATGAAATTATCACGGGCCAGCTGAAATCGCCGCATTGCGATGTCCTGCTGCACGCGCAGGACCTTCCGGTGGAAACGTGTCAGGTGAGCGGAGGCGCCGAACTGTCGCTGACGGATGAAGCCGTGCTCTGGAAGGATAAGTCCGCCAAGCTCACCATTCCGGCGGGCGAAGGAACGTACACGGTGACATTTCCCGAGCCGATCCCGGTGCCGGAGAAAGTGGACGGTCTGGAGCTTTGGACGTTCGGCCCCCGAAGCGTGTACGTGAAGCAGTTTTTTGTGGAAATCAAAGACGCTGCCGGCAAAGCGGTGAAGGTCCGGCTCACGGGCGGATCTTCCCGCAATTACCGCCGTGCCTGGTGGCAGCCGGCTCTCGGCAAGATCATGCCCGAGATCCAGTTCCCGATCCAGGTAACGGGCGTGACGTTCGTTCTGCCGCCGAAAGCAGAGAAGGACGTCATCATTTTCGATTGTCTGGGCACATTCAAGTTCAAGGGAACCGAATACCCGGATACAAGCAAATGGGTGGTGCCGTTCCCCGTGACGGAATACTCCATCATGCCCGGCCTGCCGGGAGACGAGCCCGGCACGGAAGCCGTCAAAGAGGGCGAAGCCTATCTTTTCAAATGCAACGGTGTGACCTATCGCTATGAGCCGAAAACGGGCACGCTGGGCGACATTACGGCCGCCTTCAAGGGGAAAGATTTCATTCCCGCGGACAAAGGCGGTCCCGCAGCAAGAGTCAAGGGCACGGAGCTTTCGGCCAAGGCGGAGGGAATCACCATTGAAAAACTCTCGGAAACCTTTGAGAACGGCAAAGTCAGCACGAAATGGCGCTGGAGCAAAGACGATGCGGCGTATGAATTCACACTGGCCGTTTCCGCCCGCAACCGCACGCTGATCGTGGAATGCGAGTCGGCGCAGCCGGACGCGATCGTTTTCGACTGCGGTACGGCTCTGAAGCTGAAGAATCCCCGCCTTTTCTCCATGGCCTACCTCCACAACCGCTGGAGCGACGTGCCCATGCTGGCGACGGACGATTTCTTTTTCTCCGTGTTCACGGATCCTCACAGGAGCAATGCCGCCGCCGTGGTGGAGACCGGGAACTTCTGGAAGTGGGGCGACCTTCCGGGAGCCGAAGTCGTCGGGGAGGATGCCGCACGGGTCACGGGCGGCGCACTGTACATGAGGAAGACCGACGGCACGCTGAATCCGCTGAGAGAGCGTATTTTCTTCACCGTTTCCGACCGGGCGGAAGCCGTTCTGCCCAACATCCCCAATCCGCGTTCGCAATACTATGACGAGACGGCCGGACTGGTCTGCGAGACGAGGCAGTATGAGCTGGAGTCGCCCGCCGACCTGCCGAAGGAGATCGCTTTCTGGCAGAGAATGCACGCCTACGGAATGCGGGATATTTTCCTGCGCTATCACTGCGGTCAGTTCCGGACGCCGATGGATTCGAACCGCTTCAACCGTTCCCTCTACGGAGCGTATTATGCGGGAGGCGACAAGTCCTACATCGAGCTGGTCCGCGAAATGAAAAAACTGTTCCCCCGGGTGGCGCCTTACGAGGACGGACGTCTCATCCATGGCCTTGCGCCCGAATTCAGCTACGACTGCCTGAGTCAGGAACCGGACAACACCTTCAGCGGAGCCTGGGATCACAGTTTCCGGCCCACGGCCGCCGCCGCCTTCGTCCTTCAGGCGCAGTTCACCCCGAAGTTCGTGGAAAAGTACGGCTGGAATGCCTGCTATCTGGATGAAGTCACCAATTCCCCGCCGTGGGCGCAGACCGACTTCAATGCCGTCTCGCGGGGCGCGGGTATGTACCGGGAGGTTCTGCGGGACTACTGCCTGCAGGCGATGATGATGCACAAATACTACAGCGGTCCGGTATGGAGCGAAGGCAATTCCGCCTATTTTTACGCGGGGATGTTCGATATGGACTACGCTCAGAACAATCTTCCGGGACAGAATCTGCTGCTGGATTTCAAATTGAGGAAGTTCAATCCGCTGCAGCATCAGACGGGATGCGACCTGACCGTAAAAGACATGCATCAGCTGCTGGCTTCGGAGTTTCTGTTCGGCAATGTCGGCATGATCAAATGGGGACATGTGGGCCCGCTGAGAGTCATATCCGTCAAAGGAAAACAGTTTTTCCTGAAGAGCTATTTCATGACGCGTCAGGCGCAGGAGTTCTACGCCCGCAGCGCCGTCGACACCATCGAATATCATACGGACGGCGGATTCCTTACGGTCTCGGAACTGCTGGCGAAACAGGCGCCGAACAGCGGACGCTACCGGATCCGGTACGAAAACGGACTGGTCATCTATGTAAACTTTGCAAACGAGGAAGAGTGGAAGATCGATGTGGAAGGACACTCTTTTTCTCTGCCGAGATGGGGGTTCCTGGCCTGGAAGCCCGGCCGTCTCCTCGCCTTCTCCGTCAGCCTCGACGGCCATCGCGTGGACTACTGCAAAGGTCCCATGTACACCTATCTCGATGCCAACGGCGCCGCGGTCCGGTTCCCCGAGGGGACCTTCCGTCAGGCGTATCTCTTCCGCCGGGAAGGCGGACGGCCCATGCTGTTCCCCCTGGAGGTGGAGAAAGAAGAGGACATTGAGCTGGAAGGTGTGAAGACGGCGGCGGCCTGCGATCAGAACTTCGTGAAGAGCGATGGAAACCTTCTGAACGGACAGACACTGACAGTTGACAAAAAGACCTTCTGCTATGAGCTCGAAGGCGTTGAGGAACACTCTCCGGCCCTGTTCACTCCGGAACTTCTTTCCGAAGCAAAACGGGAAAGCAAAGCGCCGGCCGTCAGGGGAAAAGAGAAGTTCCTCTACGGCGACGAGGATCAGCATCACTGATCCGTTTCGCATGAAAAAGGGCCGGTGTGCGCCGGCGTCCTTTGCTCCATGTTTTTCCGTGTCGTGCGCGGCATGGCGGGGATTCGTGTTTTTTGACAAAAAAACCGGAAAAAGGATTGACTTTTCGGAAAAAGAGATTATAATTCTTAAAAGTATTTAAACACGAATAACAACCACAAACCTCAATATATGGAGTTGCGAAAATGTCAGAAAAAGACAACACTCCGGAAAACGCCCGGCCCGGCGCCGCGCCATTTTCCGAAGAGGATGCGCTTGACCGCATTCTCAAGAAATCCGCTGAACTGGATGCCCTGCGCAGAAGACAGTCCCTCCTTGCATGCCTGGGTGTCGTCGTCATCCTTGCCATTCTGATCCTTTTCCTGCGCAATCTGGTGTGTTTCGGCAAGTCGTTCGACAGTCGCAGCCTTGCGGAAAAGACGGTGGCGGTGGCGGTGAAGGATCTTGCCAAAGATCACGAACTGAAGGCCATGAAGGAAGATTTCCGCGAAGTGTTTCTGCCCGCGCTGAAAACCGAGTTCGAAGGACAGCTCAAGGCCGGACTTCCGAAAATGCAGGAAGCCATCGAGACCGAGCGCGGCCTCCTCTCCGCCCATCTTCAGGACAATACGCGCACCCGGATCCTCACCCGTCTGCAGAAATCCTTTGACGCAATGGAAACGCGTCTGGTGGAAAAGCACGGGGGCGCCGCTCCTTCCTCCGCCGATCTGGCGACGGCGCTGAAGAAGACCGAAAACATTCTGCTTGCCGAAACGGAAAAGCATCTGAAAGTCCGCCTGGAAGACGCGATGGACTCGCTCAGTGCGCTGAATCAGTCCTGCCTCGCGTTCAAGAATCTCCCGGATTACAAGGAGCTCACCGCTCTGCCGCAGGAGGACGTGGAGGCCCAGATGCTTGAATCGTTCCTCGAACTTTGGATCTATCATATCAATCCTGCCCGCGGCGATCTGCCTGCCGCCCAGAAAGGGGGTATCTGATCATGGATGCTAAAATTCAGAAAAAGATCGAAGAGCTGACCGCTTCCGTTGAAGCGCGGAGCGCGCGGTACCACAGAGCCGTGATCCTGACCGGCGTGGTGTATGCCTTCCTTGTCATTCTGGTGTTCGGGTATACCTCATACCTCTACCGTCAGATTGCTTCTCTGGCCACGCCGGACAATCTCTCCCAGTTCCTGGTGAATTCCGCCCGTGCCCAGTTCCCCGCCGTCCGTGCGGATGCCAGACAGCAGATGCAGCCTCTGGCCGCGGCTGTCGCCCGCGAGGTCGTTTCCGGCGGACTCGGCATGATCCCCAATGCGGGGACCTATGCGCGTGCGGCCATCGACGAGCAGGTGGACGTTCTTCTTGACGAGTTCGAGAAGAAAGACATGCCCGTTATCGAGGCGGCGCTGGACGAAGCGGTGACCGATGTTCTTGCCAAAGACAAAGCCGCAGATCCCGAAACTCTCGCTCTTGAAATTGCCGGAAGCGTTTCCGAGAAGATCAGCGAAGAGCTGGATAAGATCATCAATGCGGATTTCTATACCTCCGTTGGCAATCTCAAGCTCAACCTGGAAAAACTCCGTACCAAGGATCCCAAGACGCTCACCAGCCGCGATTTCGCCGAACGCGAATTCATCTTCTGCTGGCTCCGTCTGAACGATATCGCCGAGACCGGCGAATCGGAAACCAGCTTCATCTCCACCGTTTCCGGAGTTGCGAAGTCCGTCTCCGACAGCCTGAAGGGAGAGGCCGCCGCGGAATAACGGCGATCTTTACTCTTTGTTTTCGGATAACCGCCCGGGTTTTTCCCGGGCTTTTTTTTCGGCGCTGTTGATTTTTCCCGTTTGTGCTGTATGGTAGGAAAAAACGGGATAGTGTCTTTCCATTCCCGGAAAAGGAGGAAAAGTGATGATCATGAAAAAACGTTTTTGTCTCCCCGTGTTCTTGTGGTTCTTTTCGGCCGTCTTCGGCACGGTCCCGCTTTACGCAGCCGGATCGGAACCCGGAGTGGAAAACTGGGACTGCTCTGTCGTTCAGGACCGTTTCCTGGATGTGCGGGTCCGCATTCCCGCCGATCTCTACGCCTATCCGGAAGAGACCGCGCCGGAACTTTCGCCTGCCGCGGAACCGGCGGTCCATCCGAAACCGCAGCGGCACCGGGATCCTCTGCTGGATGAAGAGGTGGATCTTTATCCGGGGCCGGGCGAGTACTGCTGGCGGTACGATCTGGAAAAACTCGGATTTCCCCTGCGTATCCGGGTGAAGTGGCAGATGTGCCGGCGCGGGACGGCCGATTCTCCCGGGATCTGTTTGATACCGGGATCTGCCGAGCTGGCCGCCTTTGCATCTCGGGATGAGCTGCTCTCGGGGAAGTCGGCCCCTGCCTCCGGAGAGACGGCCGGACAGGACGGGTCCGCGGAGCAGGATGAGGAGGGAAACGGGGATCCGGTACTGTTGGCCGCCAGCCGTGTGCTGAGGAGGGAAAACGGATATCTTTCCGCGCCGCAGCTTCTGTCGTTTATCCGGGGGCAGAGCCCCTCGTCCTTTTCCTTTGCCGGACGCGGCATTCTGATGACGCTTCTTCTGGCGCTGCTGGGCGGACTGGCCCTGAACCTGACCCCCTGTGTTCTGCCTCTGATCCCGGTCAATCTTGCGGTCATCGGCGCCGGCGCGCAGAGCGGCAGTCCCCGTTCCATTCGGATCCTGCGCGGCCTGTTTTACGGGGCGGGGATCGCCTGTACATACGGGATCCTGGGCGTTGCGGCCGTGCTGACGGGCAGCACGTTCGGCGCATTGAGCTCCAGCTGGATCCTGAATCTGCTGGCGGCCATCGTGTTCCTGGCATTGGGGCTGGCCATGTTCGGAGTCCTGAATTTCGATCTTTCCCGTCTGCAGGGACGGTTCCGTTTGCCTGCGGCCGCCGGTCTGGGCGGCGTCTTCCTCATGGGCAGTCTCTCGGCCGTTCTGGCGGGCGCCTGCGTGGCGCCGGTGATCGCGGCCGCCCTGCTGGAGG
>JAFZZR010000163.1 GCA_017615635.1 Lentisphaeria bacterium
AGATCCCTTTCGCGAACTTCCGGGAAAAGACCATGACGAGAAAGGAGTTTCTCCGCTTCGGAGAAGCCCTCGGCGAGGCCATCGCCCGTTACGCCGACGCTCAGGCGTGACTTACCGCAATCCCATGAATTTCGCGGCGTTGTTGTAGAAAACGTCTTCAAGCTGGGAATCGTTCAGGCCGCAGGACATGACCCGCTGGATCTCCACGCTGGGGTGGTGGAAGGGGGAGTCGATGCCGAACATCACCCGTTCCGAACCCACGTTGAGGTAGGCGTTCCGGATCTGGCACCCCATGGGCATGCCGGAAACTTCGAGGAAGAGGTTGTCGAACTTCTTCGCCATGGTGATGCTGCCGTCGATGTAGACCCCGTGGCCGTGGCCCATGTGGATCATGACGATGGGGATGTCCGGATGGCGCTCGGCAAGGAGCCCGATCTGCCACGGCAGAGAGAAAGGCGGATGGCCGCAGTGGATGAAGACCGGCTTCCGGTACTTCCGGGCGATCTCCATGATGGGATCCACGGCGTGGGAGTCCGCGGTGAAGCCGTCGAAAAGGGGCTGCATCTTCACCCCCGCAAAGCCCACGTCCCGCAAATAATGTTCCAGATCCTCGTAAGCGGGCGTCCCCAGATTGGCGTTGATCCAGTACAGCGGGATCACCTTGTCGGGCAGCTGCTTCCAGACGGCCAGCAGTTCGGCGTTCAGCGTCGCCGCCGCCGGGCAGAGGATGGTCTTTTCGATGTTGTACTCCCGCATCTGGGCTGCGAGCAGCGTTCCGTCGAAAGCCACGTCGAAGGGACTCCCGAAGGTCCCGATGTGGGAATGGGCATCGATCTTTTTGAAACGGGCAAAATCAGAATTCATCTTTTCCTCCTCGAATCCTGCTTGATGTGTCTCCGGCATATCCCGCCGGGAAGGGAAAACATTACCAATTCGGTATTGTTTTACATAATATACCACGTTCCGGGGGAAAAATCAAGTGCGGAGAGTGAGAAAAATAAGCCTCGTCAGACTATGAATACTATGAATACTATGAATACTGTGCCAGCACCGCCCTATTTTTTCAGGGTGAATTTGCCCGATTTTTTGTCGAAGACGATTTTCGCCTGGTTTTCCGCATACCATTCCGCCAAACGGTCCCGGTCGCGGACGGGAAAATCCGACAGGCGCGTGAGCATGTTCATGATGCTCAGGCTCCTGGGATGGTTCGGTTGGTGGGGGTCTTCCATGATGAGGGTCTTCAGGAGAAATTTGCAGGCGCCGACATCGTGTCCGTAACGGGCGGCGTCCAGCGCCCGGGAAGACAGCACATTATGATTGTATGTACGACCGGGCAAATTTTCCGTTCTCTCTTCCGGGGAAGCCTTGCGCCATGCCCTGACCGTGACGGCCCCCACGTCGCATTTGGGGATCTGGAGAAGAATAAGAAGCAGGGAGCTGCGGCGGGAATCGTTGATGTAGATCTCCTCGAGTGTCTTCAGATCCTCGGGCGTTTCCACCAGTTCGGCGAAGACCCGCGCGGTGGCCCTGGAGAAAAACAACCCGGGTAGACCGGCCTTCCTGAGCACCTCGAAGATCTCCTGCTTCATTGGCTTCGCGAATTCCGCGGAAGTGACGGCACTGAGCAGTTCCGGCACGGCGACGATGTTCGCTTTGATGAGGGGGATGTCCTTGGCCGTGACCAGATCCGGCAGGGCTGCCGACAGGTAAAAACGCATGGCGTAATCCCGCATGTTGCCCGGGCGTTTCCTCAGGAAAGGCAGCAAGAGTTCCAGATGTCCCGGTCCGATCTTCCGGCAGAGGCCGATTTGCGGATCCGCGGAACTCATGCCCCGCTGACCTGCGGAAGCGTCGGCGATCTCCCGGAGATAGGCGACGATCTGCGCATCGGTGGGACTCGGCGGCAGCGGTTTCACCTTCCGGACGCGGTCGAGCCTCGCATCGAAGGCGCGGCTTGAAGTCCGGAAAGCCCGGCGTGAAGGCAGGGCGGAAGCCGACTTTTTCTCCAGCGCGTCGATCCGGCCGGTGAGGTCCCGGAGTTCGGCGCGGATCTCTTCATTTTGCTTTTTCAGTTCGGCCTGCTGCTGTTCCAACGCCTCACGCCCGGAACGGCATCCGGCGAGCGCGATGAGGAGCAGCCCGGCAAGAAAGAAGAGTTTTTTCATTTGCGGCCCTTTCGGCGTGTCAATCCTGCTTTTTCAATACGAATTTGCCCGATTTTTCGTCAAAGACGATCCTCGCGTGATTCTTCTCGTACCACAACAGCAGACGCTCCCGGTCGTAGACGGGGAAATCCGACAGACGCATGAGGGTCTCCCGGGCGATACGGGGAACCATATCGTTGGGCCTGGCAGGAGTCATGATCAACTTCAGGAGATATTTGCAGGCGCTGACGTCGTGTCCGTACCGGACGGCGGCCAGCGCCTCGCGGTAAAGCAAGACCTGCCTTTCCTCTTCCCGGGAAACTTTCCGCCATGCCCGGACCGTGACCTCCCCCACGTTGCATCCGGGGATCTTGAGAAGGACGTTCAGCAGCCCGTCGCGGTAAAAATTGTCGATGTAGATCTCCTCGATGGCCTTCCGATCCTGAGGCGTTTCCACAAGTTCGGCCATGAGCCGCTCGAATTCCGGCCGGTAGTCCACGGACAGGTACGACGGACTCTTCCTGATTGTCTCGAAGATCTCCTGCTTCATCGGTTTGGCGAATTCCATGGAAGTGACCGCGCAAAGCAGCTCCGGCGTGGAAACGATGTTCGCCTTGATGAAGGGGATATCCTCGACCGTGACCAGGCTCGGCAGGGCATGCCGCAAATAGCTGCGGATCCAGAGGCTTCCCTTGCTTTGGCGGTCTTTGAGGAAAGGCAGGAGAAGTTTCAGATGTCCCGGTCCGATCTTCCGGAACAAAGTGACCTGAGGATCGGAAGGCCCCATGGCCCGCTGCCCGTCGGAAAAATCGGCAATCTCGCGGAGATAGGCGACGATCTGCGCGTCGGTGGGATTCGGCGGCAGCGGCTTCACTTTCTTGAATCTGGACCAGTCGGCCTGCACGTGGGGGACACGGAAAGAAGAAAAACGTTTCTCCAAATCGGCCACCCGGCCGTGGAGTTTCCGGAGTTGGGAAAGGATCTCCTCATTCTGTCTTTTCAGTTCGGCGTTCTGTTTTTCCAGCGCTCCATCCCCGGAACAGCATCCGGCAAGCACCAGCACAAGCACACATCCCGGCAGCAGCAGTTTTTTCATCACGCAAAGCTCCTTCATTTGAAACAAGTTATATGGAACAGCAATCATTTCCCCGCACGAGAGTTACTATACTGCGACTAACGAAAAAATACAAGGAATTATTGTGATTTTTTGCGGATTTTTTTGAGGTCAGAGAAAAAAACAGGCGCTCTGAGAACATTTTGGAGGTGTGCGGCGCGGGGGGAGCAAAACACTTTCGCGTTTTTCTCCCCCTC
>JAFZZR010000164.1 GCA_017615635.1 Lentisphaeria bacterium
ACCCACTTGAGGATGCGGCTGTTGTCGCCGTATCCGGGCCAGAGCCACTTGCCTTCCGGAGTCTTGCGGAACCAGTTCACGCAGAAAATCTTCGGAAGCTTCGCACCGGGATGTTTCCCGATATCCAGCCAGTGCTGGAAGTAGTCGCCCATGTTGTATCCGCAGAAGGGAAGCATGGCGAACGGATCGCGGCGGACGGTTCCGGCCTTCACGTCCAGAGCGGCGGCCGTGACTTCCGAGCCCACCGTGGATCCGATGAACACACCGTGCTCCCAGCTCCGGGACTGATAGACCACCGGCAGCGTGGAGGGACGGCGTCCGCCGAAGAGGAACGCGCTGACGGGCACGCCTTCGGGATCTTCCCAGTTGGAAGCGATGGCGGGGCAGTTGCAGGCGCGGGCAGTGAAGCGGGCGTTGGGATGAGCGGCCTTGACGGGCTTGCCGTCGGCATCCTTCATGTCGGGCGTCCAGTCGTTGCCCTTCCAGTCGATGAGGTGCGCGGGCTTTTCTCCGTCCATGCCTTCCCACCACACGTCGCCGTCATCCGTGAGGGCCACGTTGGTGAAGATGGTGTCGCGGGCGCAGGAGAGCATGGCGTTCTTGTTGGAGGAGAAGTTGGTTCCGGGCGCGACGCCGAAGAAACCGGCCTCGGGATTGATGGCATGCAGCATGCCGTCCTTCTCGTTGAACTTCATCCAGGCGATATCGTCGCCCACCGTCTCCACCTTCCAGCCCGGAATGGTGGGGATCAGCATGGCCAGGTTGGTCTTGCCGCAGGCGCTGGGGAAGGCGCCGGTCACATATTTGACCTTGTTGTCCGATTCGCGGGTCAGCTTGAGGATCAGCATGTGCTCGGCCATCCAGCCTTCGTCGCGGGCCTGGACCGTGGCGATACGCAGCGCCAGACACTTCTTGCCCAGCAGCGCGTTTCCTCCGTAACCGGATCCGTAGGACCAGATCTCGCGGGTTTCCGGGAAGTGCGAAATGTACTTCTTGTCCAGCGGAGCGCAGGGCCACACGCCGTTGTCCTTCGCGCCGTTTTCCAGCGGCTTGCCCACGGAGTGCATGCAGGGAACGAACTCGCCGTCGGATCCGAGGACTTCCAGCACCTTGGTGCCCACGCGGGTCATGATGTGCATATTGACCACCACGTACGGGGAGTCGGTGATTTCCACGCCGATCTTGGCGATGGGGCTGCCGACCGGGCCCATGGAGAACGGGATCACATAGAGGATACGCCCGTGCATGCAGCCCTTGTAGAGGCCCAGCATGGTCTTCTTCAGTTCCTTCGGATCGATCCAGTGGTTCGTCGGGCCGGCGTCCTCTTCCTTCTCGGACGCGATGAACGTACGGGCTTCCACGCGGGCCACGTCGGACGGATCGGAGCGGAACAGCAGGCAGTTGGGCCGTTTGACCGGATTCAGGCGGATCGCCAGACCCGATTCCACCATTTCGTTGCAGAGGCGGTCGTATTCCGCTTTGCTTCCATCACACCAGTAGACGGCATCGGGCTCACAGATGTCAGCCCAGTTCTTCACCCAGGCCACGAGTTTCGCGTGCGCCGGAGCGGCGTTGAGTTCTTTCATTTTCACACTCCATGAGTTGTTATTTGATTTTTTCGAAAAAAACTCCAAAAACTCTTTAATATAGCACGATTCTTTCCCTTTTCAATCCGCCTTTTTTCAAAAAAGACGCGTTTTTCCGCAAAGGGCTCTTGACAAACCCGGATCCCCGTGTATAGTGATTATAAGTGATTATCAAAATCGGAGCTCGTATGCACACCGCATTGAAAAAGGAACAGGTCCTCTCGGAATTGCGCCACCGCCTCAAATCCGGGGAAATCCCTCCGGGCAGCAAGTTGAAAAGCGGCGTCGAACTCGCCCGGGAGTTTCAGGTCTCCCATATCACGATCCGATCAGTCCTGCGGGAACTTTCTCTTTCCGGCGAACTGGAGGTCGTTCACGGACGGGGAACGTTCGCTACGGAAGCGCGCACGTCTCATCATCCGCCCCACCTGCTGGTGATCCGCCTGGGGGCCAATGTGGAATATCCGGGACAGTACATCATGCCCGAATTCGTCGCCCGGACCAGCGAACTGGGCGGCAAGGTGACCGAGATCAACGTCCAGTTCCTCCGCAATAATCCGACCCATGCCATGGTGACAAGGCTCCGGAACGCAGGATATACCGGTGTCCTCCTCGACGGAGACTATTATACCGGCGATGAACCGGAATTGAAGATCCTGCGCCGGCTCGGACTCCCCGTGCTTCTTGGGCATGCGCATCGGGAGGATGTGGAGATCACCGGGTTTCCCGGATTCGGATGCAGTATCGCCCGGGCGTGGCGGGCGGGGCTGGAAACTCTCCGCCAGGCCGGAATGAAGCGGGTCGCCCTGCTCCTCTGTTTCAGCGACGGAACGACCACTTCCCGCGGCAGAACGCTCGAGGAGCATCGGAACCTGCTGGAGGAATGCGGCGCGGATCCCGATCCGGAGCTTGTTCAGGTCTGCAAAAACGTTTCGGATCCGGAGAGCGGGAGAAGCATCGGCAATGCTCTGGAAAGGCTTCTGGCAAGAAAGGAAAGACCGGAGGCGATCTACTGTTTCTCCGACTTCATCGCCCTGGAAGTCTATCGGATTTTGAAGCGGAAGAAACTTCATATCCCCGATGATGTCGCCGTCATGGGCTTTTGCGGATATCCCGGAGGCGCCCTGCTGAAGCCTCCGCTGGCCACCGTGGATGAGGATTACGCCGCCATCGGCAGGGCCGCAGCGGAAAAACTCTGCGCGCCCGAACAATGGTTCCACGGATCGAGTCCGGCTGTCTGGCAGGAAATCCCCTACAAGATCTGCATCCGGGGCAGCATCCGGAGAAAAACGGAAAACAAACAGGCTGAAAAGGCAACTGTCATAAAAACAAAAAATCGGAAAGGGCTGTAATCATGAGACGTTCGAATGACCGGAATAAACTCCATGTCCTCCTGAAGCGATTCACGCTGATCGAACTGCTGGTGGTCATCGCCATCATCGCCATACTCGCGGGCATGCTTCTGCCTGCACTGGGGAAGGTTAAGGAATCCGGCCAGACGACCTACTGTCTGAATAATCTGAAACAGTGGGTCCTGCGGTTTCAGACCTATACGGACGACAGCCGGGATATTTATCCTGTGGAAATCGATAAGACGATCGATGATGCCCACTGGTATTACTGGAACATGATCCTGAACCGTCACGAGGGAATTGACGCAGGCAATTACCACCAGTACACGCCCTATCTCCGGTGTCCTTCCGATATTGCTCCGCGAGTTTATCTTGACAACAAAGTTCCGGGAAAAAATGAGCAGTCTTACGGGTACAGCGCCTATATGAATCAACTCAAGAAAAACGGCACTTATGAATTCAGCTCCTGGGGACATGTCAGTCAGCGCATGATTCGAATGCCCTCTCATCTTTGTCTTCTGACGGAGACCAATTATCCGGATTTTTCTCCGCATTATTCCCAGCAGGCAAACAATCCGAACCGATGTATCCCGATGAACAGGCACAACATGAGCGTGAATATGGTATTCACCGACGGGCATGGCGAAAACAAGAAGCTTTACAGTTTCGGCTTGTACAGCGGGATCGCCCCCGGCTGGCCGCGGGATGATCAGATGTGGAGACAATGGTAACAGAGAACACCGGGATTTGCCGAACGGCGGAACGCTTAACCAGGGAGTGATGAAAAATGGCAAAAAATAACAGACGAAGCATAAAATTGTTGCAATGTGTGGCAGCCGGTATGATGTTCGCCGGAGTTTGCAAGGCGGAAAGCCGGATCTCCGTACCGGAAGTGGAATCCGTCAAAGTTCTGATCGATGGAAAAGAAGGCGTTAACGAATGGGAAACCGCCTCTCTGATCGCCCCGATGCTTTCCATGAAAAATGATGCCGAAATAATGCCGAACGGACAGGTTTACCTGCTTTGCGACAAGGAAAATATCTACATCGCGGTAAAAACGGAATTCCAGATGGGAACCGACGAGGGAGGTAAACAATTTCTGAAAGCCCTGGCCCGTGAACGGGATTCCCGGGTGTATGACGACGACGCCGTGGAAATCATTCTGTCGGCGGAAAAGAACAGTCCGAGCTACCATCAGATCATCGTAAACTCCATCGGAACGGTGTATGATGCGGAATACGGGCCGGACGGGGCCAGTACCAAATGGAATCTGGATGGACTGGAGACTGCAAGCACGGTAAACGGCACGTCATGGTTTCTTGAGGTCAAGCTCCCCCGTAAAGAGTTGGGGTTGGACGGGAAATCCGGTTTCCTTCTCAATATCTGCCGGGACTGGGCGCAGATCAGGCTCA
>JAFZZR010000165.1 GCA_017615635.1 Lentisphaeria bacterium
ATTTGCCCCAGCACTGCCAAATTATGCTCCGGAGAACCCATTTTCCTATCCTTTCGTCTTTTCGTCGAGCAAAAGGTAGTTTGGGTTCTCTTTTTTGTCAAGTCAGAATTATTTTATGGGATATCTGTGAAATTAAATTGCAAAAGTCCATCGAGTTTTGCAGAAAAATTTGCAAAATGCGAGGGACCTATGCTTTCCGAAGCCCTTTTTCAGTTCAGAAGTTCCCCGGACTGAAGAAAAAGCGCCTTGGTCAACGGCTGGGACGGTGACCTTGCGGCTTCCCGGATCCCCTCCGATGTCCTGCAAAAGATTCCCGAACTCCCCCGGTTTTTGTGCATCAAGAGGCAAAAACTCCCCCGAAAAATGTGTTTTATTTTTTCTTTTCCACTGGACAAAATACGTATTCGGTTCCTACGGAAAGGAAGGTGGAAAAAAGCTGTATGTCACGGCCGGGATCGCCGGAGAAGGAAACAGCGCCCTGCGGATCAACAATCCTCCGGAGATCGTCGTCATCCATCTGGAAAAGAGGTAGCTTCTTCGGTTATTTCATCAATATTCTTCTTCCCGCATTGGAAAAAGGCATTTTCGGCTGTACAGTATGGCTCTGCGAACCGCCGTACGGAGAGCGGTCCGGCCTTTTCCGATGACTCGTCAACTACCGGGGAATAGCATGGAACTTTACAGAATCGAAAATGACGCCCTCTGCCGCACCGGCTCCCGCGAAAAATTCAACCGGATCCTCTACGGCGGACACGACCGCGATTCCGAAACCGGACGGTTCTTCACCTTTGCCGGAGATACGCCCGTTTTCATGGGCGCATCCAGCGATTACCGGAAAGACACCTGGTGCTACCAGGCCAAGAACGGCGTTCTGCTCAGCGGGCTTGCGCTGACACCCGGACACGTTGAAAACGAGGTCCGCGACATCTTCTCCCAGTGGTTTCACGAGGCGGGAGACATCACGGTCCGCTGGCATCACGGCTGGCTCGACTACGAACTCACGCAGTTCTCCAGCTATTTTCCCGATGTGCGCGTGAAGATCCGCATTCTCCCGCTCAATCCCGACGACGGTTTTCTGGTCCGCTATGACATCACGTCCGATCAGCGTGTCATCTGGTGTGCCGGATTCGGCGGCATCACTCCCTTCTTCGGCCGGTTCGAGTATCATCACTCCGCACACCGCGATTTCTCCCCCGAAGATACAAAAGACAATCTTGTCCGCCTCGAAGACGGGTTCGCATCCCTTGCCGGGCCGGGCAATGTCACAATGCTGATCGGCGACAACTTCGGTGCAGTGTATTCCGCCGATGCACCCGAGGCCATGTGCGAACGTTTCCCCGCCCGGTTCCTCTCCGGACACGAGGGCAAACCGCAGATCATCAAGCTCAATCGCGTGATCGACGTCCGTCATCCTCTGCACGGCAGCCTCATCGTCCTCCGGAACGGCACCCCCGAACGGCTCAGGGAACTGCTGAACGATCCCGATCTTGCCGGACGTCTTCGCGCCCGGATCCGAGAAAAATATGCGTCCATCTCCTTCCGTACCCCCGATCCACGACTCAACATATCCGTTCCCGATACGCTCATCGCCCTCGATGCGTCCTTCCACGGCTCCACCTTCTATCACGGCGCAGTCGGCTATCACGCGCCCTTCCTCGGCTGGCGCGGATGGTATGCTCCCTCACTGGCCGGATGGCACGAACGCGTACGGGCCGCCATTCTTGCTCACTTTGAGACCATTCTGCGATCGAACGGCCCCGAGAAAGTCTGGTACGACGGAGCGGACCGGCCCGATCTGGACCATGAGGGCACGCAGTATCACCATCTGGAAAACACTCACGGGCGGCTTACCGCACTTCTTCATAAGGACGACATCTACGACATGCAGGAAGTCGCACTCGATATGACCCTGCACTATTTCGATGCCTCCGGAGACCTCACGACCGCCTCCGCCGTCTACGAAAGGATCCTCGAACTGCTGGACTGGCAGACCCGGATCCTCGATCCCGACGACGACGGGCTCTATCAGAATTTTCTCAACACCTGGATCTCCGACGGACACAGCTACAACGGCGCCGGATGCGCACAGGCCAGCTGCTACAATCTCCGCGCCTGCCTGCGTACCGCCGCTCTCGGAAAAAAACTGGGACGCAATGTGGACGCACTTCTGGCCCGCGCCGAAAAGATCCGGTCCGCCATCCGGAAACGCCTCTGGCAGGAAGAGCCGGGCGTTCTCGCCGAATCGCTGGATACCATCGGGAACGGCCTTGTCCATCCCTCGCCCGAACTCTCCACCGTCTATCTGGCCGTCGAATGCGGCGCGCTTGCGCAGGATCAGGCACGCCGTTCGCTCCTCTGGGTGAGGGACAACATCCGGAAAGTCACCACCCGGGGATCTCACCGAGGTGTTCTCTACTACTCCTCGCAATGGCTCCCCAAAAAGTATTCCACCTTCGGACTCTTCCCCGCTGAAAACGCCGCGCTCGCTCTGGCCTTCTTCAAAACGGGTATGCAGACCGAGGCTCTTGAAGTCCTTTCCGGACTGGCCGATGCCTTCGAACTTTCGCCCTACCCCGGATCCATCACGCACGTTGCCGCCTCCTCCGGAGCCTCGGATTCCGGAGACATCGATTTCACCGACGTCTCCAGCTGCTGGCTCCGACTCCTCTTCGAAGGACTCTGGGGCGTCTCCTTCGAAGCGCTGGACGACCGCATGACGATCGCTCCGAACATTCCCGATGCCTGGCAGGACGCCTCCCTGACTCTCCCCGCCGTCTCCCTGGATCTCGCTCGCGATCCTCTCTGCGACACGCTCCGGATCCAGACGGACAGAGCCGAAAAGAAAACCGTAGTCCTCCCTCTCCGCGGCCCCGGGATCGAACAGGTCCTCCTCAACGGCAGATCCATCGGATTCGAACTTGTACACGGCGCCGAACGGGACGGGATCCGGGTCGAGACCGCTCTCCGGGGCAATCTCGAGTTCAAATTTTTCTATACGGAGAACGACGAACCATGTCCGGAGCCTGTTCCGTTCGAAGATGAGGCACCTGCCCGCGGCGTCATGGAGATGACGGATATCTCCGCCTTCTTCAACGACTCGCTTACCGGCGTCCACTCGCACAAGTTTCTCTCTCCCCGGCCCGAAGGCTATTCCATCGGCCTGCGCATCAACGGCCGCTATGCCTGGGAATGGAATCACTACGGACACAACGCCCTGCGCGTCGATGACTCGCTCCTACGTCAGGCGGACGGCGTCTTCTCCATCCCCTCCGGGATCCCCTTCCGCACGCCTCCGCAGGGACCGAACGTCGCTGCCGTTTCGCTCTGGGACAACTTCCCGTCCGAACTCGCCATCCCGCTTTCCGGCGAAGCAAAGAAGATCCATCTCTTCTGCTGCGGAAGCACCAACGCCATGCAGAGCATGGTCGTCAATGCCCGCTTCCGCGCCGTTTTTCAGGACGGACGGGAATCCTGCCTGGATCTTGTTCCGCCGCTGAATTTCGATGACTTCCTCATCCCTGCCTTCCTGCAGTCCGCCGATTATTTCTATGTGAGCGAAGGCACCCACGGGATCCATCTCGTCATGGATGTTTCAGGGTCCGGACCGCTCCGGGAACTGCGGATGGAGGCCGTGGCCAACGAAATGATCCTCATGCTCCTGGGCATCACGCTGGAACGGTGACTTTGCGGATCCCGTGATCCCCGCCTATGCCGCGCGGGATGGCTCCAAAACTCCCCCGGTTTTTGTGCATCAAACGGCAAAAACTCCCCCGGTTTTTGTGCATCAAACGGCAAAAACTCCCCCGGTTTTTGTGCATTAAGAGGCAAAAACTCCCCCGGTTTTTGTGCATCAAGAGGCAAAAACTCCCCCGAAAAATGTGTTTTATTTTTTTCTTTTCCACTTGATTTTTCACATGTTATACGATATAGTACAAAAGATTGAAACTTGGGAGATCTCTGTTATGATACGAAGTGCCCTGCAAAAACTGCTGCAATGGAAAAATGCTCCGGACAGGAAACCTCTGCTCCTCCAGGGCGCGAGACAAGTCGGCAAGACCTGGCTCATGAAAGAGTTCGGCCGGCTCCATTTTTCCAGAACGGCGTACATTCATTTTGACAACAACAAGCGGATGCAGGAGATCTTCAGCGGGGACTACGATATCGCCCGCCTGCTCACGGCATTCCAGATCGAAGCCGGATGTACCATTACTCCGCAGGATACGCTGATCGTTTTCGATGAAGTGCAGGAAGCCCCGAACGCGATCAATTCACTCAAGTACTTCTGCGAAGAAGCGCCGGAATACCCGATCATCGCGGCTGGTTCACTTCTGGGGATCTCTTTGCATAAGGACAGCAGCTTTCCTGTCGGAAAAGTCAATTTTCTGGATTTATACCCCCTCAGTTTCATGGAATTCCTGAGAGCTTCAGACAATGAACGGCTTGCGGATCTTGCGGAATCAGGAGACTGGCCGATGATCACGTCATTCAAAAGCAAGTTCATCGAACTGCTCCGTCTCTACTACTACGTCGGAGGCATGCCGGAAGCCGTTATGACTTTTCTGCTTCACAACGATCTGAAAAAAGTTCGCGATGTCCAGCGGGAACTTCTTCGCTCTTATAATCGGGATTTTTCGAAACACGCTCCGAAGGATGCCGTCCCGCGGATTCAACTGATCTGGAATTCCATCCCCTCGCAGCTTGCCAGGGAAAACAGAAAATTCATTTATGGCGCGCTGCGGACCGGGGCAAGAGCCCGTGAGTTCGAAGCAGCCATGGGATGGCTTCTCGGCGCAGGTCTGATCCACAATGTGTTCAGGGCCGCAAAGCCGGCCTTCCCTCTGTCCGCCTATCGGACAGACGCATTCAAAACCTATATGCTGGATGTCGGATTGCTGGGAGCAAAGTCCGGTCTGAATGCGAAAACGATTTTGGAAGGCAATGCCGTCTTTCAGGAATTCAAGGGCGCTTTGACCGAGCAATACGTTCAACAGCAGCTCCGGGCGGAATGCGGCATTTCTCCGTTTTACTGGACCCATGTCGGCGGCGGTGCCGAAGTCGATTTCCTGTGTCAGTCTGAAGATTCCATTATCCCGCTGGAGGTCAAGGCGGAAGAAAATCTGCAGTCAAAAAGTCTGGGGGTTTACGGCAGAATTTTTCATCCGCCGTTTTCCGTACGAACATCCATGGCCGACTATCGAATCTCCAGCAGGATTTTGGGCGGACAGCAAAGTACCATGGTCAATCTTCCCCTGTATGCAATAAGTCAGATCCTTAGGGAATGCGGGAATACGCCATAGTAACACCCGACTTGGATCATGTGCGGAAAACGGCAAAAACTCCCCCGGTTTTTGTGCGGAGGACGGCAGTCCCGCAGAACTGATATATACTACCTTCTGTCAAACCGGGCCAGGAGGCAGGAGCGCGGAGGCAGAACAGCCTTCCAGACGCCGCCGCGGGAGAGGGAAAGGCGTTTCCCTGTCCAAAAATCGGACATTTCAAGTCCCTGGATGCCATACGGTTTCAGATTAATGGAGAGTTCCCTTTCCTTATCCTGCCAGTTGAACATCAGAACGCGATATCCTTTCGAGAGTTTCTGGAACCAGAAAGAAGGGATCTCCGACGTGAAAAGGTCCAGCGGGACGGCCGCTTCACCCGACTCCGCCGAGACGACCCGCCGCGCCAGATCCAGCCCGGACTCGTTCAGGCGGCTCATGCGGTCGGAAAGCGTGACGGCGCCTCCGGCCATGAGGACAAGACTCAGAAGGACTTCCATCTGAGGACGTTTCACATCGTCGTTGACCAGTTTGAAATCGTACCAGGGAGAGACCGTCGCCGGGTCGTCCGGATCAATGAGGAACAAGGCCGTATGCAGGCTTTTCATTTCGGGATCGTCGGAGGTCTCGCCGCAGCGGCAGAGGGCAAAGTCGGGGTCGTTGACCCAGAGTTTCCTGTTGGACCAGTAGCGGGCGGCGATGGAGACGGCGTTCAGCTTGATATTTTTCCAGGAAGCAAGCACATCCGAACCGACCCGGACCAGATCCGTGATCCGGTCTCCGCCGCAGAAAAGATAGTTGCATCCGAGGAGTTTGGCCCGGTGCGCCACCTGCCGGTACGCCGTGCCGATGGTCAGCTCCATGAGTTTGCCCGGCGTGACGGACCGGTCGGCGAAACGGCGTGCGAAGAGAAGCGAGCCGAGGAAATCCAGCTTGAAAAAGGTGTAGCCCCAGCCCAGCATTTTTTCGAAGAGGTCCCGGATATACTGCTGCGAGGCATCCACCGTCGGATCCAGCAGATACACACGGCGCTTCACGATCTCCCAGCTGGGCGCCGGGAAGCCGCCCACGCTTTTGGCCAGCATCTCCGGATGTTTCTGAACGAGCCGGGCATGGAGATCGAAGATCGTGGGCGCGACCCACAGACCGGGCTCCAGTCCCAGCTTGCGTATCCGCTTTGCCAGAGACTTCATGCCGTGGGGAAAGAGGCTGTTGGCCTCCCATTCGCCATAGGCGTACTGCCAGCCGTCGTCGATGACGATCCGCCTGACGTGTTTCGAAAGCACCGGGTCACGGGCGATGAATTCCGCGTTTTCCAGCACGTCGTCCTCCGTGACGGTCCACCGGTAGTAGTCCCAGGAGTTCCAGGCGGGGATGGTCAGCCCGTCGAAATCTTTCCGCCCGTGCCCGTTTTCGTCGGCGTACGACTGGATCAGGGAAAAGCCGTCGCCCGTGCGCAGGGTCAGCGGCGGAAGCGTGATCCGTCTCCCCGAGTACTGCCGGAGCTCCATCCCCGCCCGGAAACCGGAGACGCGGCCCCGCCCGGTCCGCCCCGCGAAAGAGGCAACGAGATCGTGCTGAAGCGGATACGAAAGGCGCAGGGACCGGCCGTCTTCCGACGTCAGGATCAGCTGATAATATCCGGTGAACCCGTCGGCCTTTCCCGCCCCGGTGAGGATGGAGCGGCAGCCTCCCATTTTCACCCCCTGGGAAAGCAGATGCGCGCACCCGATCCGGGCGTTATCGAAATAATCCAGCTCGATCCTTCCGCAGGACTTCTTCAGGGAAGCGGTGAGGTTCAGGATCAGCTCACCGGTCCCGGAAAGCGAAAAACCAAGCACGAGTTTTCCATACGGCCCGGAGGTTTCGGCCCGGATCGCGGAGGGCGTACCTTTTGTGATGCGCCAGCTGTCCGGCGGAACCGCTTCCCCGTCCAGTTTCAGCAAGGGACGGCAATTTTTCAGTTCGAAAGCGGGTGCGGAAAACGAGAAAGTCCCGTCCTTCTCCCGAAAGGAGACACGGATTCCTTCTGCACGCAGTGTGCATTCTTTCATCATGCGGCTCCCGATATTAAATCCTAGTTCCAGAGTTATCTGAAACTACCCATTGTCCATTATTCCTCCCACCGACTCTTTTGAGCCGGTGGTTTTTTTTGAGATAACTAATTTGTTTTTCGACACCTTTAGGCGTAATACCGATTTTTTCGGCCAGCTCCTTTGTGGTAATTGCAGGATCCAGAAGCATAAGCTGCAAAATTCTTTCCCTACTGCTTTCCCTACTGCTTTCCCTACTGCTTTCCCTACTGCTGGCAGCTGTCGTATAATTCAAGTTTGGCAAAACGGCCCGAAACCAGGCGGAATCGGAAAAATACTGAGGGGGAGCCGCGGGTGTGAAATTCATCTGGTCGCGGTAAGCGGAATAAACCTTTTCGAATCCGCTGCCTTTTCGTTCCATCAGATTCAGACGGCTGAAAATGTCCGCAAGAAGCGGATTACGTCGAATTGACGGAATTTTCTCAATATTGCGATCCTGAATCCGGCTTCCATCATACATTCCTCCGGGAGAAACGACTTCAAGACGATCATCGTAGATATCCAAATGGACTTCACTTCCGGACTGCATATAATCACGATGGACAATCGCATTAACCAGAATTTCGAAGATCGCACGTTCGGGATAATCTGGAAGAGATACCCGTTTGTCCGGCAGTTTTTTCCATCCGACATGGGTATTTCGCTTGAAGAAAGCCATCGCTTCCGAAAATTGATAGAGCACACTTCCGGAATATTCTCCGTCATCAAGGGAATCTACTGCCCCATCGGCCTTGTTGAGTCCGTTCCAGCGTGTGCAGAATATCCTGGATTGCCTGAATGGGGGATTGTCGGCCAGCAGAAGCCCCGCATTGCTCATCTCCCCGGCGGCATTGACAAGCCCGAACGAAACAAAATCCTTATCGGTAAGATGGACGCCATTTGCCTTTTCGAGATCCTGACGGAATCTTGAAAACTGATAATCTGCAAATTTCTCAGTGCTGAAAAGGGCATCGAATGTTGTCCCCTGTCCGCTGATGGATAATCTTTTCAGTGTCTGGGCATCGGCAGGTACACTCTCATTGCCGATACGGACAAACGCATAATGCCCGCCATCTCCAACATAAAAGTACGGACTCTGAAGACCCTTTTCCACATTCAGTACGATAATATCTTTCCCGGAAAAACGACTGATCGACAAGTCAAAAACAGGGATCGGATCCATGCGGCTCCTGATAAGTTCGCTGATCTTTTCCGAGACCTGCTTGACATTGGAGATACCGACAGGGGTATTATCCTCTTTTAAGCCGAAAATCAGCATTCCTCCCGCCCCATTAGCGAAAGCGCTGACGCTTTTCAACCAGCTTTTCGGACGCAATAATTCCACGGCTTCTTTCTTGTCGTAGGCCGTTGTCTCACCAGGTAATTCTTGCAGATTCAGCGCCATCATGACTTCCCTTGCATTTGATTCCATAATATACGCTGATAAAGCCTGAATGTCAATCAAAAAAGCCTTCGGCTGATTGCCATCGCGGCGGCGGGGGACGAAGGGGGG
>JAFZZR010000166.1 GCA_017615635.1 Lentisphaeria bacterium
GTCATCGATGATACCGATCACCTGACGCTCGAGGGGAGCGTTCGTGGCACTGTACTGAGAGGTCAAAAACATCTTTCAGTAGATTCCGCCGCCATATACCACGGTGCGGTAAAGCTTCCGTTTCCGCTCGGTGATCATGGCCAGTTTGCGGAAACAGTAGCTTTCGATGTAGTGGAGGATGAAGCGTTCCACGAAAACGAAAAAGATGCCCATGCACACATAGGCGGTGTAAAATTCACGCATGAGGGAAATCTGATCCCGGTCGATCCACTCGAATTCGATCAGGATGAATCCCAGCGCCATGGCCAGGACGATCGTCGAAGCGACGAGCATCGCCAGCAGCAGCTTGTAAAACTGCGTAACGCCGGGACGGAGCCAGTAGGTCCGGTAGACGCCCGAGAGGCCCAGGACCACCGGGAAGGGAGCCAGGTAGAACAGGGCCTGTCTGAGCTGGTACGGCGAAATCATGATATTCCGTTGGAAAATCACGGAAACCAAAAGATAGGCCGTCGTCAGCAAAAGGATATCCAGCACCGGATGGAAAGCCGTGATCAGGAATTTTCTGTGGGGGATGCGGATTCCTTCGGAAATCAGGGACACGGCATCGTAGAATTCGATGGTGGCGAAGCGGACCACGATGAAAATGATGACCATGATGATCGCGAAACTCAAGGTCTGCAGCAGATTGCTCACCAACGCCGAGAGAATGGCCCCCACGGAAAGGAGCACCGCCAGAGAATAGAGCTTCCGCGCCGTCTTCGGCTGGTCATGCATCTCCTGATCAATACGATGATGCAGATGGTCGTGGTCGCCCGTCATGATCCCCACGCCGGGTTCCTTTCTCACATACTTCCGGAAAATCCGGCGTAAAATAGCCAGAAAAACGTCGAAGATCGGTACACCCATGGCCAGGATCGGGACCAGCAGACTCGTCAGAGTAATGGCCTTCGCGGACTCGGCCATACTGAAATAGGCGAACAGCATGCCGATGAACAGGCTCCCCGTATCCCCCATGAAGATCTTCGCCGGTGAAAAATTGTAGCGGAGAAAACCCAGGCACGCACCGCAGAAAATCATCAGCATCGCGGCGACGGCGGTCGCCCCGCCTATCAGGATCAGCCATACAGTCATGGAAAAGGCGGCAATGGAAGCCAGACCCGCCGCAACGCCGTCCATCCCGTCGATCAGGTTGAAGGCATTGGTGATGCCCACGACCCAGCAGATCGTCAGGGGGAGCGCGATCCAAAACGGAAGCTCGTAATTGAGCAGATTGCCGATTCCGGCGTCCGTCATGTAAAAGTGGAGGGCCACCCCTATCTGCGCCAGCAGCTTGATCCAGCTGCCCAGCTCGAACCGGTCATCCAGAAATCCCAGCACGCCCATGATCGCGATCGGCGGACCGAGCTGAAGCAGCAAACGGGATTCGTCCGCGCTCCAGTTCATGAGCAGGAAGGCGGCCGCGCTCGTCAATACGAACGAAAGAATGATGGCGATGCCGCCCCCTCGAGGAACAGGACGTACATGCTGATGCCGACCGTGCGGGACATCTATCATGCCGAGGAGCGGCAGCAGTCGAATGCAGATGCTGGTAAAGACCATGGAAAGGACTGCCGCCGCAATTGCAAAGAGCGGGAGCCAGATCAGAGCCTGCCATGTAAATGTTTTCTCCACCGTACAAATCCTTCTGCGTACATGGGACTTTTCACGAACATACGGGTAATGTACTTCCCCCTCTCCGAAAATGCAAGCCGGAACCGGAGATTTGTACCGATAATTGCGGTATCATTTCTGCCTTCCGGACAACACGCCGCCGATTATGTTTATCGCGGCTCCGGCTCCGTCGACAAGTAAAAAAACCGCAGGAAAAAGCGGAAAACGACTTGCATTTTTTTCTGTACCGTGTACAATAAACGGAACCTTTTTTTCGTTTACGGAGAAGAACGGAGCCGGCTGTCGTCGGACCGCCCGATCCGATAAGGAAAAGAAGAACATGAAGAACCAATGACCGGAGAACGGAAACAATGAAAAAAGTCATAGCGATCCTCGTATTTCTTGTGCTTGCCTTTGCAGCGCTCTTTGCAGGGAAGAAGGTGTGGAACGCCCTGTTCAAGGAGGAAAGCGTCATCGTTTATTCCACGCAGAAGGCGAAAACCGGAGCCATGCGGCGGACGATCTCGGCGACGGGCACAGTGGAACCCGAAGAACTGGTCAACGTGGGTGCACAGATCGGCGGCATGATCACCACATTCGGAAAGGATGCGGACGGAAAGACCGTAGACTACGGGTCGCGCGTGAAGGCGGGCGGACTGCTCGCGAAAATCGATGACACGCTGTACAGTGCGGAATGCGAAGCGGCACAGGCGAATTGTCTGCAGGCGGAGGCGTCGATCGGGAGCTCGGAGGCGAATCTGAAGCAGGCGAAGGCAAAGTACGAGCTGGCGGAAGCGAACTGGAAGCGGGCGGAGAAATTGAGTCCGCAGGGAATCATGTCGAAAAGCGAATCGGACAGCGCGTTTTCGGAATACAATTCCGCAAAGGCTGCGGAAGCGCTGGCCGAAGCGAACGTGAAGCAGGCGAAAGCACAGCTGGCGGCAGCTGCTGCCTCGCTCTCCAAAGCAAAACGGAATATCGAATACTGCACGATCGCATCGCCCGTGGACGGCGTTATCATCGACCGTCGCGTGAATATCGGTCAGACGGTGAACGCAAGCATGAACGCACCGAGTCTGTTCCTGATCGCCCGGGACCTGAAACGGATGCAGGTGTGGGTGTCGGTCAACGAAGCGGACATCGGAGAGATCCGTCCCGGAGGGAAAGTCGAATTCACCGTGGATGCCTTTCCGGGCCGCATATTCAAGGGAACGATTCTGAAGACGAGGCTGAATGCGACGATGTCTCAAAACGTGGTGACGTATGTGGTGGAAATCGAAACCGACAACTCGGACGGCACGCTGCTGCCCTACCTCACGGCCAACGTGAAATTCATTCTGGATGAGCGCGAAAATGCACTGATGCTGCCCAACGCAGCCTTCCGCTTCGTCCCGGAAGGCGTTGTCACTCCGGCTCCGGAACCCGGTAAAAAGACCGTCTGGATCAAGGAAGGCAGCAATATACGGCCCATTTCGCTGGTCACGGGCCTGAACGACGGAACGAATACGGAAATTCAGGCGGATTCGCTTCCGGAGGGTGCCGAGGTCATCACAGGCGCGAAAAAAGTGACGAAGAGTGAGGCGGCAGGCCCGAGAGGCGGAGAAAGCACCAATCCGTTCCTGCCGAAAATGCCGAGCTCGGCGAGAGGCAAAAAGAAATAACAAGTCTGTAATTTCGAAAACAGGCAGAGGCAGGTCGGATGAAATAAACTCCGGCAAACCTTCGCTTTTGCACTTGCAATTTTGATATTTTGTGCTCTATTATTCCGGTGCGGGAAAGCGGCGCTGAAACCGCGGGCCTGCACCGGTTCCGTATTCGGATGCGCCGGTTTTCCTGTCCTTTTTCCCGAAAGGATGATCTGGAAGATGGTGCATTCCGGACGACAGGTAAAATATCAATGTTTTCTTTGCAGAAGCTTCTGCCGATTCGAAGAAAATGAAAGAAGACGACTTGAAAAAATGCAGCGGTACAGGCATCGTCCGGCTATGTACGGGGAAGGCTGAAGACCATGCGTTATGAAACGATCAAAAGCGGTATTTTCCGGGAACGGCCGAACCGTTTCACGGCCTGCGTGGAAACGGAAGGATCGAGGGAGACCGTCCACGTGAAAAATACCGGACGGTGCCGCGAACTTCTGATCCCGGGTGTGAGAGTGTATCTCTCGCAGGCGGGAAATATGGAAAACCGGAAGACGAAATACGATCTGGTCTGTGTGGAAAAACGCCGTCCGGGCAGGAAACCGCTCCTCATCAATATGGATTCCCAGATTCCCAACGACGCGGCGGAGGAGTGGCTGAAGACAGGGGAACTTTTCGGAAAAACCGCACGGATCCGCAGGGAAGTGACATACGGCGGTTCCCGCTTCGATTTCCGCATAGATGATGAGAAAGGACAGTGTCACTACCTGGAAGTGAAAGGCGTCACGCTGGAAGAAAACGGAGTCGCACTGTTCCCGGATGCTCCCACGGAACGGGGAGTCAGGCATCTGAAGGAGCTGGCCGCCTGCGCAAAGGCGGGATTCGGCGCCTGGCTTCTCTTCGTGATCCAGATGAAGGGGATGCGGGTCTTCCGCCCGAATTGGACCATGCACGAGGATTTTGCACGGGCTCTGCTTGAGGCCCGGAGATGCGGCGTAAAAATCCTGGCCCGGGAATGCGACGTGACGCCGGAGAGCATGACAGTGGCAGGACCCGTTCCGGTAGAGCTGCAGAAGAAAAACCGTTTTTGACATAATAACGAAAAAACCACCAACCTAAGGAGGAAAACAAGAAATGTCCGACATCCGGAAAGTCATGAACGAAGAAATCCGCCGTCTCGCAAGAAAAGAAATCAAGGCAGTTGTTGCCCCGCTGCTGGCAGCCGGCGCCGTGCAGAAGAAACGGATAGCGGAACTGGAAAAACGGATCAAGGTTCTGGAAGCGAAGCCGTCCCAGAAAGCGGGACAGCCGGCCATCGTCGTGCCTGAGGCGCAGGAAGGCGGCAAGGAGAAGCAGATCCGTCTCACGGCCGCCCGCATCCGCAAAGTCCGGACGAAGCTGGCCATTTCCCAGGAACAGTTTGCGAAGATTCTGGGCGTGAATACGCAGTCCGTCAATTTCTGGGAAAACGGAAAGACCTCGCCCCGTCTGATTCTGAAGAAACAGATCGCGGCGATCCGCGACATGGGCAAGAGAGAAATTGCGAAGATCCTGACGGAAAAGGGAATCGTGGTAAAGAAAGCGAAAAAAGCCATCCGGAAAGCGCTGCAGAAAACCGTCACCGGGAAACAGAAAACGGTCAAAAGACTGAAAGCCGTCAAGCCTGCCGCAGCGGACAAGAAAAGTCAGGCTCCCGCCGCAAAGAGCAAGAAAACTCAAGCGCCTGCCGCTCCGGCTGCAAAAGCTCCTGCCCAGAAGTGACTCCGTTTTTCGGAACGGTTTTTGCGAACTAAAACAGCGAAAGGATTTTCTTCATGAGATCCTATCTGGCATTCGATCTGGGCGCATCCAGCGGACGCGCCATACTCGGCGGTCTTGACGGAGGACGGCTTGTTCTGCGTGAAGTTCATCGTTTCAAGAATTATCCCGACGAAAGAAACGGAAGTTTCTTCTGGGATTTCAATCATCTTCTCACCGAGATCAAGACCGGGATCCGGAAAGCCTGCGAGGCGGAGAAGGATATCGTTTCCTTCTCCATCGACACATGGGGCGTGGATTACGCGGTTTTCCGGGACGGCCGGCTTGTCCGGGACCCGGTATGCTACCGCGATCCGCGGAACGAAAAAGGAAGAGAAGCGTTCCACCGGGACATCATGTCCGAAGAGGAGCTGTACAGCCTGACCGGCATTCAGATGATGTCGTTCAATACGCTGTTTCAGCTGTATGCCCACAAGGCGGAACATCCGGAAGATTTCGCCCCGGACTGCCGTTTCTTCCTCATGCCGGACGCGCTTCATTATGCGCTGACGGGCGCCGAAACCACAGAGTACACGATCGCCTCCACCACCGCGATGCTGGATCCGGTGCGCCGCGTCTGGCATTCGGAACTTCTGCGCCGGGCGGGGATCCCCGAACAGGTGCTTCCGCCGGTGGAAATGCCGGCCACGAAGACCCGTCTGCTGAAAGAAGAGATTGCAAAGGAACTGGGCGTTCCGAGACTGGCGGCGGTGAAAGTCGGATCTCACGACACGGCCAGCGCCGTGGCCTCCACGCCCGCAGGCAAAGGCGGACCGTGGGCCTATATCAGCTCGGGGACCTGGGCACTTCTGGGCGCCGAGATACCGGACCCGGTTCTGGCGGATTCCGCGCGGAAGGCCCATTACACCAACGAAGGCGGATTCAACGGCAAGATCCGGTTTCTTACCAATATCATGGGGACCTGGCTGCTCCAGGAAACGAGACACACCTGGCAGGAAGCAGGAAAGGATCTCGGATTCGGCGAGATGTCCGCCATGGCGGCGGCGGAACCCGACAAAGGCTTCCGTTTCCCCCCCAACGATCCTTCGCTGCTGGCGCCCGGCGACATGCCCGCTCGGATCCGCAGCTGGTTCCGGGATCACGGCAAACCGGCTCCGGAAACGGATGGCGAGCTTCTGCGCAGCATCTATGATTCGCTGGCCGACTGTTTCCGCGACAGCATCCGGAACCTTCAGGATCTTCTGAACGTCAAGTTCCAGGTCCTGCATATCCTGGGCGGCGCCATTCGCGACGAGTTCCTTATGAAGCGGACGGCGGAAGCCACGGGAATCCCGGTCCGGACGGGCCCGCTGGAAGCGACGGCCACCGGCAATATCCTGGCACAGATGATTGCCGCCGGCGACCTCAAGGACAACGAGGAAGCCCGCGAACTGGTCATGAAATCCGTGGAAGTGAAGGACTACTGAGCCGAAGCGGACGGGACGGATCCGGCAGCAGGTTCGGACGGGAGATGTTTTTCCGTTTCGGACGGGCCCGGATCCGTTTTCGTATTTTCTCCTGAATATTCATCGCCGGGGATCAGCGTCCGGATCCGGTTTTCAACGGCCTCGGAGGCTTTTTCCTTCACATGGCGTATGGCGGAGTCGGTCTGTTTTTCGACCTCGGAACGAATGAAATCCTTTGATTCGTGGACGGCGGCTTCGGAGGCCAGACGGAACTCCTCCCGGCAGAAAATCCAGGCTTCGGAGATCCGGTTTGCCGTCCGGATCAGAAACGAATCGATCCTCTGCCCCTGCTCGGAAAAAACACGGTCTTCGGGATCGGGCAGCTCTCCGCCGAGCAGAAGAACCGAGCAGAAGAGCAGACAGAAGGCCGGCATGGCATTCACCAGCGGATAACGGCGGCGCCCCAGGTCATGCCTGCGCCGAACGCGGTCAGGAGAAGAGAATCGCCCTTCCGGACCAGTCCGCCCCGGACGATCTCGTCCAGGCAGATCCCGATGGAGGCGGAAGAGGTATTTCCATAGCGGTCCACATTGACGAACACCTGTTCCGACTGCGCGCCCAGACGGCTTGCCACGGCGTCCATGATCCGTTTGTTGGCCTGATGGGGAATGATCCAGCGGATCTGATCCACAGTGAGTCCGGCCTCCTGAAGCGCCGTACGGGATGCGCCGGTCATGGCGTTCACTGCCAGACGAAAGACCTCCTGCCCGCCCATCCGGATGAAATGCAGCCGACCCTCCACCGTCTCCCGGGAAGCGGGCATGGCGGATCCGCCGGCGGGGACGCAGAGCTTGGAGGAGTGGGATCCGTCCGCGCCGAGAATACAGGAAAGAAGCATGTCGGGTTCGTCCGACCCGTCGTTTTCAAGAAGCAGAGCGGAGGCGGCATCGCCGAAAAGGACACAGGTGCTCCGGTCGGTCCAGTCCACAATGGAGGAAAGCTTTTCCGCGCCGAGGATAAGAGCGTAGCGGGCGTTCTTTCTGCATTTCAGCATGGAGACGGCGATCTGCAGAGAATAAAGAAGTCCGGAACAGGCGGCCTGAACATCATAGCAGGCGCAGGTGACGGGGGCGCCCAGTTTGTGCTGAAGGATACAGGAAGTGCTGGGGAAAGTATGATCCGGAGTCACGCTGGCAACCGAAAGGATGGAAAGCTGCGAAGGATCGACGCCGGCCGAATCCAGGGCACGGCGTGCTGCTTCCAGCGCCAGATCGGAGGCAGCCGTGTTTTTATCGGAGATACGGCGCTCGCGGATCCCGGTCCGGGTCCGGATCCATTCATCGGATGTCTCGACCATCCGTTCCAGATCCTGATTGGTCAGAATCTTTTCCGGCGCATAGGAACCCGTACCTATGATCCGAACACCCATCTCGCATCAGGCCTTTGCGTTCGGCGTATTCATGGGGATATCCCCCACGGCCACATGACATTCACGGATACGGTCGGTGATTTTCGCGGGCAGAGAGTGCTTGGCGAAATCGTTCGCCACACGGATCGCATTCTTCACGGCCTTCGGCGTGGAGGCGCCGTGGCCGATGATACAGACGCCGTTGATGCCCAGAAGCGGCGCGCCCCCATACTCTTCGAAGTTGCTGATGGCCTTCAGATCGTGGAAGGCATTCTTGGCAAGAAGCGCACCGATCTGACGGAATGCATCCTTGGTCAGCGCCTCCTTGAGCCAGGTGCCGATGGCCGAGGCGAGGCTTTCGGAGGATTTGAGAACCACGTTCCCGGTGAAGCCGTCGCAGATGACCACATCGGCGGTGCGGTCGAACAGATCGTGTCCTTCCACATTCCCGATGAAGTTGATGGGCATTTTCGAGAGGATCTTGAACGTCTCCTTCGTCAGCGCGTTGCCTTTGACATCTTCACCGCCCACGGAAAGAAGTCCGATCCGGGGACGCTCTATGCCGAAGATCAGCTGAGCATAAAGCTCACCCATCACCGCGAACTGCGCCAGATTCAGCGGCACGCAGTCCGTATTGGCTCCGGCATCCACCAGAATGAAGTGGCCTCCCACCGCCGGCATGAGCGCGGCAATGGCCGGGCGGTCAACACCGGGCGCCATACGGAGTTTGACTTTGGTCGCGGCCACCGCGGCGCCCGTGTGACCGGCGGAAATGACACCGTCCGCCTGTCCTTTGGCCCCGAGCTCGGCAGCGACCGTGATGGAGGAATGACGTTTGCTGCGGATGGCGTTGGTGGAGGGTTCTCCCATTTCCACCACTTCCTCCGCATGGACATAATGAAGCCGGCTCGACTCTTTGAGCCGTTCCTTCTGAAGGTGATAGGCCAGCTTTTCCGTGTGCCCGACCAGGAGGATCTCCACATCGGGGATCTCCCGCAGAGCGTCGGCGACAGCTTCGATCACGACGGCGGGCGCAAAATCGCCGCCCATGGCATCTACCGCGATCCTCATTCTGTCATTCCCCTTTCGGCAAGGTTTGATTCATCAGGAAACGGTAACGATCTGTTTTCCCTTGTAGGTGCCGCAGTGCTTGCACACGGAGTGAGGGGCGGCGGGCTCGCCGCACTGGGGGCAGAAGTTCGCCTGGACGCCTTCGTATGCGTTGGCGGCCTGACGCTGACGTCTCTTCATCTTGGAAACTTTTCTTTTGGGTACAGCCATTTTCGTATCTCCTTAAAACAGGTTGATTGTATGATCCGCTGTCATCAGACAGATGCATAAATATAGCACGAAGAGTTCTTTTTTCAAATGGAAATGCTCTCTTTTTCATCGGTTTTTCGTTTTGGGATGCGCATCGCCGCAAAAAAAAACGGCGCCGGAGTTTGACTTGCCGGGAAAAGAAAGTATTGTATCTGCGGAATCGGAGGGGCTGTCCCCGCAAAGGAGTTGAGGAAATGAAAGAAGAATCGGATCCCGTCGAAATCACCCAGGCGATCCCCGCCTCCACGGGAAGCACGTCGTCTTCCGCACAGGGACAGACGGCGCGGCCCGCGCGGAGTTTCAGCGAAATGATCGGACCGTGTCCGGATCCCATCGACGGCATGAAGATCGAAGCGGACGTATCGCTGGAATTCCGCCGGAAGCTGGATAAAAGCGGACGGCACTACAAACTGCTGAAGGTGATCGCGGAGGGTGGATTCGGACGGATCTTTCTGGCGGAAGATCTGATTCTGGGCCGTCTGATCGTGATCAAGTCCCTCAAGGAAGCGCATCTGGGCAGAACGGAAAGCGTGCGGAAATTCATTTCGGAGGCAAAACTCACCTCCCAGCTGGATCATCCCGCCATCGTGCCTCTGTTCAGTCTGGATACGGACAGTACGGACGGCCTCCACCTGGCCATGCAGCTTATCAACGGAATCACGCTGAAGGAGTATTTGAAGCAGGCTCGCGCGCAGCAGCCCGTCTTCGGCCGCAGTTACGAGCGGTCGCTCCAGCCGCGTCTGGAAAGTTTTCTCAAAGTCTGCGACGCCATCGAATACTGTCACAGCCGCGGGATCATCCACTGCGACCTGAAGCCCGACAACATCATGCTGGGCCGCCATGGCGAAGTCTATGTGATGGACTGGGGGATCGCCTGTCCCTCGGGAACCGACCGGAAAGGACATCTGGACGGTACCCCCGCCTATATGGCGCCGGAAACACTGCTGGATGGAGTCACCGACCCCAAAACCGATGTATTCTCCCTGGGCATGATCCTCAATGAACTGGTGACGCTGCGGGATCCGGTGACCGGCGCCGACTCCCGCGAAGTCATCGAAAAGATCACCTCGGGACAATTCGAACCATCCCGTCCCCGGAATCCGAAACAGCGCATTTCCCCCGCGCTCCGGGCCATCATCGAAAAAGCCCGTGCGGCAGACCCGGCGGACCGGTACGCCAGCGCCCGGGAGCTGGCCTCGGACATCCGACGCTATCTGTTCAAAGAAGAAGTATCGGCCAGACCCGATTCCCTTATCCAGAAATTCATGCGCTTCACCTATCGCCACCGGTACGCATCCCTGCTGACCATGGCGGCCGTTTTCTGTGCCTCCGCCGTCATGGCCCTGTACGGCGCCCGCCGTCAGCAGAGTCTCGCCGCCCAGGTGACGCTGGAGATGCTCCGCCGCCTCAAGGTCCAGCTTGTGACCGAGCGTCTGGCTTCCGAGGTGGGGGGCCGTCTCCTGCGCGTCCGGGAACAGCTGAACGGACTCGCCACCTCCCAGATCATCGAACAGAATCTGCCCGACGCCGGCGTGGACCGAAGCCCCTTCTATCTGGCCTCCGATTTCGCGCCGGACTCGCCGAACCGGCCGCCCGATCTGGTCCGCCTCCCCTTCTATGCCAGGGAGATCTCCTTCGGGAATGCCGCCTATTTCAAGCCGGACGACATGCCCCGGGAGAAACTGGCTCCGCTGGTCAAACAGCTCCGCACTTCGCGCCGGCAGGGAATCACACTCATCTGCGACAGTATGGACTTCGGCGAATCCCGCGACCTTACCCCGGAGACCCTGTTCCGGCGGTTCCGCGAAAACGGCGCACTCCTGCGGAGGATCACATACCTCATGAACGACGGGACCGCTCTGCGCTATCCCGGCATGTATGAAACAAAAGAGGAGATCCGCTGTTCCTGGCTGGATCGGCGGAAGCAGGGCCTGGAGACGACGCTGTGGAGTCCGCCCTACCGGGATTCCTCCGGTCACGCGGTGATCTCCTGCTGGATGTCTCTTTCCCGGTCCGACGGTACGGAATCGGGTATGGTGGGATTCGAACTGTGCTATCACAAGCTGATCCTGCCCATTCTCAAGCGGGCCCGTGCCGAAAATTTCGAAACCGTTTACTATCTGGCGGACAGCGAAGGCAATCAGCTTTTCTGTTCGGATGATCCCGGATTACGGCGCACCGGGGAATACCGCTGCACCGACAATACGCTGCAGAAAAAGAAGTTCGCTCATCCCGAATGGATCAAGCGGTTCCTCTCCGGCCATTTTCCCCAGTTCCTCGCCCGACTGGAGGACGGACAGCTCGTCCGGGTCTCCATGACCCGCATCCCGGAAGCCGGATGGATTTTGATCCGCCTGGTGCCTCCGGGCACGACGGACATGATCGATCTGGATCAGGACAAACAGGTTCGGAAGAATATCGAGCAGGACATTCTGCTGGAGCAGGAACTTCTCACCTGGTAGCCGCCGCGGCTCACACGACGGTTTTCCGTTTGTGCCAGGGAACGAAAAGAAAGTAGAACAAATTCGGGATGGCCGTGCCGTATGTGGCCAGGGCATAGCCCAGGAGCATTCCGTACAGCCCCATTCCCAGCCGGATCCCGAAAAACCAGCTGAACGTGATGCGGAACACAAGGCCGTCCAGCAGGGCAATGACCAGCCCGAAAACGGCGTTGCCGATCCCCTGGACGAATCCGTTGGTCCCCTTCATGATGAGCAGCGCCGGATAATGCAGGAGCAGCGCCGAAACAATGATGGGCGCCAGCCGGATCACCGCTTCGTCGTCCGTAAAGATCCGGTAGAGGGATCGGGAAAACAGCAGCTGGATCGTGCCGAAGACCAGGAAGAAACCGCCGCAGATCGCCCAGGCATAATACACGCCCCGGCGGATCCGTCCGATCTGCCCTGCCCCGATGTTCTGTCCCACAATGGTCGAAACCGCCATCATCACGCCCTGCGATATTTTGTTGGCGAACTCATCCAGCCTCAAAGCGATCCCGAAGGCCGCCGAGGACGCGGTCCCCAGCGCATTGATCAGCGACGTCACGAACAGCATGGAGATATTGATAGCGGCAAACCGGACGGCAAACGGGATCCCCAGTTTCACCAGCGCACGGAACATCACCGGATCCACGCGGAAGGAAGACAGGTGGAAGTCGAACCCGAAATCCTTCCGGGTCCGGTAAAGATACCGGAGCGCCAGGAGAAACGCGGCCGCCTGACTCAGGATCGTGGCGGCGCCCGCTCCCGGCGCGCCCCAGCCGAAACATGCCACGAAAAGCAGATCCAGCACCACATTCATCAGGCTGGAGACCAGGATGAACTGGAAAGGGCGGACGGAATCGCCCACGCCCCGCAGGATAGCGGCGATCCCGTTGTAGCCGTAGATGAAGAAAAGTCCGCCGCCGCAGATCCGAAGATATCCGCAGGCGCCCGGAAAGGCTTCTTCCGGCGTTTCGAGAAGACGCAGAAGAGGGACCGCCGTCAGAAGGGAGATGACCGAGAAGGCGAGACCCGAAAGAATGATCAGCGTGCACTGGGTCCCGATGGCCTCCTTCATGCGGTGCAGTTCGCCGCGTCCGATCAGCTGCGAGACCATGACCTGTCCCCCGGTGGCCAGTCCCATGCCGATCATGGTCAGAAAGAAGACCGACTGGCTGGCCGTCATGACGGCGGAAATGCCGTGGCTTCCCACGAATTTCCCCACGATCAGCATATCGGCCATGGCGTACAAGACCTGCAGTCCGTTGGATACCATGAAGGGAATGGAAAAAAGAAGCATCGGACCGAAAAGGCGGCCCTGAGTAAAATCGTGTATCGTCTGTTTCGGTTTCATTCCCTGCTCCCCTGTGACGGCTGTGCCGCCTATGCCCGAAATCCGGAAAATATAGCCCGCTTTTCGCAGAAAACAAGAAACCTGTATAGCCTCTGATGAGTTTTTTCAGAAATCGCCGCGGATCCCGTAACGCGCAACCGTCAGCGCGGCATAATCCCCGATCCGGTCGCCCAGCTGCGCCGGAACCACCTGACAGGCATCCAGACTTGCCGGAAGGACTTCCTGTTTCAGGATCCGTTCCATCGAAGGTCTAAGAAGATCTTCGCTGCGCTCGAATATGCTGCCGATGACGACACGTTCCGGATTCAGCCCGTCGATGATGACTGCGAGACCATATCCGAGCATTTCCCCGGTGATTTCGAACATCTTCTTTGCGAACACGCTGCCTTTTGCCTGCGCAATATCCAGACTGCGCACAGAAAAATCATCGGCGATCCTGCGGTATTCCGCCGCGGATTCCCGGAACTCATCCGTCTCCGCAAGCATGGCGGCATGACGCGCGATGCCGGCACCTCCGCAGAACCCCTCGAACGATCCCGCTTTACCGTATCCGTCCGGACCGGAGGGACGCAGGCGGATATGGCCGAATTCGCCCGCCATCCCGGAAGGTCCTTCATAGAGGCGCCCATCCAGGACAATGCCTCCGCCGAGACCGGTTCCCATTGTGAGAAAGACCATATTGCGGATGCCGCGTCCCGCACCGTATTTCCATTCCGCGAGCGCACAGGCATTGGCGTCGTTCATCAGGAACGCGGGGATCCCGAACTCTTTGCTTGTCATTTCCGTGATCGGGATGCGGTCCCAGCCCGGCAGATTCGGAGGAGAGAGAACAAAACCTGTTTTTGAATCGAGCGGCCCCCCGCAGCTGATTCCGGCTGAAATGAGTTCGGATGCGGAGATCCCCGTACCGGCGAGCAGTTTCCGGGCATGGGAAACAAGATCATCCCAGGTTTCCGTGAACGTGAGGGAGGTCGGGAATTTGATTTTTTCGCGCGGAATGCCATCCGTTCCGCCGATGATGACGGCGCATTTCGTGCCTCCGATATCGAATCCCAGATAATACATTTTTTTCATGATCCGCCTTTTTTGTTTTTGCATGGCGATGTCGTATCGCGTATCACTAATTCCGTGGGCAGAATTCTGCGCGGAAGAAGTCCCTTTCCGTTGCTTTCGAGAAAGTTAAGGATGGATTCAGCCGCCATCCGTCCGGCTTCCGCCAGAGGACGACGGATCGTGGTCAGGGGAGGACAGAGTTCGGAACTGACCGGATAATCGTCGAATCCGATCACGGAAAGATCATCCGGAACTCTGATATGGAGACCGTATGCCGCTCGAAGGACCCGTATGGCAATATCATCATTGGTCGTCATCACGGCTGTGATTTCCGGGTGATCCTTCAGAAAGCGGGAAATATCCTGCTGCGGTTCCGTCATAACTGTGATCCCGCATCCGGCTTCGCTCACGGCATCGCGGTATGCCTTGAAACGCTGCTGATGATTGATCGTCCGATACCCCGACAGGATGTAGGCAATGCGGCGGTGTCCCAGCGACAGCAGCAGCTGTGCGGCCTTCAGCGACCCCGCATAGGAATCATTGTCGATGTATCCGATCCCCGGAATATCGGCCGGTTCATCCAGAAGCATGACCGGCAGACCGGAATCCGCCAGTTCGGGAAGTTCCGCGGAAAAATGCGAGGGAACGATCAGGATGACGCCGGAACACTGCTGATCGCGCAGAAGTTCAAGCAGACTCTCCCGGCCTCCGGATTTGTAGAACAGCGTGCACGGCATGACATCATGTTCGAGCAGACAGGCGAATATGCCGTTCATCAGCATCGTATGGTAGGAAGACAGACTCGGAGAGAAACTGACGATCGCGATCCTGGGCCTTCTCTGGGCCGGATAATTGGTCTTGAAATCGTATTCCCGGAGTTTTTCCAGAATTCTTCTCCGGAGCGGTTCGCTGACTCCCGTCCGGTTGTTCACGACACGCGAAACGGATGCCACGGAGATCCCGAGCTCCTCCGCAATCGTGACAATACTGACCGGTCCGCGTTTCCTTGACATTTTTCATCCTTTCTCTGGGAAATATATTGCAGAATCACATTTTTTCAATATTTTACGAAAAGATATTTTCATTAATCTTGTATTCCCGGTTCCCCTGCTGTATAGTACGGAAGAAATTATTTTACGTAAAATAAAAAAGAAAGACAGAAAATGGCAAGATCGGAGCTGAACGGGCCGTGGAAACTTTCCTGGAATGAAACGGACGGCGATGTGCATCACGAAATCGATGCGCGAGTCCCCGGAAATGTGATCGGCGATCTCTTCCGCGCGAAAGTCATCCCGGATCCGTATTTCGGATGCAATTCCGAAGACCTCCGGAAATATGAGTTCACCGACTGGGAATACACAACCTCTTTCCGTAAACCCGCGCTCTCTTCCGGAGAGAAACTGCGTCTCGTCTTCGAGGGGATCGACACGATCGCGGAGATCTTCGTGAACGGGGAATCGGCCGGACATGCCGAAAATATGTTCATCCCGCACGCATTCGAGCTGGATCCGGATCTGCTGCGCGAGGAAAACGTTCTGAGCGTCAAGATCAGAAGTACCGTCAATTATGCGAGGACGCTTCCGCCGACGCCGCCCGCCTGTCATGCCGGACCTTACAATTATGAGGGACTGCGCATCCGCAGAGCCATGCACACCTATGGATGGGATATCGCGCCGCGTCTCGTCGGAGCCGGGATCTGGAGGAAAGTCTATCTTGAAGTTCTGAAACCGGAACGCTGGGTCAGCCATTATCTCGCAACAGCAGAAGTCGGCCGCAAATCCGCCGAACTCACGCTCTCCTGGAGTTTTGTCTCCGATGCGCCGTCTCTGAACGGATTCGAAGCGAAACTGACCCTCTCCTGCGGAAAGAGCATCCATACGGAGATGTTTCCGCTCAGGTTTACGACAGGTTCGCGCAATTTCCGCGTGAACGATCCGCTTCTCTGGTGGCCGCTCGGATCCGGTCCGCAGAATCTTTACGATGTCTCTCTGGAACTTCTGCACAACGGGGAAACCGTGGATACGCTCACATGGAAGACCGGGATCCGCTGTCTCGAACTGATCCGCGATGAGGTCCTCGATCCTGCCGGAAAAGGCGATTTCCATTTTCTGGTCAATGGACGGAAAATCTTCATCACCGGTTCCAACTGGGTCCCCTCGGACGCTCTCCACGGCGAAAATCCGGAACGGACCGTCCGGAATCTCGAACTGTTCGAGGAACTCGGATGCAACATGGTCCGCTGCTGGGGCGGAAATATCTACGAGGATGAGGAATTTTTCGACTGGTGCGATGAGCACGGTCTGCTCGTCTGGCAGGATTTCATGTTCGCGTGCGAGATCGCTCCGCAGGATGAACCGTTTCTGGAATCGGTGCGCCAGGAAGCGGAAACGGTCATTACGGCTCTCAGAAATCATCCTTCGCTTGCCCTCTGGAGCGGCGATAACGAATGTGATGAAGTCTTTTTCTGGAGCGGTAAATACAAACGGCATTTCCCCTCGGAAAACCGGATCAGCCGCGAGATCCTGCCGCGTATGGTTTTCCAGTTCGATCCGGTTCGCGACTATCTGCCGAGTTCTCCGTTCCTGCATGATGACCTGAAGCGGAGCAATCAGCGCTACCGTTCACCGGAACAGCATCTCTGGGGACCCCGCGATACCTGGAAAGGCAAATTCTACAAGGAAAACTCGGCCGTGTTCGCCAGTGAGATCGGCTATCACGGCATGACCGATGTTTCCAGTATCAGAAAATTCATCCCGGAAGCGGAATGGAACGATCATTACGGCGCTTCCTGGACCTGTCATGCCGCACAGCCGTTCGGTGAACTCGACGGTGCGTACAGCTACCGGAACCGGCTGATGGAAGATCAGACGAAGGGGTTCTTCGGATTCCTGCCGGAAAAACTGGAATCGTTCATGATCTGTTCCCAGATCGTCCAGGCGGAAGCATTCAAGTATTTTATCGAGATGTTCCGCGCCGGAAAATGGGCGAAGACCGGACTGATCTGGTGGAACGTGATCGACTGCTGGCCGCAGTTCTCCGATGCGGTCGTCGATTATTACTATGTCCGGAAACTTGCATTCTACTACATCCGGAATGCCCAGCGGAAACTGAGTCTTATCATCACCGATCCGGAAGCGTGGCAATGCCGTCTGCTCGCGGATAATGCTTTGGCGAAGACCGCATCGGGCACGTTCCGGGTGACCGATCTGATGACCGGCGGGCTTTTTGCGGAAGGCGGTTTCAGTACGCCGTCCGATACCGCGGAGGAGATCGCATCGTTCCCTGTCTGTCAGGGAGAACAGCGGATGCTTCTGATCGAATGGGAATGTGACGGCTGCAAGTCGTTCAATCACTACCTGCTGGGCAATCCTCCGTTCAAGCCGGAACAGTATCTGCAATGGCTCGACAAGCTGGATCAGCTGATTTACAAACCGCTCGGCAGGCACGAGTGGACGTCCGGCGGCGGTAAGGCAAAATAAGGCTGATTTTCGGCGAAATTTTTTATTTTTTCGATTTTTCACTTGCATTTCCCCGTTTCCATGATACATTACCCTTACGTTTCTTCAAACGATGGTGTGCTCGGGTGGCGGAATGGCAGACGCGCTAGCTTGAGGTGCTAGTCCCGCAAGGGGTGGAAGTTCGAGTCTTCTCTCGAGCACCAGTTTTTTCAACGGCGGAAGCCGTTTTTTTTGCCGTCACATCTTGAAATATCCATTTCACAGTCTATAGTTTACAACCGGATGGATCATCTCGTCCGGAGATGACCGGTCAGACGGAAACGCACACACTGTGAGGATGAACCATGCTGAACAAGATCCGCGCCTTCATCGAATCCCGGAAAAATGAACTCCGCGTTCTTTCGGATGATATCTGGAATCATCCGGAGATCGCTTATCAGGAAAAATATGCCTGTGCGCGCGCCTGCCGGTTTTTGAATGAGGCTGGATTTCAGACCACGGCGCCGTACTGCGGCGTCGAAACGGCTTTCCGCTGCGAGTACGGAACGAAGCCCGGTCCCGTTTTCGCCTTCGCTTCGGAATACGATGCTCTCCCCGAAATCGGACACGGCTGCGGACACAATCTCATCTGCACCGCCGGGATCGCGGGTTTCCTGGCTCTCGCCGAACGGATCAAAGAGGAAAATCTTCCCGGCCGCGCGGTGCTTCTGGGGACCCCCGCGGAAGAAGGCGGCGGCGGAAAAGTCCGCATGGTCGAGGCGGGCTGTCTGAAGGGCATCGACGCGGTGGTGATGACGCATCCCAGCGCAAAAAACAGCCCGGATCCGGGATCGACGGCAAACATCGGGCTGGAAATCACATTCCACGGCCGGTCCTCCCATGCCGCCCTGGCGGAAAAAGCAATCAATGCGCTGGACGCGGTCCAGCTCCTGTTCACCGCGGTCAGCTATTTCCGGCAGCAGCTCCCGGAACACGCCCGGATCCACGGAGTGATCCTGGATGGCGGTGTCGTACCCAACGTGATCCCGGATATGACCCGGTGCCGGTTCTATCTGCGCAGCGGCGTCGAATCCTGGATCTCGGTTCTGGAGAAGCGTTTTCGCGACATGGTGAAAGGCGCCGAACTAATGACCGGATGCACCGCGGAGGTCAAACCCTTCCGCCCCATGTACCGCTCCCGCAAGATCAACAAGGTCATGAATGCGGAATACGTCAAGTGCATGGAAGAGCTGGGCATGGTCGTCACGATGCCCGAACATCAGGGCCGAGGCTCTTCGGATTTCGGCAATTTCTCCCAGCTCATTCCGGGGGTCCACCCGTATTTCGCCGTCTCCAACACCTCCGAACCGCCGGGACACTCCACGGAATTCTGCGCCTGCGCCGGTCAGGATGCCGGTTTCGCAAACGCCATGAGTGCCGCCGCATCCCTGGCGTTTATCGGATACCGTTTCCTCACCGATCCGGAGTTCCGCTGTGCCGTCCGGAAGGACTTCGACACCTCCGCCTCCTGACCCGGAGCGAGGGGAGAAGTTTTTCCATTCTGCTTGACATTTCGGTTTGAGAAAATATATTTATGGTATTTGATAGTGTCAAGTCAGGAATCGCAACATGTCGGCCGGATGGAAAAAAGACAGGATCTACCTGCTTTTGAAACAGAAAATACTGCGCGGAGAGCTCGCTCCGAAAACGCGTCTGCCCAATGAACTGGACTTCTGCCGCGAACTCCAGGTCGCCAAAGTGACGCTGCGCTCGGCTCTGGCCAGGCTGGAATCGGAAGGACTGGTGGAACGGTTCCGCGGGAAAGGTACATTCGTCTGCGGAGAGTCCGCGGACAGGCTCATCCAGATCATCGTCCGGCAGGATTTCGGCATACAGTTCCCGCATCATTATATCATCCCCGGCATTACGGCGGCGGCCAACGAATTCGGAAACGCCGTGGATATCTGCTTCGCCGAATATCTTCTGGATCTCGGGACCGCCAAAGCGGCGGATTATCTGAAACGGAAGAATATCTGCGGCACGCTGCTGCTGGAATCCGATTTCCTCGGACATGAACCGGAAGTCGAGATCTTCCACCGGCTCGGCCTCCCGGTTTTGCTGGTTCACGCCCGGATGAACGACCATATCTCGACCGGTTTTTCCTCCCTGGTGCCGGATGTCCGCCGGTCCTGGCGGGACGGCCTGAAGCATCTTTCCGAAAGCGGATTCGAAAACGTCCGGCTCCTCTTGGATCCCGAGGATTTCCGATCGTGGAACGCTTCTGAATTTCCTGCCCTGTTCCGCAAACTGAATCTGAATACGAAGGGGACTCTCTGCTATACCGCCCTCCTCGATCCCGAGTCCATCCGCACCGCCGTGAAAACCATGCTGCGCGAAAATCCCGATACGCAGGCCGTCTACTGCTATTCCGACTTCTACGCCATGCAGGTGATGAAGGTGCTGGCCTCCATGAAACTCCGCGTCCCCGACGATATCGCCGTCATGGGCTATTGCGGATATCCGGGGGATGTCATGCACGATCCGCCTCTTTCCACGGTCGATCTCGGATACATGAATATCGGCCGGAGGGCGGTGGAACTTTTGCCGCAATCTCCGGAAGGCAAAGCAGTCCGGAACCTCTCACCATATCAGGTGATCGGCCGGAAATCCACGGAAAATCCGGCGCAGCTCAAGATCCTGAGTTCCGGGCGCTGAAAGATTTTTGCTGTCCTTCCGGATTTGCAAAGGCACTCCGGGGCGAGTATATTATTCGGACAGGCTGTCTGATATCCAGGGAAAGAGGTAATGTCATATGAAAATGGATCTTCACGTTCATACTTCGGAAATATCGCGATGCGGGCATTTGACGGCGGAGGAGACGATCCGCCTCTATCGCGAGGCCGGATACGACGCCATTGTCATAACCAACCATTTCAGCCGCGGCACGGCGGATTTTTTTGTAAAAAGGGGCTTTCCGGATTTTACCGGACGCTTTTTCCAGGCGGTGCGCGAGGCGGCGGTGATCGGGAAACGGTACGGCCTGACCGTGCTCTCCGGCATGGAAGTTCATTTTGATGAAAACGGGAATGACTATCTGGTCTACGGCATGCCCGAGTCGGAGGTGGCGGATTTCGATGCCGTGTTCAAGATGGGCGCCGAGGCGTTCAGCCGTCTGGCCGCCTCGAAGAAGGCCCTGTTCTATCAGGCGCATCCGTTCCGGGACGGACTGCTGAAGGTCATGGAAACCGCGGATCTCTTCGGCCTCGAAGTTCTGAACTGCAATCCCCGGCATGACGACCATAACGACAAGGCCGCTCAGTGGGCGCGGGATCATCATCTTCACGCGATTGCGGGTTCCGACTGCCATCGGGTCGAGGACGTGGGAACCGCCGGAATCATAACGGAGCGGACGATCGGCAGCGAGGAGGAGCTGCTTGACATGCTCCGGGCCGACGATTACCGGATTTTCAAGTCCGACACGGCCAACGGCTGAATTTGACCGGACCGGATCCTGAATTCCGGACTCTGAAAGTTTTTTTCATTCTTTTCGGATTGACGCCTTGACAATGCATTTTTGCGGGTTATATTCTGATAGTATTTGATAGTATCTGAAAACAAAAAATGAACTTTGCAGACGGAGGAAAAGCATGATGAACCAAAAAGAATTCTTTAAACTCTCATACCTCATACCTCATACCTCATACCTGCGTAAAACGCACGCTCGTTTTACGCTGATCGAATTGCTGGTCGTCATCGCCATCATCGCCATCCTCGCCGGGATGCTCCTGCCCGCGCTGGGGAAAGTAAAAGAGACCGGCCAAACGACCTACTGCATGAACAACCTGAGGCAATGGGTTCTGCGTTTTCAAACCTATCTTGATGACAGCGGGGATGTTTATCCTGTACAAACCGATCAGACGATCGATGACACCCAATGGTATTTCTGGAACATGATTCTGAATCGTCACGAGGGAATTGACGCAGGCAATTACCACCAGTACACGCCCTATCTCCGGTGTCCGTCCGATATTGCCCCGCGGACATATCTTCCTAACAAGCGGCTTCCGGCGAAAACCGATCAGTCTTACGGGTACAGCGCCTATATGAATCAGCTCAAGAAAAACGGCACTTATGAATTCAGCTCCTGGGGACATGTCAGTCAGCGCATGATTCGAATGCCCTCATATCTTTGTCTTCTGACGGAGACCAATTATCCGGATTTTTCTCCGCATTGTTATCAGCAGGAGAGCAATCCAAACAAATGTATCCCGATGAACCGGCACAACATGAGCGTGAATATGGTATTCACCGACGGGCATGGCGAAAACAAGAAACTTTTCAGTTTCGGGCTGTATGCGGGAACCGCTCCCGGCTGGACACGGGATGATAAACTGTGGAAGCAATGGTAAGGGGAAACGCGGGGTCTGCGGAGAACGGAGAATCAAACCGAGGCGAGATAAAAATGACGTATAACAACCTGTTCGCGAAATTGTTGTCGTGTACGGCGGCGGGAATGATATCTGCCTGCGTTTGCAAAGCGGAAAGCCGAATCACTGTCCCGGAAGTGGAATCCGTCAAAGTTCTGATCGATGGAAAAGAAGGCGTTAACGAATGGGAAAACGCCTCTCTGATCGCCCCGATGCTTTCCATGAAAAATGATGCCGAAATAATGCCGAACGGACAGGTTTACCTGCTTTGCGACAAGGAAAATATCTACATCGCGGTAAAAACGGATTTCCAGACTGGGACTGATGAGGGGGGGAAACAGTTCTTAAAAGCTCTGGCGCAGGAACGGGATTCGGAGGTTTTTAAAGATGACGCCGTGGAATTTATTTTGTCGGCGGAAAAAGACAGTCCGCGTTACCATCAGATCATCGTAAACTCCATCGGAACGGTGTATGATGCGGAATACGGGCCGGACGGGGCCAACGTCCGATGGGACTTGGATGGACTGGAGACTGCAAGCACGGTAAACGGCACGTCATGGTTTCTTGAGGTCAAGCTCCCCCGTAAAGAGTTGGGGTTGGACGGGAAATCCGGTTTCCTTCTCAATATCTGCCGGGACTGGGCGCAGATCAGGCTCA
>JAFZZR010000167.1 GCA_017615635.1 Lentisphaeria bacterium
CGCCAGCGCGAAAACCGCGAACTGCGTCCGGCAGGCGCTGATCTCGTCCACGGGAACGTTCTGGGACACCGTCTGCATCTGCGCGCTGACTGGCCTTTCTCTGGTCTCCACCGCGCTGCAGTTGAACCCGGATCCCGATTTCACGGCGTTCTCGGCATCGGACCTGGCATTCAACGCTTTCGAACGGATCCCGTATGCGGGGAGATACATCCTCTCCGTCTGCCTCTCCATCTTCGCCTACACCACGATCCTCGGCTGGTTCTGCTACGGACGTCAGGCGATCCACTATCTCGGCGGAAGCCGCATGTTTCAGGTCTTCCGGGCCGCGTATGTCCCGCTGGTGTTCTGCGGAGCGGTCTTTTCGTTACAGACCGTCTGGAATATTTCCGATATCGCGAACGGCCTGATGGTGATCCCGAACGTGATCTGCCTGCTGGGGCTTTGCCGTGTCGTGAAATCCGAGACGGCCCAATACCTCTGGACGGGCAGGATCGACGAACCCGACCCGGACTGCGTCAGGATCAATCAGGAGGGGAAATCCCTCGACCCGGACCAAATGGACGACTGAAGATCAGGACGATTCGGGAGATTGTGGAGGCATCGCATGAAACACTTGGTCGTTTATGTACACGGCAAGGGCGGCAATGCGGACGAGGCGGAACATTACAGGCCGCTTTTTCCGGGGGACGAGGTTGTCGGGTTCGATTACAGGGCGCGGACACCATGGGAGGCACGCGAGGAGTTCCCGCACTTTTTCGATCCGCTGCGGGCGGAACGCGGTCCGCTGACTTTGATCGCAAACAGCATCGGCGCGTTCCTGTCCATGTCTGCACTTTCCGCACGACAGGCCGGTCGCGCGCTGTTCTTTTCTCCCATTGTCGACATGGAGAAACTGATCTCGGACATGATGGCATGGGCGAATGTCACGGAGGACGAACTCCGCGCCCGCAGGGAGATCCCGACCGAATTCGGGGAGACGCTGTCCTGGGACTGGCTTTGCGACGTGCGCAGTCATCCGCTTCAATGGGACGTCCCCACCCGTATCCTGTACGGAGAACACGACAACTTGACCCCGCTCGAAACGATGACCGCATTCGCGGCACGGATCGGCGCTCCGCTCACGGTCATGCCCGGCGGCGAACACTGGTTCCACACACCGGAACAGATGGCCTTCCTCGACCGCTGGATCCGGGAAGCATTCTCCCGCGGCTGAATCAATGCTCCGGCGGAATTGATGTCTTTTTCCAAAGTGTTATTCCATTGCGAACGGGATTGGAATCCGGTAACGGGAGGACGAATCCGCCGTGTCTATAACGCTCCACCCGGTTGGGGAATGCCGACAACCGAATCGTTATGAAATTGACAAAGTTCGTTCGTCCGGATGAAGCGCCCTGTCCCGCGGAAAAAAAGCAGGCAAGGAAAGTATCAAAAAAACGGAATGTCATTCAGTAAAAGACTTAAAAAAGAGTCTATGTCGATGAAGGAGAAGACTCGAAATGCGCCAGTCGAATAATCATCAGGAAAAAGCATACTTTTTCCAGCATGCCGATCCAATAATCGGAAAGCATGTGGAAATGCAAAGGGGAAGACTCGTTCCAAGTGCACAAATGCACCCGGACGGGTGATAGCATCCCTTAAAACAACTGATACTTCATCTCTCCGCCCTCTGTCGATCGAAGCCGCATCGAACGGAACTCCCGTTCAAGTTTTTGGCCTGTTTGATTTTTATTCCGATCAGAAGCCCCCTGAAGCCGGCAATGATTCGGTGGCTGAAGGCGGTTGGGAACAAGCCTCAAGGATCAAGCCTCTATGCAGCATCCGGTTCAACACCTGTAGACCGACAAGATTGAGTCCATCTCCCCGCGACGGGCATGCGATGGATGGCGCAAGACAACTATTTTCGAGGAAAGACAGCATATGTCTTGACAAAAAGAAGAGACGCATGTATATTACCATGAGTTCACATCGGCACGAGTCGGCTTTTCAGCTGTATGACCCCATATTGCTTCTTCCAAATACGAAGGAACTGAAAATGACGAACTACTCTCATTTGGGAATATCCGAAGTCTGGTTTCATCGTTTCGTCGCGCTTTTCTGCATGATGTTTTTTCTTTTGTCCGGCGCAGTTTTCGGCGCGGAGGACCATGCCCGGAAAGTCGTCCGGGTTCCATTCCAAGAATTCAACAGATTAATGGAGCTGGACGGGAATAACAATCCCGTATCCGGCTACGCATATGAGTTTATTGAGACGATCGGAATTTATGCCGGATGGGATATCGAATATATTCCATGCGACAATTTTTCCGACTGCATGGAAAGCCTTCTTGCCGGAAAAGCCGATCTCTTCTACGATGTCAGCTATACGGAGGAACGTGCAAAAGAGATCCTGTTCCCGGATGAACCGATGGGGTTCGAGTACTACTACTTGTACGCCTCGGAAGAGAACACGTCCATCATTTCCGCGGATATTGATTCCATAAGGGGCAGGACAGTCGGGATCACGACCGGAACGATGATGGCCGACCTTCTGAAACAATGGTGCAGGAGAAAGAATGTGGAGCTCAAGATTGTCGAGTACGACAACATCCCGGACAAAGAGGCCGATCTGTTGGCCGGGAAGATCGATCTCGACCTGGAAGTCAGCATGCTGGCGACGAACAATCTTTCGGCGGTTGAAAAAATCGGTTCGTCCGCCTATTATCTGGTCACAAACAAGGAACGTCCCGATCTGATCGAAGACATCAATTCCGCAATGGAAAAAGTGCTGAGCA
>JAFZZR010000168.1 GCA_017615635.1 Lentisphaeria bacterium
GACCGTAAATCAGTTCGCCCCGGCGGGTGAAATCCGCCTCATAGCGCCAGGAGTCGCCGATCAGTTCCACCTTCAGGCCGTTTTCCCGGTCGACGATCCGGATTTCGCCCGTCAGCAGTCTTCCGCTTTTCCCCTCGTAAACCGGCAGAGTCACGTGCGCCGTACTCCACTCGTCCGGGGCGACCCGGTTGACCAGTGTCAGGCCGTCCGGCGCGGGTTTCAGTTCGGCGACCGGAGTGGTCACGGCCGCGGGCAATGATAAAGCACCGAACAGCGTACAGCAGAGAATAGCCGGTATCTTGCAGAAATCACACTTCATGGCAGATGTCCTTTCTGAAAAAATGTCAAAAACTCAATATTCCATTTCCCGATTCGTCATTTTCCGGCAAATGCCCGGAGAAGAAGGCTGGAAAAGAGACGGTGTCCCTGAAGAGAGAGATGCACCCCGTCCGCATAGTTGTCCGGAGAAAAGGCCGCCTTCATCGGCGTGCAGATGTCGATATACCGGAGATTCGGATCTTTCTCCGCCAGCGTTTTGAGCATGCGGTTGTAGTTTTCCAAATGCGCCTCCATGCCGAAGCGGACACCTGTACGGCCGGCTTTCAAAGCCTCCTCGCTCCGTTGTACCTGCTGGTCGTAATTGCTATACGAAGAGGAAATCAGCCAGATCGGCCCGGTGGAATGTTTCCGCAGGAGAGCGATGACCCGTTCATAGGAGGCGCGGGCCTCGTCAGGGGCGACCAGGGGTGTGGCATAGTTTACCGTGCTCGTCGCCCGGCAGTCGTTGTTGCCCAGCGAGATGAGGATCAAATCGTAGGAACGGTCGAAAATCCCCTCATAACGGTCTTTCTTCTCCGCATTGAGACGTTCCTCCACGCGGGTGATGTAGTCCCCGGCCACCGAGTAATTGTGGATCACGAAACGGCCCGGCTGATGAAGATTGAGGAAATACTCCAGCCGGTCCACCGAATTGTATCCGCGGTCGAAGTCATTGAGACTGTCCCCGAGGTAGAGGATATGCTTCACCCCATCAACCGCCGGAACACGTTTCGCCAGATCGGCCATGGCAGTGTATTCCTCCGCGGGGATGCTTGCGGCATACCCGCTTGCCGCCGCGCCTCCGCATGCTGCCGTGACTTTCACAACGCCGTTGACCGGCTCCGGGAAACTGACGGCCAGCTCGCCCTTTGGATCACAAGACATCGAGACGTGATTTTTGAAGCTGCCGGGGGAATCGAAGAAAAAGAGCTCCGCCTGGGCCTCCGGCTTCGAAAAACGGAATATCCGGGGCGGCGCGGGGGTATTGTCGGGAACGACGGCCAGAAGCGTGAGGAGAGTCATTTCCGCATCGGACTCCTGTATCCGTTCCACCCGGACATTTTTCAGGTGAGCCTCCGCATTTTCACCGCGCAGCTCCACGACCGGCGTGATATACTCCGGATTCCGGGTATCCAGCTTCACGGTGAGGGTGATCTTCTGCGGTTTATCCGTCAGCGCGGTGAACTCTTCCGGGAACTCATACCGCACATCCCGTTTTCCTGCTTCAGCACCCGGAAGGGCCACAATGAAGCCGCTGCGGAACATGCCGTGTCCGTACACGGAGACGGAGACCTGGAAACGGCGTCCGGCCAGTTCGGTTTTCCGGTTCAGCTGAACTCCGCAGGCTCGGCACAGAAAATCATCTTTTGTTTTTTCCGTGTGGAGAATCAGTTCGCCTTCCGCCCATTCCTGCTTTCCGGGCCAATAGGACTTGACACTCCACAATGCCGGGCCTTTCCGGAAGGAATCGAATCGTACCTGTTCGATATCCCGGGCGGAAAGGGGTTCAAACACCGACAGGACGAGAAACACGGATACAGGAAACCACGAAAAACGTTTCATTTTTTCACCTCTATGTTCAAATTTTTCTTCCAGTTTTTCCATCTTGCCGAATCCCGGTTCCAGCCTTCGACCGGTTCGTATGTTCCCAGCGTCTCCGAGGAGAATCGCTCGATATGACCGTCACACATGACGGCCTGCATGATACTGCCCTCATGAACGGGAGCCCAGTCTTTGAGCCATGCTGAAGGGATGGCCCGGAGGCGCATGGTATTGGAATCGCCGAAATAGACGGTATAGGATGGCTCTTTGAGATTGTGAATTTTTTCGATAGACGCATTTTTCGCATCGAGTCCGGAAATGTGTCCGTTGATCCCGAAGCTCACATCGCCGAGGTAAAAATAGGCGGGCAGAAGATCATCTTTCTGAAATGCATTGGCACCGTGCCGGATGTTGTCCGGACAGGAGAAATCACGAAAATCCCTGGCGTAGGGCCGCAGCTTTTCCGGCCAGAACTCCACGCGTCCCTGCCTGTTCCGTTCCTGAATCCGGACAATATATTCGTCATTGTCGCCGGAACAGGCCTCCGCCATCTGAAATATCTTGTGGAGGCTCTCTTCGCACCGGATCTCGCGGGCTGTCCGGCTGCCTGCGGCGCCGACCAGAAGAACAAGCGATCCGGCGGCTCCGGCGATCAGCATCACTTCGCGAAAGTTCATATTCTCACCCAGAGGTCAAGTCAAAGGAAAAAGTCACTTCATGTATTTTTTGCCGCCCCAGAAATCATCCCCTTTCTTTATGCCCAGCGAAAGTTTGGCGTAATCCACATGTCCATCGTAATAGGCCATATTGCATCCGTTGTCGTGGCGCTGGCACATGTGATTGTTCAAACCGCTGTCATCGTCCGCCTCATACACACTGAAATCGGCGGGAACCGCATAAAGCCGCGGCGAATGAGAGTCGGACATCTCACCGCCGTCGACAAAGCTGAATGCCCGTGACGGAGCGCGGATGGTGGTGACTTGAGTCGGAGGAATGGTGTCACTTCCGATCGTGATCCCGAAGAACCGTTTTACTTTATCGGAAGGTCCGTTGGTCTGGGCCGGACCCGTACTGTTGGCGGCGTAGGAGCACAGATAATTGTTCAGCTGGGGGATCCGTTTCATATCCCGCACGGAGGGGCAGATGAACAGTTTGAGTTCGTCTGTGGCTGTGCTGCGATCGCCCTGATTGGTATAGACCACGTTGTATCCGAGGTAGCCCAGGGCACAAAGCTGGTAGTGGAATCCGGAATGACGTCCGGTAGTGCCCTGCGTGACAAATCCCGATCCCCTGTCCAGCACGGAGTAGCAGTTGAAATCATTGTTGTCGTTGTTGTACGCGATATTGCCGGACGCGATCTGTTTCAGATTGCTCTGGCACATGGTACCGTTGGCCGACGCCTTGGCTTTCTGCAGCGAGGGCAGCAGCATCCCCGCGAGAACGGCGATAATGGCAATGACCACCAGCAGTTCGATCAGCGTGAACATTTTCCTCTTCATAGTCTCATTCTCCTTTCCGTTTTTTCTTTGTATCTTCCTGAAACAAAAGTAACACGCCTTTATTTCCCTGTCAAGCGGGGAACGTGTTTTCCCACTCATTTATTTCCTCCGTGCTCCCCCTCCGTCCGCCGTATCCGGCGGAAGCGCGGCCAGCAGTTCCATTTTGCCGGAAAACCGGACTTCGCGCGTTCGATACGGCACCATGATCCGGTCGTACTGCCGAACTGTAAACCGGGTATTACCGCAAACCATTTCACCGGCACCTTCAAGCACGATGAATACACGGAAGCTGTTGTGAAGCACAGCTGCTTCGCTTTTCACCACGATCCTCTCCAGGCGGAAACGGTCGGTTTTCCGGGCGTCGATGAGAGATTCGCGGATTCCGTTCCCGGAAACGGGAAGCGTCCGGGGCGTGATGAAGAAGTCCTGCTTCACCCGTTCGATGGTACGAGACTGGAACTCGAACATGGACATGGCAAAATCGATGCCGCGTCCCATGAAGCGTGCAGACTCCGGCAGGACGTAGCCGCCGCGCTCGAATTCGACCCGCACGGCAAAATCCGTAGGCTCCATCATCTCCACCATGAACACCCCCTCACCGATGGCATGAGGGACACCGCCGGGCACGATGAAGCAGTCGCCTCGCTTGACGGAGATCTTGTCGAAGCACGCGAGGATAGACTGGGAATCCTGTGAAGCCACGGCGGTCTTGAACCGTTCGGGCTGCGGTGCGCGCTGGAATCCGAGATAGAGATACCCCTGACACTCGGGACGCACGCCGAGAATGTAGTATCCTTCGGTTTTTCCGCAGTCGGAGTTCAAATACTTTTTTGCAAAGGGAACCGAAGGATGGCATTGGATGTGGAGCCGGATGGAGGAATCCAGATATTTGAGCAGGAATCCGGCACGTGTTCCCAGTTTCCGGCAGTGATCCGGCCCGAAGAGTTCTTCGGGATTCGAGTTCAAGAGAGTCGTAAAAGAAATGACATGCCCTTCGTTTTCCAGCTTGGAAATGCCCTCTTCGGGAAACTCGTTCCTTCCCGGATTGCGGGCCAGCGTATCGGAAAGAAGCCAGTCCTCCGGAAAATGCGAGTCTTCCGGCCGCTCCGCTCCGGAGATATGATCCAGCGTTCTCCCTCCAAGATAACTGCGCCACACCCGGTTGGGGGCGATCCGATATCCGTCTGCCAGTTTCATCATGACTCCTTTCCGATGCGGTCGGGGTGACTGTGACTGGCGGGAGAATACTCGCCCGCCTCGCGTCCGGCCGGGATCCAGGCATCCTTGAAATGCAGCA
>JAFZZR010000169.1 GCA_017615635.1 Lentisphaeria bacterium
GGGGAAAACGTATCCTGTTGTTGTCCGTGCCGTCAATCATTCGACGGTGCTGCTGGCGGCCATATTGTGTTCGGCGGGGCTCTGGATGGTTTCACGCTATCCGGATTCCTCCATTCTGATCGTTTCCACGGCCATGCTGTCCGCCGGAGCGGCGTACGATATCCGGACATGGGACGGGCGTGCGAGGATCATTTTCACCGTATCGATCGGTACGGCCCTTTTTCAGTTTGCCGCGGCGATGATGCGTCCGTACCGGATCCTTCTGCCTGTGACCGCCTTTTTCCTGACCTGGCTGGCGGCCCGTCTTGTGAAAAACCGCCGGACCGCGGGGATCATTGCCGCGGTGGGACAGCTCTCGCTGGCGCTGCCCGGCGGATGCGAGGCGGCTGCGGACAGACTGATCGAGATCGGGCTCTCCGGTTTCGCTTCGCTGGCGGCGGTCCTTCCGGTCTCCCTGGTGCATGATCCGAAGACCTGGAAACCGGAAAACGACGGCGGATTCACGTCCGCGGAGAGCCTCCGTCTGGCCGGCGTCACAGCTCTGGGCGATTTTCTTTTTCTGGCGCTCCGGATCCCGGAAGGCGTGTGGATCCCGGCGACGGCGGCGTATCTTTACATGTCTAAACAACCCGGAGAGGACCTGACGGGGAAGGCCGGGGTCCGAATCTGGGGCACGGTGCTGGGGATGTATGCGGGCTTTCTTTTTCTGGGATGTCTCTCCTACTTCGAATACCGCATGATCTATCTGCTTCCGTTCATCGCGGGATTCGGTTTTTTCTTTCTGTACGCGACCGGCAACTACATGATTTTTTCGCTCTGCTTCATGATGTCGTTCTGTCTGGGATCGGATCTGATGTCTTCTCAGCTGACCAACATCCATCTTCTTCAGCTTTCCGTTTCCCGCATCCTTGCCACGACCCTCGGATGCGGCCTCACAGTCCTTTTTGAACGCGGATTTCTGTCCGAACGGCGGCTCCGGGAGGTGCGTCATGCCGAATGAGGCGGGGAAAGGCGGATTTTTCGCACGGTATGCGCTGCCCGCGGGACTGCTCCTGCTGCTGGGCGGAGCCACGGTCTATTATTTCTACTGGCACTGGCATCCCTTCACGCAGAACGCGTTTCTCTTTGCCAACACGAGGCCGGTATCGCCGCTGGTGGAGGGATACGTCACCGAGATCTATGTGAAGAACAATCAGTTCGTGAAAAAAGGGACTCCGCTTTTCCGGACGTTCTCTCCGCCTTACACGCTGAAATGCCGTCAGCTTCGCCATTCCGTGGAGGAAACGGAGGCCGCCATTCTTGCGCTGGACGCACGGATCGAGGGAGCGAAAAGCCGAATTCTGGGGCTGGAGGCCGCCCTCGCCAATGCAAAATATCTTTCCAGCCGGGCCGAACAGATGTATCAGAAGGCCGCCGTGTCCCAGGAATACGCGGAAGAGCGGCGGCGAGCCTGCGAGACGGCGGGGGAAACGGTCCGGACCGCGATCCACGAAAAGCAGGCGCTGGAGCATTCCCGGACGGCGGCGGCGGCCTCGCTGAAACGGCTGAAAGCGGAACTGGAACTGGCGGAAATCTACGAATCGCAGACGCTGGTCACCGCGTTGAGCGACGGGACCGTCACGAATCTCTCGATCTCGCCGGGCGGATACTATCGGCCGGGGGATGTGCTTTTCGGATTCATAGAGACCACCTGCTGGTTCGTGCAGGCCAATTTCAAGGAAAGCGATCTCTCCGAACTGAAGGAGGGGACCGTAGCCCGCATCTGGCTGCGGCAGTATCCCGGACGCGAGTTTCGCGGCGTGGTGGAGGAGACCGGATTCGGAGCCGAACGCAGGCATTCATCGGGCGTCACCGGCCTTCCCGTGGTGGAAAAGGAGAACGAATGGTTTCTTCTGCCGCAGCGGTATCCGGTACAGATCCGCATTCAGGATCCGCCGTCCGATCTGATCTTTCACGTCGGCGCCAGCGCGTATGTGGAGCTGGGGACGCTGGCCCGGCCTATACGCCAGTTTTTCTGGCAGCTCTTTCTCTTTGACTGAATCATGGAGGAGTCTCTTGCCATGTTCCGTTTCCTGCTTCCGGTCCTCCTGCTTTTCCTCTGCTGTTCCTGCGGACTGATCCCTCAAGGCCCCAGTCTCCGGACTCCGGAAGATTTTCGGCGGGCGTTTCCCTCGGAGCCTGCGGTCATTCCCTCCGGCCGTCCGCTTTCCCTGGAGGATGTGGAGAAAATCGCGCTGGCCAATAATCCGGATCTGCGCGCCGCGCATTATTCCGTAAAGGCCGCGCGGTACCGGTGGTATGCGGCTCTGAGCGGATACCTGCCCCGGCTGACCGCGGATTTCGGTGTGGGACAGTCCTTCGACTCCACGTACGACAGAAGGACGCCGCCCGCGGATGTGCTCCGGCGTGAGGACGTCTTCGGAACCGCCGCCGGACTGTCGGTCTCGTATCTGATTTTCGATGGATTCGAGCGGGAATTCAACGCACTGGCCGCAAAACAGGATGTCCTGGCGGAGCAGGAAATGCTCATGAACGTCCGCCGTCTGCTTCTCCGGGCGGCCGCCTATGCGTTTTACGACTGCATCTCCTCGGCCGAAATGATCCGGATCTACGAGGCGGACAGAGCGTTTCAGGACTCCGCATTGGAACAGGCGGAAGTCCGGTACGCCTTCGGCAGCGTCCCGCTGGACAACGTGCTGAACTTCCGAATCCTGCGGACCTCCGCCGAGGCAAAACTCCTGGACGCACGGTATCAGTGCGAAACCGCCCGGTTCGCCCTCTGCGCCATCATGGGAATGGGGGAGGATTTCCGGATCCCGGAGTGCCGGGAAGGACCGGAAGAGAAGGAAGGGATGGATTTATATTTTCCGGATGAATCCTCGTGCATCGCGGAAGCGGTCCGGCAACGGCCCGATCTGGAGGCGGAACGCCGCCGGCTGGAGGCGGCCCGTCTGCGGAAATTTGCGGCATATTCCGGATTCCTCCCCTCGCTTTCGGCGTATGCAAATTTCGGTTTCTCCACCCACGCGGCACGGACTGCCGGCCTCGATTCTCCCCGCTATTACTACAACGAAGGATCCTTCGACTACGGAATTCGCTCCCGGTGGGAGCTCTTCAGCGGATTCTCCACCGTTCAGCTGGTCCGGGAACGCACGGCCGCTCAGCAGATCCTCTTCTTCCAGATCCGGGAAACGTATCTGCAGCTGGTCCGCGAGGTGCGGAGCGCCCTGGCCGACTGCCGGAACGCCGCCGCCCAGGTGAAGCTGCATCGCGAAATGGCGCTCTGGTCCCGGCGGCAGAGAGACCTGGTCGCCGATGAATACGAGGCCGGCAAGGAAACGGTCACGCGTCTGAATCAGGCGCAGAGCGAGTTCGTTTCTTCCGAAGCCCGGTATGTGGTGGCGCGTGCGAAACTCGGCCGTGCCCGTGCGCGGCTCCAGGCAGCATTGGGCCGGGACTGACGGAAACGGCTATTTCCCTTTTCGATTTCTTCCAGGCAGACGTCGTCGAACCAGACGGTCCCCGGTGCAGAACAACAATGTTCCTGGACTCAATTTCCGGGAAGGCGGAATGCCTCGATCTGAGGAACAAGAGTTTCGCAGTTTTCGAGAAACCAGCATGCCCGTTCATTTTGACGCAGCGCGAAGAAGGGATCGATTTCCCGGTTGCTCCGCACAAGCTGCCAGGTAGTCTCGAGGATCAGCAGGACATCATGATCGATCGCGCGGATGTGTTTCATGATCTCCGGCCAGTCGTGGATCCCCTGACCCGGCATCCAGTGGGTCTCGTCCACGCCGTCATAATCACTGATATGGAAAGCTCGGATGCGGGGAGCAAGCAGGTCGATCATGGACGGGAGCTCACGGTAACGAGCCATGATATGATTGACATCGAGGCAGATCCCGACCTGGTCTGCATCGAAGCGGGAAACGATCTGCTGAAGTTCTTCGGCGCAGTTGCCGACGCAGGTGCGGGGAAGAAATTCGACATTGATGACCATTCCGGCTTCCTGTGCGGCGGGAATGATCTCTTCGATCGTCCGGCAAGCCTGGTCGAGGCGGCGGGGATGTTCGTCAAGCGGTGGTTCCAGGCTGGCATGCAGAGTTGCCATCGGCGCCAGCATACCGGCATGATCCCGGATCACACGGACAAACCGGGCGGAAATCTCTTTCCGTTCGGTTTCCTCGAGGCAGGAAGGATCCCAGGACTGTTTGCCGTGAAACGGCAGATGAACGCTGGCACAGCGGAAGACGCCCTCATCGATCAATTTACGGGTCAAAACGGCGGATGCGGCGGCCTTTTCCTCATTGATGGCGAAAATCCCGAAATCCGATTCATAATTACGGAATTTGGAACGCCGGACAGCCTCAGCTGCCGCAGGTGTGATAAAACTGCCGAAAGACCCGGTGGATAATGCATAGGTCAACATGTCAAAAACGATCCTTTCCAATAACTGTTCGGGAAGAAATTCCGGGGGTGATTGTCAGTGTCGGATTCTACGCTGCTTTAAGGAAGTCTGAAGCCGCGGTCACCTTCCTTGAAAGAGGAATTGATGACATTGGAGGCGGGCGGATTTACTCCGCCGTCTCCGCCGCCTTTTCCTCTTTGAGTTCTTCCAGCCGGACGTCGTCGAACCAGACGGTCCCGGAGGACTCTATGAGGCTGGGAGCGATGTATGCGATGCGCACGGGCGAGGAGGACGTCTTCAGGTCGAAGGTCTGGCGGAACCATCCTTTCGTGCCGATGATCCCCTGCACTGGGTAGAAGTCATTGTACGTCTTCCCGTCCGCATCCGTCATGGAGACTCTCACGCAGGCGCCGTGACTGGATTTTGCGGCGATCACATCCTCCGTCTTCATGTAAAACGACAAACGGTACTTCGTGTCCGGCTTCAGATTCATGACGATGTTCTGCGCAAAGACGCAGTCCGCCTTGGTCAGCTTCAGTTTCAGGCTCCGCGTCCCCGTGACAAACGAATCCTCGTCGAAGCTGACGCTCCCTTCCGGGTTTTTCACGGCCCAGGACCAGGCGCCCCGACCAATGAAATCACTGTTAATAGGCGCAGGCTCGCTTTCCATGGAGAAATCGCCGTCCCGCAGAAGATTCTCGTCCTTCATGCCCCGGACCAGCATCCCGAAATTCTTCACGTCGTCAAATTTTTTCAGAAAGGATCCCCAGACGGAGTGTTCCATGGGAGCGGCGGGCCTTGTCCGGCAGAAGTTCGCCCGGAAATTCCCGCTGTCGATCCCGGGGATGTTCTTCTTCGGGACGGCTATTTCCAGAAACCAGACGCCGGGGGTGTCGCCGATGGCGAAGTTCACGCCGCTCTCCCACGCCGTGCTGATGAAACTGCTCGCTCCGATGATCTCGGCTTCCAGATCGCTCATGGAACCGGCGGAGTTGATCAGGATCTGGTAATACTTCGCCTTTTCTCCGGCGGGATTCAGGAACACTTCCAGCGTGTTGTCGCTCCAGATCTCCAGATCGTCGTGTTTGCGGACGGGCGTTTTCTCCAGGATCGTGTGATCCGGCTCCCGGCATTCGAACGCAACGTAGAGATTTTCCTTGTCCTCGGTCACCCGGACGAAGGTGTCGGGATAGCTCCCGTTCACTTCCCGGTTCAGTGCCTGCAGCTTCAGCTTCGCGGCACTCTTCCAGCCGGGCTCGTCCAGCTTGCCGTCGACCGTGATGCGCCCGCCCTCGGCCAGTTCCTTCAGCGGGGCGGGGATGGGCTCGAACTGCTTGTTGGCTTCCAGATAGGCTTTGGACTGCTTCAGCATGCCGTCCAGATAATGCTTGCGGATATATTTCACGCGGGCGAGGCATTCCGGATCGTCCGCCGCCTGCTGTTCGGCCAGATCGTACCGCTTGCCCAGATCCGCCAGCCGCTCGGGCGTGTAGATCTCCGTCCACACCTCGTATTCGGAGAGGCAGACGTTTTTCGGGCCCAGGCTGGTATAGACAACATTGCCCTTAATGCGGTTGATCCACACGTCTTCCAGCTCTTCGTAGATCTTCTCCATGGTGTCGGCGGCCGGGCCGAACATGGCGCGGTAATGATCTTTCAGCAGGGCCTGCCAGTCGCAGGAATTGTTCCACATGAGCTTTCCGAGGATATAGTTGGTCAGATAATTGAAAAGATAGTCGTCGGTCTCTGATTCCGCATAAGCGCCGTTGACATAAGGTCCGGCTTCGGAATAAAACTTTCCGAAGGCGCGCGGCGCAAGATTCGGGATCCTGTCGTAATGCATCGTATCGAATTTATCGGTGTAATTGTAGAGCGAAATATCGTGATACGGCACCTTGTCATGCCAGGCGCGGATGAGCGGCATCTGATCCAGTCCGCCCCAGGCTCCGCCCTTCTTCCACGCGTTGGGCGGTCCCTGGACGCAGACCTGCACGTGCATATTGTCCGGAATCTCGCAGTCAGGCACGGGGATCGTGTAATGGTAGGCGAACGTGGTGATGATGAGGGGGAGTTTCGCCTCTTTGGCCCGCTTCGCCAGTTTTGTATCAAAGTCCCAGATATAATTCGAGCGGGCCTGCGCGTCTTCCTTCTCCAGATGCGGCCAGCACTTTTCGCAGTGGCAGGGATACAGAGCATCCTGGAGGGAAATGGCGAAATACCCGTCCTGGAAGGACGTCTGCATCCACGCTTTTCGTTTGATTCCCCGGGAAGAGGGAGGCTCTCCCGCCGCCAGTGCCTGCATATCCTTGAAAATCTCGTCCGAAACCCCGCTGGCATAGCAGATATGAGGGATGAAATGCATCCCCTTTTCCTTGTGCCGCTTGCCGTCCGAGCGGAGCGCAAAGTACTCCGGATGCGTCTCCCCGAACCGCTTTTCCAAATCCAGCCAGCCCAGGCCGTGCATACACGGAGTATAGGCGGTTTCAAAACGCCAGCGCCAGGCGGAAAGATTCCGCTGCGGCGTGATATAATCCCCGTACGGATTTTTGATCTTCTCCGGCGGGATGTCCTCCCACACGCCCTTGTAGAATCCCGAGATACGGATATCGCAGTCCGCCCGGTCGAAAATGTCGATCCCCGGCAGCTTCAGGTCCCGGTCTTTCGGAACGATCACACCCAGTTCGTTAGCGAAGAAGAAGCGCACACCGGCGAACCGTTCCAGAAAATCGTACACGCCGAAAAGCGTGCCCTTGGCGGTTTTCTGACGCCAGACACCTCCCTTCAGCGCCGCTTCCACACTAACGGGTGCGCCCTTGTTTTTGCCTGCGACCTCCTCGACTAGCGGCGCATCCGTCCCCAGAATGTAGATCTTTCTTCCGTCCCGGCGGATCATGAAGGAGTCCCTCGTGAGCTTTTTGTCGTCCAGCCCCGCCTGCCTCGAAAACTCGTTCACGCCGATAAGGAAGGAGATTTTTTCCGGCGTAACGTCGTTCACAATGGGAATGACCGTATCCAGCGCCTTTTCCAGATGAGTCTTCAGCTCCTCCGCCGCAAATTTCGTAATGGGCAGAGCGTTCTTTGCTACCACGATCTCCAGATCGGCGCTCTTCCGCGGGATCGTCAGCTCCTGCGATTCGTCGATATGGATCACCCTCGGAGGCAGCTCGCTTTTGATGAAGCGCTCCCGTGCGGAAATATCTCCACAGAATACGGCAAAAAACAGAATGGTAAAAAGAACTTGTTTCATCGGACTTCGTCTCCTTCGGTCAGAAATGTTTGTTATGGATTGGCACTGTAGGTGTATTTCTGGCTGCTCCCCAGCAGTACGGATCTCGGCATCGAATCCACGTGCATATCCATGAAAAGCGAATTCGTTTTGTCGGAATGACGGAACTCCACAGCATCGCCTGCGAACTGGTTCTCCGTGGCTTTGAACGGCCAGGTGCTTGCTGTAAATTTTTGGTTGAGAGTCCAGTTGTAGGCATCGGCCACATATATCCATTGCGAGGGTTTTTTCATCTTCGTCGGCCTTCTCATTTTGCCGTTCAAAGTCGTATAGTAGTTCAGAATATAGCTCCGGACGTGGCCCGGCCCGGACACACACCAGTCTTTGTCCGGATCATCCCGGAGGCTCCGTTCATCCGCAGGACACTGCAGAATGTTTCCCGGCACGGATTTCCAGGCAACTGAGTTCTTGGTATAGGGCAGTTTTGCGTAGGTGATCATGCAGAACCTGTATGAGTCCATCATGGTGTTGAGATTGTTGACAAAGTAATAGTAATGCCCGTCCACGGAGGGCAGAACGTCATTGTAGTCCGGCAGGTACATGGAGACCGCCAGTCCCTGCTGCTTGAGATTGTTGATGCACTGCGTAGTGTGGGCGCTGCTCTTCACCTTGCCCAGCGCGGGCAGAAGCATGCCGGCGAGAATCGCGATGATCGCGATGACGACCAGCAATTCAATGAGGGTAAATCTTCTGTTCGCTTTCATTTCTCTCTTCCTTTCCGTTCGTTTATATCTTTTGTCCGTTAAGGTTCGGGCGGATCGTCGATGAAGTCAGGCTGATAAGGCACGTATTCATGGAGAATCCCTTTCGGCTCTCCGGAAATGATTTTTTCCATGAAAACCATCTGCCGGTCCAGAAAATCCGCGGGAGGCGGCGTAAGGCGGTAGACATTTTCATTCCATCTTTCGCCGCGCTGGATGGTAACGATCCGGACTTTTTTCTCCAGTCCAAGGCGATTCAAGGCTTCCACCGTGCGGTCGGGATGCGAGTGCCAGCAGAGAATGAATTCCGGAGGATCCTTCAGGCAGAGATACTGCGTATGGCGTTCGATGGTGTCCTTGTTCCCCGGCATGAGATTTTCCCGGTATTCCCCGGGAATTCCATACCGGCTGCGGATCTCGTCCCATCTCGCATTTGCCATATCCTGGTACCCCGCCAGCTCAGAGTTGAACTGCAGGGCGATCCGGCGGAATCCCTTTTCATGAAGCATCTTTACCACACGGTCGACGGCAGGAAAGGTGTCATGCTCCATCACATGGACGGGCAGATCCCCCGCAAAGTGAGGAGCAAGAGCCGGGATCCCCGCGTAATGCAGGGCCCAGGCGATCTCCGCGGACAGCGTGCCATAGGAAAAGATCAGACCGTCGACAGGAAGAGTCCGCCAGAAATCTGGCTTGTTGCGCAGATTCGGGTTGCGCTGATTCAGAAAGATCACGTTGTAATTCTTCCGAGCCCAGTAGTCCTGGATGTACATGGCCTCCCGCCGGGCCTCTTCATCGAAATCCTGACCGTGAGGCCACAGAAAACCGACGGCATAATGACGGGACCGTTTTTTCGGCGCCGCCGCGATCACGGAGCCGCGGGGACCGGGTATAATCAGCCCCATGCCGGAGAGCGGTTTGACCGCCTTGCTGATGGTCTTCATGGAAACCTGATATTCCTGCATGAGAGTCCGCAGCGGCGGAAGTTTTTCCCCGAAGGCGCCGCAAAGGATCTTCCTGCGGAGTTCCTCCGTAATGACGGTATGCTTCGTCTCGATTCCGGACATGGTCTGCCTTCCTTCGGTGCTGTATACTTGTACCCCTTTATGTTATACAATAAATGTACGTAAATCAATTGTCAAGTGTAGTGCACTCTTTTTCGCAGAAAAAAGGCTCTTCGCTTTTGATGAGACGGTCCTGCCAAGAGTGGCGCCCCCGGATTTCGGATGGATCTCGAAAAAGACGATGTCCGGAATTTTGAGGCTGCTGCCCGGTGCGGCAACAGCCGGAAAGTACCGGATTTCGGACTTTCGAGAGACGCCGAAAGACCAGTCGCGAGTTTTGGCAGGACCGTCTGATGAGACAGGATCAGACCATTTTTGCGATCACGTTTTCCGCGAAAAAGAACGGAGCGTAATACAGATCCTCGAAGGGCACCTGCTCCAGAGCCTCACGGATATCCGGCTCGGTCTTCGAAATGATTTCATCGTCGCCGGACATCAGAACGATCCATGCGGCGGAAAACGCAGACATGATACTCACTCGTTCGTTCATGACGGCCGGGCAGATTTCCTGCCAGAGCCCCCAGAGAGGTCCCCCCGTTATGGCGACGCAGTCTTTCGTATTCATCTGCTCCTGCCAGAGGGTGTTCAGCGGATGCCAGTCCGGGGTGAAAGCGAGGCCGGGAACATATTGTTTCCAGCCGGAGATCCACTTCGATGCGCCCTCCGCCGTGATCTTCAACGCCCTTTTCGCCTGTGCCCGGCAGGCAGGATATTCGTCTGCGATCATGGAAAGAATAGTAAAGTTGTGCGCGGCAAACCAGCAGTGCCCGGCAGGGATGTCCGGATATCCGGCGAAGACGATCTCTTTTCTCTCCTCAAGAACTCGCTCGAATTCCGGCGTTTCTTCCGGAGCCGTACGTTCGAGAATCAGGGTGGCCAGTAGAAGATTGCACGCATTGAACGGAGCTCTTCCGGCGATATTCCCTCTGTCGAATCCGGGCCGTGCGCCGGGAATGATCCAATGATTGTTTTTCAGCGCCAGCGCCGTTTCGCGACAGCGGCGAAGGCATTCCGCCTTTTCCTCCGGCGAGGAGGCCCCGGACTGTGCGAACCGCCACAATCCAAGAAGGAAAGGGGAGACCTGATCATCGGAGGAGGCGGGATAAAAACTTTTCCCGTCACCGGCGATCCCGCGCAGGATGCACCCTTTGACGGGCGACCTGTCCTGAAGAACGAACAAGCCGCTGACCAGCCGGCGCATCTGCGCCCGCAGCTTTTCGGACGGAAACTTTTCATACAGATCGCACAGCCCGATCAGAAGATCGCCGTTGAAAAAAGCGCCGTTTTCGATCGGCGTATTCCAGGCAAACGCGTTGGGCTTGTTTGCCAGACATTCCTCCGGAGAAGGGAGCACCACTTCCCCGTTCCGTCCGGCGTAGTCGAACAGAACATTTTCTCCGGAAAAGAAGCGCTTTTCCAAAATTTCATGGATACGTTCGCGGAGTTCCAGCAAGTCTCTTTGACTTTTCATTTCACCCGATCCCGGAGCCGGATTCAGACGTTCGGCTCTTCTCTGCTTAAAAATGTTCATTTCCCATATGCCGGACTTTCGAAAAAAGCCGAAAGACCAGTCGCGAGTTCTGCCATGGCATCACTATAAACAGGAAGAGTAATTTTGCAAGTGCAGAACACTCTTTTTTCCAAAAAGACTTATGGAAAAAGAAAGCATCAGCCGCAGGCCCCTCCTGCCGGACCCGTTCGGCAAGCGGCTTTTTCAGTATTGCCGCCCGAAGAACTTTCCGCGCCATGATCCCTGCAGCGTCAATTCCTGCATGATTTTACGGATCGCGTTGACGGTGTCGTTTTCGTTTCGGCAGTCGTATTGCGCCAGCATCTGCCGGACAGGCTGATTCATACGCATTCCTCCAGTAAGGTTTTGACAAGTTTGAGCATCCGGCCGACCGCCGAATCCCGAAGTTCGCCGAGCGTTTCAACATTGAGCTGCGAAAGCGACTCTTCGTCCAGACGGTCCGGAATTCACACACGCGGCGGTATGCGTGCAGAGGAAATTTGAGCACAAAAAAGCCAGTCGGATGACTGGCTGGAAGTTCTTTGGTAGCGGAAGATCGAAAAATCTAAAATAGGGGGTGAGAGAACGGTAATTTTATGCCGATTTCTCCATGTTTTTATCTCCGTCGTCCTTCTGCCGGAGGCCTTCATCTGGCGTCATAACAGCCCGAATTTTTATGTCAAACTGGCGGTCCGAACGCATATTTTGTGTAAATTTGGAAGTCAAAGGTTGAAATTTGCACGCGCGACTGTATATTAACTATCGGAAAAGCGAAGGAGGTGTCAGATGATCCAGCGTTTCATAGAGCCGCAGTTACAGCGTTTGGCCGCCCAATTTCCGGTCATCA
>JAFZZR010000170.1 GCA_017615635.1 Lentisphaeria bacterium
ATGACTAAACGATTTTTTGTAAGAGTAAATGCACGAAAATGACATTCTCGCGGTCCCCGAAAGGGAGTTTGTAAGACTAAACGCACTTCATCTCTCCTCATTTTTCCCAAAAGTGCTTTTACCTTTGCAATTCACCAAAAAAATGGAGGCCGGGAGAATCGGGCGAAAAAAAATGCCGCCCCGCAGGGCGGCAGAAATACGCGGTCCCTGCGGATCACATGTTCTTCAGCAGGATGCGGAAATTCTCCGCCGCCTCGTTCAGATCGCCCGGATAAACCGAGCCGCCGCCCAGGCAGCAGTATCCGGAGAAATTCCGGCAGCGCAGAATGGAGACAAGCTCCTTGATCTCGGCATTGCCGCAGGCCAGAGCGGCCGGAGCGCCGTCCCAGGTGCAGTCGGCCACATCGAGCTGGCCGACGACCTTGCCGAACCGACCGACCCGGTAGGAGTAAAGGAACGGCATCTCGCCGGCCTTGACGAAATTGGCGGCATCGAAGGTGAAGAGCGTATCAGGATCTTTCTTCCGAATCCCGGCGAACTCCAGCGCCGCGCCTTTGGCGGTCTGGGCAGCATTGTAAAGAGAAACCGTCAGTCCGGCTTTTTTCAGGACTTTCACGGCCTTGGCGGAGCCCGCCAGAGGCATGACCACACGGCCGATCTCCGCCTGACGGAGTTTTTCCGCCAGCTTTTCCGGTTCGTCCGGAATCACGGGGAGACGGATCCCGGTCACTTCGATATTGTCCGCCTTCAGTTCCCGGACGGCCGCGGCGAGTTTTTCGGCGGGGAGCGAGGCACAGATCTTTCCCTGAAGGTAATCCAGTTCGATCCGGCGGATCCCCTGGCGCTTCAGGTTCTCGATCATTTCGGGGATGTAGCGGCCCGCGAGACGGGAGGAAACGGTGAGCTGAAACGCTTCGCGCTCCATCTCGTCCGCATAAATGGCGGCGTGCTGCCGGACGCAGTCGGCGCATTCCGGATTGTTGCAGAGGACCAGATCGGGGCAGTCCCGTCCCGCAGCCAGCAGGACGTCGAACATGTGCGCACTCTCGATCATTCGGACCTGCGCATTGCCGATCCGGCGAATCTTCATGGCGCCGGAATCCAGAAGAAGACGGTCGAGTCCGATGAAATCCCGATGGGGCCCCGGATAGAACTTGTAGCTCTGTGTGACTTCCTTCCCGTTCGGATTCTTAAACGTCTTCGTCACGGTCCGCAGATACGGAAGCTCCAGCAGAGCCTCGATGCTGTGCAGGGAGGTGTTGCGGTCCTGGTCCACGCCGAGCAGACAGATGAATCCGCCTTTTTCCGCCAGGCGGGTGTACGGAGTATCCTTGCCGTGGGCGGTTTCGGCTTTCCAGTGATCCTTGCAAAGTTCTTTTGCGGCGGGCCCGTATGCGGCCACACAGCCCACCGGGCAGGAGCTGACGATGGCACCCGGCAGACGTTTGACCTCATCCACGAGCACACCGAGCTGACCGAAGGCGGGAACCAGGATGGTCCCCTTCCGGCCGATCACATCCAGAAAAGCCTTGATGACTTCACCGGGTCCGTTTTCGACTTTTCCCAGGCTCAGAAAGGAACTGTGGAGCAGAACGATGCTGCCGTTTTTCAATCCCAGAGCCTTCAGGCCCTCCGCGATCTCCTTGCGATTCACTTGTTCACCTCAAAAGTTGACATTTATTCATTCCCGTCATCCGCCAGTATCCGGCAGGGGATCTGGGTCATGCCGGGAATGTTCGGAAACATGACGGTCAGCTCCACGGTCTTTTTCCGGATCCGGCTCATGTGCCGGGGCTCGCAGACCGTGCTGACGCCCGCCTTGAAGAGCCTCAGGAAGACGCCTTCGAGGCGGGGACTTTCGTAGATATCGGAAACCATCAGGCGCACGCCCGAACCGATGATCCAGTCCAGCGCGCTGGAATCGAGCCAGACGCTGCGGAGCTCGATCTCGTCGGGCTCCAGCGGGCCCAGCGCATTGATCATCAGAGCCGGGGTCGTGACCTTGCCGCCGAACGCCTGTTCCAGCTCGGAAGCGGAGACTGCTCCGCTCCGGTCCATCCGGTTCAGGCGGATCACCGAACAAGGCACGCGGTAGAACTGATCCAGCGGGACGTTGTCGCCCCGCCGGCCGTCGTCCGTTTCCCGGATGTGCCCCGGCAGATCGATGTAGCTTCCGTCCATGGAATTGAGCGAAAAATCATAGACCATGCCGGTATAGGCGGTCTGTTCCGATTTCAGGGGGACTTCCCTGATCCGGATCTTCTCAGCCGCCCTGGGCGGAAAAGGACATGAAAGATCAATGAGGCTCATGGATTCCTGTTATCTCCGTTTGTGCCGGGGTTCCGTATGACGGCGGAGCCCCCGGCATGGTCTTTCTTCTTATCGCTGCGGGCTTCAGGCCTTGCAGTGACGTTTGCGGATCTTGGCGGCGGTATTCCTGATGCCTTCGACCATATCCTGAATGTTCTGATCGGTCAGCCGCGGATGCATGGGCAGGTTCATTTCCCGCTTGTAGAAGAATTCCGTGGCGATGGGGCACTGATTGGGATCGTATCCCATGCGGCGCAGTCCGGTGAAGTGGAAGGTGGGCTGATAATGCAGAATGGTCTGCACGCCCTCTTCCTGATACAGGGTCTGCATGAACTCGTCGCGGGTCCCGCCGAGCTTCTTTTCATCGATGCACAACGTGTACAGATGGAACACGTGATTGTATCCTTCCGGCTCGTACACGGTCTCGACTCCTTCGATGCCCTGGAGTCCGGCGGTGATCTTGTGGGCGATCTCCCGGCGTTTGGCCGTGAGCATGGGGAGCTTGTCGAGCTGGGTGCAGCCGACGGCGGCCTGGATCTCGTTCATGCGGTAGTTGCTGCCCCAGTGGCCGTTGTGCGGGATCACGTCGAAGTGAGCGGGCATCCAGTACTGGATCGGATCGGTCTTTTCCATGGTGACCTTGTCGCCGAAGGTCCACTTGGATCCCTGTTCGCCCCAGGAGTGATTGTTGCTCATGCAGCGCAGGTTCTGGATCCCGTGGCAGAATTCGTCATGATTGGTGGTGATCATGCCGCCTTCGCCGCAGGTGGTGATGTTCTTGAGGGAGTGGAAGGAGAAGGCGCCGATGTCGCCGATGGATCCGGCCATGCGTCCCTTGTAGGAGGCGCCGGTGGCGTGCGCGCAGTCTTCCAGCACGAAGATGTTGTTCTTGCGTGCGATCTCCATGATCGGATCCATGTCGACCATCAGGCCGGCGTAATGGACCACGTAGATGGCCTTGGTTTTGGGCGTGATCTTTTCCGCGACCTTGGCGGGATCGATATTGAACGTGCGGGGATCGATATCGGCGAACACGGGGATGCCGCCTTCCTTGAGGATGGCCAGCGAGGTGGCGACGAACGTATTCGGCGTGACGATCACTTCATCGCCGGGCTTGATATCGAAAATCTGGGTGCCGACGTGCATGGCGGTGGTGCAGTTAGAACAGGCAAACGCATGCTTCACGCCGTGGATCTTTGCGAATTTCTCCTGGAATTCCTGGGTCTTCGGGCCCATGGTCAGGGAGTCCTGCGCCATGGCGGCGAGCGCCGCGTTGCGTTCCGCGTCGTCATAGATGCTGCCCATGAAGGAGTAGGCGACCTTCAGCTTCACTCCGTCGTCGGTGGCATACGAACTGGTGATTCCGCCTTCGGTTTTTCCTCCGGTGAAATGTTCCTTGTCAACTGTTTCGATAGGCATGATATTTCTCCTGTTTTGATGAAGTCCTCGCCCGGAGACGGATTCCCTCGGGAAGGCTTCCTGTTTCCATTCTTCTTATTCGGAAGTCCCGCCTCGGATCAGAGCGCCAGGATCTTCAGTTTGTCGTTGTCTTCATGAACGATCCGTTTGCCGGTTTTGCGTGCCGAATCCGCCTCGCGGATGGCCTTGCGGAGTTCGCGGACCGCGTTCTTCACGAATTCGGCCTCGATTTTTGCGCCCAGTGCGGCATTGGCCCGTTCCGGATATCCCATGACGCCGATCTTGACATCTTCCCGCTGGGACGTCTGGATCACTTCCTGTTTGAGCGTGGTGAAGCTGACCCGGTGCTGATAGCTGTCCGGATCGTCCCGCAGACGTTCCGCCACGGCCGGCTTGTCCATGACGATCTTCTTGCGGACGACCTCCGGACACCAGTGAAGCAGCAGGGAGGTCTCCGCTTCGGACGCATGATAGTCGCGGCTCTGGAACAGTTTGGTCCAGGTCGGAGAGAAATCCCAGATCGGACAGAGCAGGATCAGGTCGTCCGCCAGGGCCGGATTCAGCCATTTCTGGATCCGCAGCGATTCCTTCAGATGAAGCATGCTTTCGCTGCCACCGTGTCCCGGGATGATGATGAAGTTGCGGAACCCCTGGAGCGTCAGCGACTCGATGATCTCACCCACCAGATTGGAGAACGTGTTGGGCTTGACGTTGATGGTACCGGGGAGCATGCCGCCGGAAAAGGTGTAATTCAGGACCGGGGCCACCATGCAGTCCAGTTTTTCGGCCAGAGCCGCCGAACTGTACTCCGCGTTCCGGATATCGGTATCCAGCGGCAGATGGTATCCGTGCTGTTCACACAGCGCGTACGGAAGAATGATGGTCCGGTTTTTCTTCAGGTAGTTCTGGACGTCCTCAACGGTCATAAGACGCATCTGATGATTTTTCATAATCTCTCTTCCTGTTTTCTGTTTTTGGTGGTGCTTTCTGCGGATACAATATCCCTCTTCCGGAAAAAAACAACCTTTTTTCGGATATTTTTCTTGACTTTTTTTGAAAAAAGTTTATATTTTTGATACGAAAACGAATCATATAAACACAAAAAAGGCGCTTTACCGTGAAAAAAGATTATTTGCGTTCGGCAATTCTGAATCTGATACTGACAAGAGGAGATGCCACCCGTCCGGAACTGGTGAAAACGACCGGGGCCCGGGCGGCCAGCGTCTTCGAGGCGGTGGACGAGCTGAAGCAGGCGGGAATCCTCTGCGAGCCGGACCGGAGCGGACGCCGGACCGGGCGGAAAGCGCCCCGGCTCTGCCTGAATCCGGAGCATTTCTGGTGTGCGGGGATCGATTTTCAGGTACGGCGCACGGTGGGAACGGTGGTCGATCTTTCCGGCGCGATCCGGTATCGTGCGGAGCTTCCCGCCGGGAAACGGGGTTCGCTGGACGCCTGCCGGAACGAGATCCGGGCCGTGCTGAGTGAACTTCGGAAACAGGCGGGAAGCAGCTGGAGTCTGGTGCGCGGGATCGGCTTCGCGGATCCCGGTCTGGTCGATGTGAAGAAAGGACTTTCCATCCGTGCCGTCAACGTGCCCGGCTGGGAAAATGTCCGGACCGGGGAATGGCTTTCCTCGGAAAACGGGATGCCGTCCGGGATCTGGCCGGAAGGTCAGGTCAAAACGTTCATGGAATATCTTCTGCGCGGCCGGGAAATGAACGGCAGTCTGTTTCATCTGGGAATGGACGACGGCATCGGAGGCGGCTTCATCAAGGACGGCGAATGCTTTGTCGGCGACACCAATCAGGCCATGGAGATCGGCCATATCGTGATCGATCCCTCGGGCCCGCTCTGCCAGTGCGGCAACCGGGGATGTCTGGAAGCCCTGGCCGGCGAAGCGGGGATCCGGCGGCGGATCCGGGAGGCGATCAGCAGCGGCGTGGACACCATATTGAATCTGGAACAGTTCAGCATTCCCTACTTCACGGAATGCGCGAAACACGATAAGACGGCGAATATCATAGCCGGAGAGGTCAGCGAAAGCATCGGGCGGGCGCTGGCGGTGGCTGTTGTGCTGCTGAATCCCTCGGTGATCGTGCTCTGCGGCGAATTGACCGGACTGGGCGATCTCCTGCTGGAATCCATTCACAGGGAGCTCACCCGAAGCTGTTTTTCCGGCACGGTCCGGGACCTGAAGCTGGAATTCTCCCGGCTGGATAAATACGACACTGCCCGCGGCGCCGCCGTCATGATGAGGAACCAGCTGCTGCGCGGGGAATGATCCTTGTTTTTTCCGCCGGGGATCCGGCGCCCGGACCGGTCAGTTTCCGATTTCGAATTCGTGCTTCCCGGGCGGCAGAGAAGCGCCGCGGAAACGTGCCTCGCAGCCTTCGGGAACGGATACGAAGTAACGGTATCCGCCGGAGGGCATCTTCTCCCATCGGACGGACAGTCCCCGGTACTCGGCTTCCAGAAATTCCAGGGATCCGCCGGGATGCGGATCGAGCGTGAAGTCGGGACGGATTCCCGCCGCGACTCCGATGATCCAATCCAGAACGGCGCCGTAGGCATAGTGATTGAAGGAATTCATGCCGGGATCGCCGAATCCGGACTCGGGCGTCCAGCTGTTCCAGCGTTCCCATACGGTGGTGGCGCCGTGGAGAACGGGGAAAAGCCAGGAGGGACAGGTGGTCTGTTCCAGAAGAGCCCAGGCAGTATCGGCATGCCCGTTTTCGGAGAGAGCGTGCAGCAGATGGGGCGTCCCGAGGAATCCGGTGGAAAGATGCATCCCCCGCGCTTCCCGGACGTGACGGTCCAGCGCATCCGCAACGGTCTGCCGCCGATCATCGTCGAGGAGCCGGAACCGGAGAGCCAGAGCCATGGCGGTCTGGGAGTGCAGATCGTTTTGGTAATTCGTCCGGAAGAAATTCCGGGCCATCCGTTCGCGGTACTCGAGGATCAGCCGGTTCTCCTCGTCGCCCAGGACCTGTGCGGCGCGGGCGGTAAGGTCGAGCGAACGGATGAGGAAGGCCGTGCCCAGGAACTCCTTCGGGGTATCGTCGTCGGCATTCAGCCAGTCGCCGAAGCGGGCCGGGGGAACGTGTCCCTGCCGGAACTGATTCCAGCGTGCGGCATTGAACCGGAGCATGGCGGCGTAGTTTTCCTCCAGCACGGACGTGTCGCCCGTGAACTCGTACACGGTCCAGGGGCAGATCACTCCGGCATCGGCCCAGCCTGCCGTCCCGGCACTGCCGCCGAATCGTTCCAGCCAGGGCGCGACGATGGGGAACAAGCCATCCTCATCGCGGGCGGCCCGGACGTCTTTCAGCCAGCGGCGGAAAAACCGGGAGCAGTCGGTTAAATAATGGGCGGCCCGGACGAACACCTGGGCGTCGCCGGTCCATCCGACGCGCTCGTCCCGCTGAGGGCAGTCCGTAGGCACGTCGAGGGCGTTATCCAGCCAGCCCCAGCGGATGTTCTCCGCGAGTTTGGTGAGCAGAGGATTGGAACAGCGGAAGGAAAGATGTTCGGTGAAGTCCGTGTGGATCACGGCGGCTTCCGCCTCGAAACGATCCGCCCCGCGCACCTCGAGATAGCGGAATCCGTGGAAGGTGAAATCCGGCTCGTAAAAGTCCTCGCCGCCCGTGGCGACAACGGTGTTTTCGGCTTTGGCGCCCCGCAGATTTTCCGTATAGAGCGAGCCGTCCGGATTCAGCATCTCCGCATGACGGATGACCACCTTCGTCCCCAGAGGCGCATGGAAACGGAGCCGTTCCCGGCCCGTCAGGTTCTGTCCGAAATCCACGATCGTCCCGGTAACGGAGACGGGCTTCAGGACGGCGCAGCAGCGGACGGGGATCCCGGAGAACGCCTCCAGCGGAAGCTCGAGCTTTTTCACGCCGACGGGCCGCCAGACCGTCCATTTCCAGGTAAGATCGCAGGATTCCCCCATGTAGATATCACTGTAAAGGAGAGGTCCGTCGGAGGAGCATTCCCATCGGCTGTCCGCGCCGAACCGTCCGCCGTCAGGGAGAGCCGCCTCGATCCAGAGCATGGGAACGCGGTCTTCCTTTCCGGCGATGTGCCCCGAATACCATCCGCCGCCCAGCAGGATCTCCAGCGTATGAGGTCCGGCGGGAACGGGACGTTCGAAACAGTGATATTCGGCGCGTTTCCGGTAGTCGCACCATCCGGGCGTGAACAGACTGTCCGTGATTCTTTCGCCGTCGAGCCGGCAGTCGAAAAGGCCCAGCGCGCCGACCTTGAGCCGGAGCAGTCCCCTGCCCGATTCAAAGGAACGGCGGAAGCACGTGACGGGTGAGAGTTTCTTGCCGGTGCTGACAGGATCGTACAGCCACGCCTGAATGCGGGATGAGGACATTATACGGGGCCCTTTTCATGGTTTGAGAACAGTTGAAACCTTGCATTGCCGCGTAATATACAGCAAAATGGCCGGATTTCAAAGTATATCAACGGATGTCACCTGAAGTTTACCCTGCAATTTTTTCTTTTCGGACTTGATTTTTCTTTTTCGACACGTATATTATGTTTGGAAGAACACGTGTAACAGCAGGAGGTGAATCATGGCAATGTCGAAACTTACGCTGACCGCTCCGCCTGAAATCATTTCCCTCGCGGAAGAACAGGCCAAGGTCGAAAACACCAGTATTTCCGCTATGTTCGCCAACTTCATTCTGGCGAAGACAAGACTTCACTCCTGCCGTCGTTCCCGCCGGAAGGTCGGCCCCCTGACAAAATCCGTCACCGGGGTCGTAAAACTTCCGGAGGGGTTTGATGAAAAAGAGTTCATGAGCGATGTCTTTGCTGAAAAATACGGACTCGGCAAATGAAACTTTTTCTGGATACGAATGTTGTTATCGATGTGATAGCGGCCAGGGAACCTTTTGTCGCGGATTCGCGTTCGATTTTCGATCTTTGCGAGACCGGCAAAGCGGAAGGCGCCGTTTCCGCACTGACGTTTTGCACCGTTTCCTACGTGCTGCGCAAATTTGTCACTCCGGGAACGATGCGGACGAAACTTCAGGCTCTCAGAAATATCCTGACGCCCGTCGATCTGACCGTCTCCTTGCTGGATAAAGCCATCTCCTCCCCGATAAACGACTTCGAAGACGGCGTTCAGTTTTACTCCGCTGTGTACAGTGAGGCAGATTACATCATTACGCGGAACGCGAGGCATTTTCCGCAGGATGATATCCCGGTTCTGACGCCGACGGCATTTCTGGCTCTGACGCCGCAGTGATTTCCTCCTGAAGCCGCCGCATTCGGCTTTTGCCTCGCATGAAAAGGACGTAAAAGGGGGAACAAAAGTTCCGATTTTCTCATTGTACGAGTGGAAAAAGCGGCATTCATGCAGTATATTATATGCTGCATTGTTCGTTCGCGATCCTGCGGGACGGGAAGAAGATGAACGGGACGGACAGCGGAACAACATCAAACACATCAAATGTGAGCAGGCGGGTTCTATGCGCAAAATCAGAAACATTGCAATCATCGCCCACGTGGACCACGGGAAAACGACCCTGGTGGATGAAATCATCAAGCAGGCGAAACTTTTCCGCGACAATCAGGAAATGCAGACGTGCTTTCTCGACAGCAATCCTCTGGAACGCGAAAGAGGCATCACCATTCTGGCGAAAAATATCAGTGTGAACTACAAAGGGGTGAAGATCAACGTGATCGACACGCCCGGCCACAGCGATTTCGGCGGACAGGTGGAGCGGGTCCTGAATATGGCCGACGGAGCACTGCTGCTGGTGGACGCGGCGGAAGGCCCCCTGCCCCAGACGAGATTCGTGCTGGACAAGGCGCTGAAGCTGGGACTCAAGCCGCTGGTGGTCATCAACAAGATCGACCGTCCGGACGCCCGGCCGCAGGAAGTGCTCAACGAGGTCTTCGATCTCTTCATCGATCTGAACGCCACGGAAGAGCAGCTGGACTTCCCCGTCATCTACGCCAGCGGACGCAACGGCTGGGCCGTGCGCGACCTGGAAAAGGATCCGCGTGACTCCATTCTGCCGCTCATGGACGCCATTCTGGAATACATACCGGAGCCGAAAGTCCTCGAAGGGCCGGTGCAGATCCAGGTCTCGACCATCGACTACAACGACTTCGTCGGACGTATCGGGATCGGCCGGATCCATCGCGGGACGCTGGCGATCAACAAGCCACTGGTGCTGATCAAACGGACCGGGGAACGCGTTCCGACGCAGCTGAAGCAGCTTTTCACCTTCGAAGGGATCAGCCGGAAGCAGACCGAAAGCACGGAATGCGGCGATATCTGCGCGCTGGTCGGCGTGGAAAATCTGGATATCGGCGACACCATTGCGGACGCGGAACAGCCGGAAGCGCTGCCGCCCATTGCCATCGACGAACCTACGATCTCCATGCTTTTCCGGGTCAACGACTCGCCGCTCTTCGGACAGGAAGGAAAATTCATCAGCAGCCGTCATATCCGGGAACGTCTCTTCAAGGAGGCGGAGCGCGACGTGGCGCTGCGCGTGGAAGAGGCGGGCGGCGACGCCTTCAAGGTGAGCGGACGCGGCGTGCTGCATATTTCGATCCTCATCGAAAACATGCGGCGGGAAGGCTACGAACTGACCGTGGCCCAGCCGCATGTCATTACGAAAGTCATAGACGGCGTGAAAAACGAACCGATCGAGCTTCTGACCGTGGACGTGCAGGACTCGGCCGCCGGCAAGGTCATCGAACTGGTGGGCCAGAGACGCGGCGAAATGCTCAAGATGGAACAGCGCGGCGGACGTCAGCTGCTGGAATTCACGATCCCGACCCGGGGTATCATCGGACTCAGCAGCAAGATCATGAACGCCTCGGCCGGACAGGCGGTCATATCCCATCGGTACGATCACTACGAACCCTTCCGCGGCGACATTCCCTCGCGCACCAGCGGCGTTATGATCAGCATGGGTCACGGATTTGCCGAAGCCTACGCCATTGACGGACTCCAGCTGCGCGGCACGTTCTTCATCGATCCGGGCACGGAGACGTATGAAGGAATGATCGTGGGCCAGCATTGCACGGAGGACGATCTGGAAGTCAACCTTCAGCGTGCGAAACGCCTTTCCAACATGCGGGCCTCCGGATCCGACCGGAATCTGAAGATCGCACCGGCGCAGAAACTGAGTCTGGAAGAATCCCTGGAGTATATCGGGGACGACGAATATGTGGAAGTCACGCCGAAGAACGTGCGACTCCGTAAAATTCTGCTCCATGAGATCGACCGCCGCCGCGCCCGGTATGCGAAGAACAAAGCCCAGGCGGAAAAGTAAGCATGCTCGATTTCCGGAATGTCAGCAAACTCCTCGGAGGGCGGGACATCTTCCGCAGCGCCTCGTTCCGCGTCAACCGGGGCGAGCGCGTAGGCGTAGTCGGTCCGAACGGAGCCGGAAAAACCACGCTTTTCTCCCTCATCGCCGGGGATATGACACCGGACGCCGGGGACGTGGTGATGCCCGAGAAGATACGCCTGGGATATCTGCGTCAGCAATTGCCCTCCGCCGGGCCGGAAACGGAACTTCTCGCCTATGTGGAGGAAGCCTCCGGCGAACTGCCTGCGATCCACGCCGAGATCGAGGCGCTGGAACGTCGTCTTGCCGAAACGCCCGGTAATGCCGGACTGCTGAACTCGCTGGGCGAACTGCAGAGCCGCTACGAACATCTGGGCGGGTACGATATGCGCCACCGCGCACAGGCGGCGCTGGCCGGTCTCGGATTCGATCCCGATACCTTCTCCCGTCCCCTCGCCTCCTTCTCCGGCGGATGGCAGATGCGCGCCTCCATGGCCCGTGTTCTGCTGGGCGAACCCGACCTCCTGCTGCTGGATGAGCCCTCCAACTATCTGGATATCCCCGCCGTGGAATGGCTTCAGCATCGTCTGAAATCCTACGAGGGGACCCTCATGCTGATCTCCCACGACAGGTTCCTTCTGAATTCCCTGACCGACGTCACGCTGGAAGTCAACAGCGGCGCCGTGACCCGGTATCCGGGCGGATACACCTATTACGTCCGGGAGCGTGCGGCCCGGCAGGAGCAGAGCGAGGCCGCCCGGAAGAACATCGAAAAGAGACGGCATCAGCTTCAGGACAATATCAACCGTTTCCGGGCCAAGGCGACCAAGGCCGCGCAGGTGCAGTCCTGGATCAAAATGCTGGAAAAGATCGAAGACGCCGATATACCGGAGCAGCTTCATTTCGAGGGGACGATCCGGATCCCGGAGCCGCCGCCGTGCGGGATCGAGGCGTTCCGTCTGGAGCACGTATCCCACACTTACGACGGGGAACGATTCATCTTCCGCGACCTCTCGCTGGAAGTCCCGAGCGGAGAGAAGATCGGGATCGTAGGCTACAACGGCATGGGCAAAACAACGCTGCTGAAGATCATCGCCGGACGGATGCAGCCGGCCGAAGGCAGCGTCCGGATCGGACATAAGGTCATCACCGGCTATCAGGCACAGGAATTCGGAGAGATCCTGCCCGGCGAAAAAAAGGCGTTCGACGTGGTGAAAGACGCCGCGGGCGGCGATCTTCCCTCCCAGCGGATCCGGGAGATCCTGGGTGCCTTCGGATTCACCGGCGACAGCGCGCTCAAGACCTGTTCCGTTCTCTCCGGCGGTGAAAAGATCCGACTCTGCTTCGCCCGGATCTTCGTGCGTCCGCCCAATCTGCTGATCCTGGACGAGCCGACCACCCATCTGGACGTATCGGCCCGGGAGGCTCTTCAGAACGCCCTGCTCAAATATCCCGGCACGGTCTGTCTGGTCAGTCACGATGTGGAATTTCTCCGGGGCTCTGTCACCTCCATTCTGGAAATGACCCGGTCCGGCATCCGCAGGTATCCCGGCGGCTTCGATTACTACCGGGAAAAGAAGGCGGAAGAAGAGGCCGCCGCGCAGCTTCGGGAGAAGGCGGCAGGTGGATCCGCGGACGCTCCGGCGGACGCTCCGGCAGGCGTCTCGTCGGACAATCCGGAAAGCCAGGCGGCCGTCGGGAACCGGAAGGATCTCCGGCGGGAGAAGGCGGCCCGGCGCAACGAACTGGCGCCGAAGAAACGCAAGCTGGAGAAAGAGGTGGCGCGTCTGGAAAAGATCATAGCCGACGGCGAACGGGAAAAAGAAGAGATCATGGCGTCGTTCGCCCGGGGCGATCTGGATCCCGCAGCCATTCCGGAGAAAAACAAGCGGATCAAGGAAATCGATTACGATATTTCCAAGGCCATGCTGGAATGGGAACAGGCGGCGGCCGATCTGGAAGAGTTCCGCAGAGAATACGATTCCATCTGACCTGGAGGAGAAAAGAAATGCTGTTGACCAGTGCGAAAAATCCGAAGGTGAAAAGCGCATACGAACTGCGTGAACGCGGCGAGCGGGACGCCCGCGGCGTGACGCTGCTGGAAGGATACCGGGAGCTTTCCCGGGGCCATGCCGCCGGGATCCCCATGAAGGAAGTCTTCTACTGTCCCGAAATGTTTCTGGGCCGGAACGAGGGCGCACTGCTCAAGACGCTGGAGGACTCCGGCGCGGTGCTGTACGAATGCTCGCCGGATATCCTGCGAAAACTGGCCTACCGGGACCGTCCGGAGGGACTTATCGCCGTAGCGGAGATGAAGCATAAAACCCTGGCGGATATCCCGGCGAAGCCCGGCGGACTCTATCTGGTGGCGGAGACCATCGAAAAGCCGGGGAATCTCGGCTCGATCCTGCGAAGCGCGGACGCCGTGGCCGCCACCGCGGTCATTGTCTGCGACAAACGGACGGACCTGTTCAATCCCAACGTGATCCGAGCCAGCACGGGCGCCATTTTCTCCATGCCCGTGGCGGAAACGACCTCCGAAGAGGCGCTGGCCTGGCTGAAGGATCTGGGGATCCGCACTCTGGCCGCCACGCCGCACACCGACTTCAAGCACACCGAGGCCGATATGAAGTCCGGGGTCGCCATCGTGGTCGGTGCCGAGCAGTACGGTCTTTCTCCCTTCTGGATGGATTCCGCGGACATCAAAGTCGTCATTCCCATGCTGGGCCGCATGGATTCCCTGAACGTGGCCACCGCCGCCACCATTCTGCTATACGAAGCCGCACGCCAGAGGAACTGGAGTACGGAATCCAATTGATCCACGGTCCGGATCAGTTCAACGGGCCGGTGCCCGAGGGAGCCGCCCCCTGCTGACGGATCCACATTTCCACGGTGGGTTCCAGAAGAAAATCCTCCAGCTCTTCATCCACCTCGAAAGCATGATTGCAGAAGGGACAGCAAGAGAAGTTTTCGATGTCCAGCTGGCGAAGCTGCTCGCCGCATTTCGGACAGACAAGATACCGTTCCGAAAAGAATGCTTCCGTATTTCTGTCCGTCCGGAACGTGTATTGCGTTTTGTCTTTGTTATCCATTTTCTTCTTCCGTATCCTTCGCGATCGACATGAATCCAAGGTCCTACTATACTCCGGAAAAGGAAAAATGCAAGTTCGTCTTCCGGCTCCGGATGTCAGACCGAGAGCCCCTCCGGATGGTCCCCCTTCGAAATGATGAAAATGCAGTTGGAGGCAAAGAGATTGGGAAGGACTCCGGCCAGTCCGGGCAGGAAATCGCCCTCGGCGGAGAGCGGGATCTCCCGGAGGATCCGGATATTGAGAGTGCGGCAGAGATTCCGCAGATCGGAAATCGTTCCGGGATGGATGGTGGGCGTGTCGTACCAGGGCCGCGGCAAATTGCGGTTGACGGGCATATTGCCGAAGACCAGCTGGATCCGGGCGTTGATGTGCCCGAAATTCATGAAGGAGATGATCCCGCAGCGACCGATCCGGAGCATTTCCTCAAGCAGCAGGTCCGGACGGCGCACCGCCTGGAGCGTACGGGAAAGGATCACGTAGTCGTAGGAGTGATCGGAAAAAAGGCCGAGCGAGGTGTCCAGGTCGGTATGGATCACGGGAACGCCCCGCGTGGCGCATTCCAGAATCTTGTTCTGATCGCGCTCCACTCCGGTCACGGAGGCATGCTTGGTCTGCTTGAGGACCTTGAGGAGACGCCCGGACCCGCAGCCCAGGTCGAGGATCCGGGATCCGTCCGGGATCATGTTCTGGATGGTCTGAAGGTCGCGCCGGTGAAGCGAGAGCTCGTCGTTGATCAGATGAGTCGGCCGGTCTGAAAAAGTCATGAGACCACCTCCAGGTGACGGGCGGTGAGGAAGCCGGAAACCAGCGTGCCCAGAGATTTCGTTTCCAGCAGGAAGGCGTCGTGTCCGTAGGACGATTCGATATTGCAGTAGGTGGTGTCCAGTCCATTATCCAGCAGAGCCTTCACCAGTTCGCGGGACTGATAGGCGGGGAAGAGCCAGTCGCTGGAAAAGGAAACGACCAGAAACGCCGCCTTGATCCGGGAAAACGCCTTGGTCAAGTCGCCGTCTCCGTAGTCGGCAATGTCGAAATAGTCGATGGCCCGGGTGATGAACAGATAGGAATTGGCGTCGAACCGTTCCACGAACCGCGTTCCCTGATGATCCAGATAGCTCTCGATCTCGAAATCCTTGTGGAAGTTGAAGGAGTAATCCTTGGAATCCTGAAGATTCCTGCCGAATTTCTTCCGCATGGACTCGTCGCTGAGATATGTGATGTGCGCAAGCATCCGGGCAATGGCCAGCCCCCGCTGCGGCTGCTCTTCGTACTCTCCGCCGTTCCAGCCGGGATCCCCCATGATAGCCTCGCGGCCCACCCAGTTGAAGGCAATGGACTGAGGCGAGATCCGGGAGGTGGTGGCAATGGCGATGACCGAGCGGAGACTGTCCGGATAGGATATCGCCCACTGGATGGCCAGCATCCCGCCCATGGATCCGCCGGCTACGGCCAGCCATTTCCGGATCCCGAGATGATCCATCAGATGTTTCTGCGCCCGCACCATATCCGCGATGGTCAGCACGGGGAAGTTCATGTTGTAGCGGCGGCCTGTCTCGGGATCGATGGACCGGGGTCCGGTGGATCCGGAGCAGCCGCCGATAATGTTGCTGCAAACGATGAAATATTTGTTTGTATCGAAAGGCTTTCCGGGCCCGACCATGGAATCCCACCAGCCGGGTTTCTTATCGGTTTCGCTGTGATATCCGGCCAGATGGGCGTCTCCGGTAAGCGCATGCTCCACAAGAATGGCGTTGTCGGCCTTTTCGGAAAGGATCCCGTAGGTTTCGTAGCGGATCGTCACATTGCGGAGCGTTTTCCCGCAGTCGAGACGCAGTGCGTCCTCCCCGGTGGCGCCGAACAGGAAATCCTGCGGTGTCACGATCCCGACGGAATTGATCGGATTCATATCTTCCATGGAGGCCCACCCCGCTGATTAAAACAAACACATTCCATAAAAAAGCAAAGACGCGCCGAAGCGATGTTCTGCCTCAAACGCGTCTCGAGCTCCGCGTCGGTCAGAACGACCGACCGCTGAGCATCTTCAAAGCGTCCAGATACTTGTCCCTTGTTTTCCGGACGATGTCATCCGGGAGCGCAGGCGCCGGAGGCGTCTTGTCCCAGTCAAGACTTTCCAGATAGTCACGGACAAACTGCTTGTCCAGGCTGGGCGGGTTGGAGCCCGTCACATATTCATCCCGCGGCCAGAAACGGCTGGAGTCGGGTGTCAGGACCTCATCGATGAGGATGATGTCACCCGCCTCGTCTTCTCCGAACTCGAATTTCGTATCAGCCAGAATGATCCCGCACTTCTCCGCGTGATTCGCCGCATCCTTGTAGATGCGAAGCGCGAAATCGGCAAGATTCTCCGCTTTCTCTTCCCCGATCAGTTCGCCGGCCTCTTCCAGAGTGATGTTCTCATCATGCCCTTCTTCGGCCTTGGTGGACGGCGTGAAGAGAGCCTTGTCCAGTTTCTCCGAAAGCTCGTATCCGGACCGCTGGCGGATCCCGCCCACGGTTCCGCTCTTCTGATATTCCTTCCAGGCGCTGCCGGAAAGGTAACCGCGCACAATGCATTCCAGCGGAATGGTCTTGACCTTTTTGACGATCAAAGACCGCTTTTCGAGGTCGGCCTTATACTTTTGGAGCGCCTTGGGGAAATCCGAAATTTCCGTGCAGAGCAGATGATTCGGCGCCCAGGAAAGGTAGTCGAACCAGAAAAGCGACATGGCGGTCAGAACACGGCCTTTGTCCGGAATGCCGTTCGGCATGACGCAGTCAAACGCGCTGATCCGGTCCGTGGCGACGAAAAGGAGAGAATCTCCCAGATCGTAGATATCCCGCACCTTGCCCCGGTGCGGCGGCGGTAAACCGGGTATTTCCGTTTCCAGCAATGCCCCGTTCGAGTCGTACTTCATGGCTGTGTCCGTCCTCCCGTTTCCGATCAGGCGATCGCCAGGATCTTGACCTTGGTCAGTTCCTGACGGTGACCGATGCGCTTGCGGCATCCTTTACGGCGTTTCATCTTGAACGCGATCAGCTTGGGACCGCGGAACTGCTCCACGATCTCCGCCTCGACCTTGGCGCCTTCGATGAGGGGATTTCCGACCTTGAGATCGGCGCCCTCTCCGATCGCCAGAACTTCCTTGAACTCGATCTTGCTTCCGGCATCACCCGGAACACGTTCCACGGCAAGAACATCGTCTTTCTGAACCTTCAGCTGTTTACCTCCGGCAGCAATCACCGCATACATCGTCGTTTCTCCTGATTATGTTGAGTGTATTACACTTGTTTTTTCGAAATGAAACTGGGTAATATACCATTCTTTTTCCGTTCTGCAAGCGTCTCTCCGTCCCTTTTCCATTTTTTTCCTACTTTTTACGTCTTTTTTGAGAAAAAACGTCCGAAAACGGGACAGGAATGGATGCAACGGGCCCTTCCGGGACATGCGATCCGGAGATCAGAGTCCCTGTTTTTGCGGGACCAGAGTATTTTCCGGAACCGTGTAGAGGATCGGGGGAAGAGGCGCTCCGAGACGGATCGCATAGTCTTCCTCGGCAAACGGGATCCGGAGACTCCAGATCTCTCCGGGTGCGTTCGCCGGACGCTCTGCCTTCAAAATCTGGACATCGGCTTCGCATTTTGCCGATGCCCGGACTTTTCCCGAGGGATCCGCGAGTTCGGCTTCCACGGGTTCGCCGATCTCGCCCTGAATCTGTACGGCAAAGTTCGTCGCGCCGGCAGGCACATAGAAGTAGAGGGTCCCTTTGCAGCGGAACATTTTAAGTTTGGAATCGGCCTCGAAACCGAATCCGGGCGCCGAGCTCTCGATGTTCACGGCGCGCCCTTTGGTATTGAGGAAGAACCGGTAGACACCTCGTCCGCCCTTGAATTCGTAGGTGAAATCTTCCTTGTCGATGATAAAGGTCCCGTTGGATGTTCCGGCGGGATCGAAGATCTCCATCGGCATGGCGGGCTTTGCCGCATTCGGTCTCTTCCAGGTGGTCCGGAAGTGCAGTTTCACAGGCGTTTTGCCGTCGCAGTACTGGACGAAAAACACGGCGTCGCTGCGGACGCTGAACGGGTGTCCGTTTCGCTGTACGGGCGCATAGCCGGAAAGTCTGACCGGACTGGTCTTGAAATTCAGCAGTTCCGGATTCGGACCGTGCTCTTCCGCAAATTTCCGCAAATCGAAGGCCGCACTTTTTTCATCGGGCGCAATCACCGTGATCTCCCCCGCAGGCAGATCCAGACCGGCGCCTGCGTATCCATCGAAGGCCATGACTTTCCGACCGGGATCCTGCCGGATGATAAGCTGACCGAAGTCGATCCCGCCGCAATTCTCCGGGAAATCCGTGAAGATCCGGATCGGGATTTCCGCTTTCCCGGAACGGTTGTCGATCTCACAGCCGGGAAAATGCATGGCCAGGGTACTCCGCTCGTTGCGGATGACAAGCGGCATTCTGCAATCGGCGATCCGGCAGTTCTCGAAGCGGGCCGTTCCCGCATTCACGTCGGAAATATAGATACCCTCGGAATTTCCGGCGATCCGGCAGTTGCGCACGGTGACGCTCGAAGGCGTATTCAAATTCCGGCAGCTGAGAATAATGCCGGCACGGGCATTGTTCAAAAACTCGGTCCCTTCGATCAGACAGTTCGTCACCTCATCCGATGGGCTGTTCGGCTCGAAATCGATCCCGCTCATCGGCTGCGTCCCGGACGTATTCTGTATCCGGCAGTCGCGGATCACCAGTCCGTTCACGGAAATGACGCTCACGCCCTGACGGTGATGGTCGTCCAGCAGAAGATTTTCCAGCAGGATGTTGTTTTCCATCCGCGGGTGCTTTCCCCTGGCAATGTACACGCCGTCGCCGCCGCTGCTCCGAAGGATCAGATCTTTTATGGTCACATTGCGGCAGCCAAGAAGACTTACCGTATGCCGCCACTCCCCTAAGTTGTAAAGTTCGGGATTCTGGTAATCCTTCTTGTTCATCGAAAGGACCGCGATACCATGCCCCCGCATGACCACGTTTTCCACGCCGTCGCCCCGGAACAGACAGTCGTTCCGGGCCTTGAATCCGCCGGGCCGAGCCCGGACATGCACGCCATCTTCGAAGATCAGTTCCTGATTGCTGCGGAGAAAGAGGGGTTCGACGATGTAATCGAATCCCGGATTGTCGAAGACCACCTGTTTCGCGCCGGAGTCTATGGCCTTTTGGACCGCGGCCGTGGCGTTGGTACTGTCAGGCTTGAAATCACTGACTTTCACGGTCTCCTCCGCCGCGGAAAGCAAAGCCGAAGACATGGCAAGAAGCAGGAATATTTTCCATTTGACTGCAGCTGCATGCAAAAAGCTCATTTTCTGTATCCTTTCTGAAAAAATGTCTATAAACGGGACTCAATCCCCGGTCGCATTTCATCCTGAAATTCCGCGGAATACTATAATTCGGATTTTGCTGATTGCAATGACTTGACAAGCCAAAAATGTATGTTATATTCTCAAAAACAAAAGAGATATTTTCAGCAGGATCAGAGAAAAATGAAAAAAAAAGTATTTTCCAGCGGCGGGATGGATGGGGAATCCAGAGTGGAAGGATATAATTACGGCAAGTATCCGATCCATAAGTTCAGGGGGAGCAGCAGTCCGGGGCTGTTCTTCCCCCTGTGGCCGTATGCCTGCGGCATGGATGAGTGGCGGAAGGAGTGTTTTCGGAAGCGGACGTTTTCCGATACGTTCGCCGTGGAATACGTGCAGCGCGGAGTGTTCATTTTTCAGCAGGATGATATCACCATGCATGTGAATCCGGGCGAAATCTTTCTTGTGCATCTGGGCAGGAACAGCTCCATGCGCTGCGAAACGGCGTTCGCGACCAAACGGACGATCATCATGCAGGGCGAACTGCTGCATTCGGTACTGGAAACGCTGGGGCTGACCGGGATCAGCCACATCGTTCCCCGTGAACAGGAACGGATCGACCGTTTCTTCGACCGGATCTATGATCTTATGGAGGACACCTCACCGGAAGGCCAGCGGGAGATCAGCATCGCGTGCTATGCGCTGTTGACGGAACTGGCGGGACAGTCCTCCGTGCTGCGGCATCCGGAGGATCTGCGGCGTGCACTGGAATACATCCACAGTCATCTGAATGAACCGCTTTCGCTGAAGGAACTGGTGCGGTATTCCGGTGTCAGTCACGCCACGCTGCACCGTCAGTTCCGGAAGCATCTGAAAACATCGCCGATCAGTTATTTTCTGGACCGGAAGCTGGAACGGGCCAGAGGACTTCTGGAGAATCATCTGTATTCGATCAAGGAAGTGGCCGAGATGATGAACTATGCGTCCCCGCAGTATTTCGCCTCGGAATTCAAAAAAAGATACGGTGTTCCGCCGAAGAATTTCAAGCTGAAACACACGCGCTGAAGTCCTGAAATCTCTGGAAACGGTTATTTTTTCCGTTTCTTCTTCGGGGGAGTGTAGTTGCTGCCCCGTGCCATGAAACCGCCGCGTCCCATGCCGCCCATGCCGCCGAAACCGCCGGACATTCCGGGCGAGAACATGGCGCCCAGACCCGCGCCGCCGCTCCGTGGCGAGGAACCGACGATCCGGTTGAGCAGGCCGGTGTTCTTCATCATCTTCTTCATCATGAGGAACTGGCGGATCAGCTGGGAAACTTCTTCCTGGGGACGGCCGGAGCCGCGTGCGATACGGCGTTTCCGGGACATATCGATCAGTTCGGCGTTGGCCCGTTCCTTTTTGGTCATGGAGCAGATGATGGCTTCCATGCTGCGGAATTTTTTGGAATCGAATTCGGGCATATCGGCCAGCTTGTCGCCGCCGGGCAGGAACTTCAGGATGGATTCGACGCCGCCGAGTCTGGACATCTGGCGGAGCTGGGAAAGAAAATCATCGAAGTCGAAGGAGTTCTTTTTGAATTTCTCCTCCAATTTCGCCGCTTCCTCCTGATCGAATTTCTCCGCCGCGCGTTCCACCAGGGATACAACATCGCCCATACCCAGGATCCGGGAGGCCATGCGGTCCGGATGAAACACGTCCAGATCTTCCAGCTTTTCGCCCGTGCCCGCGAATTTCACGGGACATCCGGTAACGCTCCGGATGGAAAGAGCCGCGCCGCCGCGGGCATCGCCGTCGAGTTTGGTGAGGACGATACCGGTAAGGCCCAGCGCGTCATGGAAATGTTTGGCCACGGAGACCGCCTGCTGTCCCAGAGCGGCATCGGCCACCAGAAGGATCTCGTCCGGACGGGTCACGTCCTTCACGCGGACGAGTTCCTGCACCATGGGCTCATCGATCTGGAGGCGTCCGGCCGTATCCATGATCAGATAGTCGGCGCCTTCCGAACGGGCCCGCTCCAGCGCCCGGAGAGCGATGGCGGTGACGTCGGGGACATTGCGTTCGGAGTGGACGGGCACGCCGATCTCGCGTCCGAGGATCTCCAGCTGATCGATGGCGGCGGGACGGTAGACGTCGAGCGCGGCGAGCAGGATCTTGCGTCCCTGATTCTTCAGGGAGAGGGCCAGCTTGGCGCTGGTGGTGGTCTTGCCGCTTCCGTGGAGTCCGCACATGAGGATCACGGCGGGGGACTTGCCGGAGACCAGGGGAACGGCGGCCTCGCCCATCAGAGCGGTCAGCCGGTCGTACACGATCTTGACGGCCATCTGTCCGGGGGTCACGCTTTTGATGACTTTTCCGCCCAGACACTCGGCGCGCACGGTTTTAACGAAATCCTCGGCGATGTCCAGATTGACGTCCGCCTCCAGGAGCGCGGTCCGGATTTCCTCCATGGACTCGGTGATATTGGCCTCGGTGAGGATCGCCTGTCCGCGGAGGTGACGCAGGGCGTCGTGAAGTTTATCGCTCAAATTCTGGAACATAGTTTCAATCTCCGGTTCTTGTCAAAAATGTCATTCGTGCTATATTATAGCAAAAGAGTGAAAAAATACAAACTCCAAATGAAAGAAAACCCGGATTTTCACGGATCGGCGGCTTCCTGTGGCTTATTCTTCTGACATTTCCATCGGTTCTGCGGAGTCCGCCGGCCCCTCCGGACGAAGGACGATCCGGACCGCCATCGGGCCCGAAGCGGACCGGAAACGGCTGGACTCGTTTCTCGCGGAAAGATTCACCTACCGTTCCCGCTCCCAGTGGCAGGAGACGGTCCGGAAGGGGGAGATCCTTGTCAACGGCCGTGCCGTCCGGCCCTCCCGGATCCTGCGTGCGGGGGAAGAAGTGGAATTTGTCCCCGATGAATCGGAGCTGACGGAACCGCCGGTGGACGAAAGCTTCACGATAGAATATGAAACACCCGATTTTCTGGCCGCGGGCAAACCGGGAAATCTCCCGGTCCATCCCTCGGGCCGCTACTTCCGCCATACGCTTCTGATGCTTCTCCGGGAACGCTGCGGAGAGGTGTATCCCGTCAACCGTCTGGACCGGGAGACGTCGGGACTGATCCTGTTTGCGAAGACACCCCGTGCGGCGAAACTCCTGACGAAACTGTTCGAAGGCGGCAGGATCCGGAAAACCTATCAGGCCGTCGTCCACGGAGTGTTTCCCGCACGGATCGAAGCGCGGGGATTCCTGGGACCGGATCCGGAGAGCGCCGTGACGAAGAAACGGAGATTCTTTCGGGAACGGCCGTCCGAGGATCCGGGCGAGATCCAGACCGCCGAAACGGAATTCCGTCTTCTGGCGTCCGACGGATCCCGGAGTCTGGTGGAATGCACGCCGCACACGGGCCGACTGCATCAGATCCGGGCCACGCTGTTCTCCCTGGGATTTCCTCTGCTGGGCGACAAGCTGTACGGACCGGACGACGCCCTGTTTCTCCGTCAGGCGGCGGGAACGCTCACGGAAGAGGATCGGGCGTCTCTGATCCTGCCGAACCAGGCGCTTCATGCGCAGAAGCTGGAATTCGTCTCGCCCTTTACCGGGGAAGATATCCGACTGACCATGCCCGCACCGTTTGCTGCTCATCCCGCCGTATCCGGTCTGTTCCATTCGGCGGAAGGATCCGGAGTCCGCCCCGAAGGACATGCGGATCCCTCCTTTCTCATCGAAAGGGAAAGCGTAAGGCAGAACGGCTGATCTTCCGTCAGCGGATGGAAAGGATCACCTTGCCCGTGTTTCCGCCGGACGAAAGGACCTGATGGGCGGCCTCGACCTCCGATATGGGGAAGACGCCGTGAATCACGCTCCGGATCTTTCCGGATTCCAAAGCAGGCCAGACGAAATTCTCCAGCTCCCGCAGGACCCGGCCTTTCTGTTCGTCGGTGCGGCTCCGCAGAGTGGTCCCCTTCAGAGTCAGCCCCAACTTGAAGAAGGGTCGGAGCGGAATGTCGGAGTGTTCCCCGCCCAGCGTGCTGACGACGACCCACCGTCCACCCCGGGCCATCCGGATCAGATGTTCTCCCAGCCCCGGGCCGGCGACGCAATCCAGCGACACGTTGGGCGGATTCGCCTCCAGCACGGCGTCCAGATTGTCCATTCTGCGGTTGACGACGATATCGACCCCCAGATTCTTCAAGAAGTCGATCTTGGCAGGCGACCCGGCCACGGCAATGACTTTTGCGCCCATGATTTTCGCAAGCTGAACGGCGGCGGTACCCAGTCCGGAAGCGGCGGCCTGCATCAGGAACGTCTCGCCGGACTTCAGGTCCGCTTCGAATTTCAAATTCAGGCAGGCCGTGGCCCAGACTTCCGGCAGCGAGGCAGCCTCCGTCATGGAAAAACCGCGGGGAATCCCCATGACCAGCTCTTCCGGCACGCGGACCTTCTCCGCATAACCGCCGCCGCCAAGCAGAGCGCAGACCTTGTCCCCGGGCTTCCAGCGGCTTCCCGCAGGTGCGGAGAGAACGACTCCGGCGGCTTCCAGCCCCATCCATTCGGGCCAGCCGGGCGGAGGCGGATATTTTCCCTGTCTCTGGAGAAGATCCGCCCGGTTCACGCCCGCGGCGTGGACCTCGATCAGAACATCGTGTTCGCGGGGCGTCGGGTCGGGGACATCTGTCCACCGCATATTCTTTTCGGAATCGACGAGAATGGCTTTCATATTGTTCACCTCAAAGGATTGTCACGATTGGTCAGGGGGAAATGGATCCGGCGGTCTTCCAGGGCGGAAAGATAGATCCCGTTGATGATCTCCTGCGTATCCAGGGCATCTTCGATCCGGCAGCTCAATTCCTCCCGCCCATCCATGGCCGCCAGCAGATTCCTCGCCGCCTCGCGGTTCCCCTCGGCAAAATACCACATGCAGAACCACTCCTCGTGAAGCGGGGCCGCCCCGGGGATCTCGGGAAGCGGATCGAAGGGGATCGTCTCCCACACGGATTCATCGGCCGTAAAACAGCGGGAAGGCGAAAAACGGACAAGCCGTTTCTTGTCGTAACAGACGGAAAGAGAGCCTTTCGCCCCCACCACCGTCACGCTCATGCGGACTTTCGAGCCGTCGTACATATCGCGGCGGCTCTCGAAGGTCCCGTTGACCCCGTTGGGGAAACGGAGACGGACGGAGATATCATCGCCGGCCACCAGTCCCATGGGCTCCTCCGTGGGCAGATGGTCACCCTTCGCAAGAGGTCTTCCGTTCTGCCACACCTCCGCCGTCAGGCTTTCGGGCTTTCCGAAAAGCATGCACCCGATATCCAGAATATGAGTCCCGAGAACCAGAAGATCCTCCCCTCCCCCGCGCTCATCTTCCTTGCCGCGCCCGTAAAACGTCAAAGGCGTCCCGATCATGCCGGATTCCACACAGCGCCGGAGCGTACGGAACACTTTGGAATACCGGGCAAGATGGGCCGGCGCCACCAGACAGTGATTTTTCTTCGCCAGCGCGGTCAGCTCGTCCAGCTCGGAGAGTTCCGAGGAGACGGGCTTTTCGCAAAACACATGGATCCCGCGGGACAGAGCCTTCTTCATCGGATCGTAGTGGTCTTCCGGAAGACGCGAACCGAGCACCACCACCGAAAGATCCTCCTTCTCCATCATTTCATCGAAGGACGGATAACGCCGGACCGCTCCGATCTTGTCCAGATAGGGCGGCTCGGGATTGGGATCCGCCAGCACCAGTTCCACATCCGGCAGTCCGGTGAACGCCAGATGCGTACCGTGCGTTCCCCTGCCCGGCCTCAGCGAGTCATAGTAGATACCGATCCTTTTCATGCGGTCACCCCGTTCCAGTCGAATACCGCGCCCAGCATATCCGGGTCGCGGGAAATAAAACGTTCATATACGGAAACCGCGTTCTCAGGCTTCTCCACCACGGTAAGCAGCGGACGCACGTCCAGCTTCTTCGCCAGCATGAGCTCCATGAGCACGGTCATATCGTCGCGCATGGTCCAGCAGCCGGGATGCGAATCACAGGCAGGCCGGACCAGATTGCTGCCGCCGAGCAGCTGGATGCACGGACGATGCACATACTTGTAAAAATCGATCTCCTTCGTGGGAGTCCGGGAACACCCCACCAGCGCCACGCGGCCGAAGGGCGCCGTCATTTTCAGGACATCCAGCAGAGCCTGAGGCGAACCGGTGACCTCCACGGCGCAGGCCACGCCCTTTCCTCCCCGCGTCAGGCCGTGCACCTTCTCGAACAATCCGGGCTCGTCCGGCGAGAAGGCGTAATCGGCTCCGTAGCTGCGGGCGATGGCACGGCGCTTTTCATTGAAATCGGTGACGATCAGGGGAAAGGCTCCGCTCAGGACCGCGCACCGGGAAGCGATCAGCCCCAGCAGACCCAATCCCGCCACGAGGAACGCCTCGCCCAGCTCGGGCCGGACCTTCCGGACACCCTGAAATCCCATGCATCCCACCACGGCGAAAATGGCCTCCTTCGGATCCAGTCCGCCGGGCACCTTCACCACATCCTGCTTCTTCTTCAGCAGACGGGAACGATGGGCGCTGTGATAGACCAGGACCCGGTCGCCGATCTCGAACTCCGAAGATCCTTCGCCGCGGTCCTCCACCCGGGCCACCGCGCTGTAGCCGAGAACCTTGGGATAGACATCGCCGCCCGCCCGGTTCATCAGACAATCCATCTCCGTGCCCGGCGAGATCAGCGTGTACTCGGTCCGGAGCAAAAGCTCGTCCCAGCCCAGCCGTTCGGGCACGGGCAGGTCGAACGAGGTGAAATCCACCTTGCCGACGTCCGAAAATTGAATCTGCATTTCCCTCATCAGAGATTGTCTCCCCGCAGACCGAGACCGCGTCCGCCGTCGATCACGTAATTCTGCCCGGTGATGAACCCGGACTTTTCGTCATCCAGAAGGAATTCGACCAGGTTCGCCACATCCTCCGCCGTGCAGAGCCGCGTCAGATACGAATGCCGGTGCGCAAACGCCGCCGGATCCGCCGGCATTGCATCGGGCCGCTGAACCTTGCCCGGGCACACGCAGTTCACACGGACATTGCTGGGTCCGAACTCCATGGCCCACGCCTTCGTCGCCGCAATAATGCCCGCCTTCGCAGCTCCGTAGTCCGAATTTCCCACCATTCCGCCCAGAGCCACCATGCTGGATATGTTCACAATGACGCCGGATTTCTGTTCCAGCAGATACGGAGCCACCGCCCGGGTGCACCAGAACGTGCCGAACAGGTTCATCTCCAGAATGGCCCGCAGGACCTCCGGTTTCTGCACGGCAAAAGGACGGGACTCCTTCCGGGAGCTCCCGCCCGCACAGTTCACCAGTCCGTCGAGTCTTCCGTACTCTTCATGGACCTTCGCCACTTCCCGGCTCACCGCGTCATAGTCCGTGATGTCCACGGGATGTTCCGAATGAAGATCGAATACCACGGGACGGCAGCCCGCTTTTTTCAGGCGGTTCACAATGGCTCCCCCGAGGTAGCCCTGCCCGCCGGTGACGATGATGACGGAGTCTTTCTTCATTTTTTCTCCTCCTCAAAATTTCCGCTGATGTATCCGCAGGATGCCAGCAGACACCGATGCAGCAGAAGTTCATGTTCATATCCAAATGGATTGTTTATTTCTCCGCGGACGATCCGCGCAAACTCCAGAAGCTGGGCGTCGTACCGTCCGCCCATGGGCCCCAGATCCACCTGTCGGGTTCCCGCCTCGAATCCGCCGCGCGGCTCCTTGAGCGTCAGCCGGGGCATGAGAGGCCGCGTCCGGTACTCTTTATCCGAAGAAAATTCAATGGGACAGTGCTCGAACGTCCCGTTCGTTCCGCACACGATCAGCCGCCGATGCTTCATCCCGTCCACCTCGTCCACGGAAACGCGGACCGTGGCCGTGGCCTTGGGATATTCCAGCACGGCAAGGCCGTTGTCCACCAGCCCGTCGGCGCGCGTCTGCTTCAGAAACGGCGTGATCTTCTGCGGTTCGCCAAGCATCTGCAGGACAAGATCGATAAGGTATCCGGCAAAGATATACATGGCTCCCCCGCGGAACTGAGAAAGCCAGGCCCGGTATTCATCTCCGTCCCAGCGGCTCATGACCGCGTGGATCTCGAAAACATCGCCCAGCCAGCCGTCCCGGACCGCATTCACACAGAACTGAATGGCCGGATTGTAGCGGTACACATAGGCCAGCTGCAGCGCCAGGGACTTCTCTTTGCAGAGTTCCGTCAGCTTCCGGAATTCGGGAAGCGATTCGCCGCCCGGCTTGTCCAGATGGATATGGACCCCGCGTTCCGCCGCCCGAAGCGCCGCCGGGATCAGCTCTTTCCCGTCGGTCTCCACGGCAACGGCCTCCAGTCCGGGAATGGAATAGAGTTCCTCCTCCGTCAGGAACGGAAGGCCCTGATAGACGTCCAGATTTCCCCGTTTCTCCCGCCAGCGCGGATCGGGCTCCGTCACACCGACCACTTCGAACACATCCGGATGAGCCCGGAGCGCCCTCATTTTTTCAGAACCGTGATTGTGCCCGATGCCGATCTGTCCGATCTTGATCTTCTTCATCCTCGCTGCCTTCATTGGGTTGATGAGTTCTGCGTCAATATATCCCTGGCGGAGCGAAAAACAAGACATATTCGAGTGATTTTTTTGTAAATCGGCATGAAAACATTGATTCATTTACAATCATCCGCTGAAAACTCCGACACCAATTGACTCCCACGCAACAGCGGAGCACCGAGTCAAGATCGTTTCGCCAGTTCGGAATATTTCCTGAACAGGTATTCCACGATCGCCTTTTCGGAAATATCCGTCTTCAATCCGTAAGCTCGAAGCACGGCATAGTCGTTGGCTGTATGGGCTTTCCTCAATTCAGGCGGCATGGCCGTCTCATCATAAAGATCCGCCAGACTGCAGTTCGGATATTGTGCACGGGCATCCAGGATCCCCTGCGCCGTCTTTTCGATAGCCTCTTTCTGTTCATCCGTCGGTTCACACCACGGGAAATTGTTGTAAACGACGTCTTTGCTGTAACGATACCGCATTTCCAATCGGCCGCAGACTGCCCGCATCCAGGCCATGTGAACGATGCTGGTCAATACGCCGAAATGATAAAGTGTAGCATTGGGAACCAAAAAAATAAGATCACTCGCAAGTTCCTGAGGGGAAAGAAATCCAACCGGCATGTAGAATCGCCTTTCCGAGGATACTTTCGGTATTACGACATACGTGCCGGATGGCATATTTTCGACATGAAATCTGGTCGGGCGTTCCGCCAGTTTCACAGTACCGGGGCTTTTGCTGGCGAGACGGAATTCACGCACAGCCTGGACCCGTTTCAGACACTCCGGCATTTTTCTCAAGTCCGCGGGAGAACAGTCTCCCAGCCACAGACAGTAACGGGGATGGCCGTTAATGAACTCATCCGCGCCGTACCACGGTTTGAAAAACGGTTCCGCCGAGGGTTCAAGTTGCAGGAAGGCCGCCCGTTCCTCCGCGGTAAAAAGGTAGTTTCCGCCGTCAATAGGTTTGTTTCCGATCCCGATTTCCGGCACGCTGCAAAGGGGCTTTGTCCGGCTGTCGATGAACATATCCGGAGCATCGACCAGGTACGGATTGATGTTTTGCGCGATTTCGGGTCTTCCCGATTCATCGCAGATGACCTTTGTTCCGCGGGCTTCCCCGCAGCTGAAGCCGATAATGACGCAATGGACTTTTGCTTTCGCCCGTGCCTTGTTATCCCAGCGGAATGTCCGGTATGCGAAATCGATGTGGATATGATTTCGCTCGAACAGCGGTTTCCATAAAATCGCCACCTGTTCCCCCTGCGTGATGGAATTGGTGGATACCAGCGCGGTCTTTATTTCCGGACGGATATTCATCATCTCCGCCGCCTTTTTGTACCAGCAGCAGACATAATCCAGATTGCCGGGATTTTTCGTGCCCGTAAAAAGGCTTTCGACATCCTGTTTCTGCTCTTTCCCCATGATCCGCGCCCCCAGAAAGGGCGGATTGCTGATGATATAACACATTCTGTCCGCCGGGATGACCGTATTCCAGTCAGTCGTCAGCGAGTTGCAGCAGTGGATGTTTTCGAACTTCGTCAGGGGAATGCGTTTGAAGACCTGCCCGAACTTTCTGCCGACCTCCTTGTTGCAGAGGTGATCCGTCAGCCACAGGGAGACATGAGCCACCTGCGCGGGGAAATCGAGGATCTCGATCCCGTAGAACTGGTCGATCCTGACCTTGCAGATATGGGAGATATCCAGGAACTGCTGGTCATCGTCCCTGTACAATTCAATAAGGGTCTGCAATTCCAGTTTTCTGATTTCCCGGTAGGTGACGACGAGGAAGTTGCCGCATCCGCAGGCTGGATCGAAGAAGGTCAAGGAAGCCAGTTTGTCCTGGAACTTCATCAGCAGATCTTTTCTGTCCCGCAAGTTCTTCAGCTGACAGATCCGGGCAAGTTCCTGCTTCAAGCTGTTCAGAAAAAGAGGCTCGATCACCTTGAGAATGTTTTCCCGGGAGGTGTAATGTGCGCCCAGATCGTGCCGTTCATCCTGATTCATCACGGACTGGAACATGGCGCCGAAAATTTCAGGGGAGATCTCCGCCCAGTCGAACTCCGCGCAGCGGAGCAAAGTATCCCGCATCCGGGAATCGAAATACGCCGTTTCCAGCGGCTCGGCAAAAAGCCCGCCGTTGATGTATGGAAAACCTTTCAAAAGTTCATCCATACTGCTCATCCGCTTCTCTTCCGGCTTGTTCAGGACAGAAAAGACACTGTTGACGGCTTCGCCCAGATCGTGCCCGTCCTCCGCGGTACGCAGTTCGATGTAATCGTAAAACTGATTGTCGTTGAATATGCCGGTATCATCGGCAAAAAGGCAGAACAGGAGGCGAACGAGGTAGACTTCCAGCTGATGCCCCGTGTAGCCGGCCGCCTTCAGGGCGTCATGCAGTTTCCCCATATTTTCGGCAGCTTTGATGTTGACAGGGGATTCTTCCATGTGTTCTGTTTTGCGATACCCGGCAATGGATTCGAACAGGCGGATATGTTTGGGAAAATCTTTCAGCGAAAAGGAAGTTTTTTCGCCGTGGTTGGTCATGTCATAATAATCGAAACGGGCGAAATCGGAGACCAGGATGATTTCCGTTTTTTTATCGGTGTCGAGATTTTCATAGTATTCGAACGCCTGCCTGAATGCCTCGTTCAAATCCTTGCCCGTGGACTTCATTTCGATCAGGATCTTACCGGCCCAGAGCAGATCGATGGAGCCGATGCCTTTTTTGCCTTCGATCTTTACTTTGGATTCGAACTCCGCGACCTGTTTTTGATTCACGCCGAAAACATGGAAGAAATCGGACTCGAACGTCTGCGCATCCTGTTCTTCCACATGTTTCTGCTTCATTTGCCATTCTTCGGCAAATTTCGCAGCCCGAACTTCTATTTCTCCCCAGGACAGCGGCTTGAACATATTTCTCTCTCCAAAATTTCAGATGTGTTCCAGACGGACCATGGTCTCCAGATTCATCGTACCCGGAAACATGTCCAGCACACGGACCGCCGTCGCCTCGTACCCGTTCGCCTGCCAGTGCCGAAGCGCCGGCGGTATGCCGTCCGTCCCGCAGAAGATCGCAACGATGCGGCGCGGCCGGCGGGCGGCAATAGCCTCGATGACATCGTTTCCGGCGCCCGACCGGGGCGGATCCAGCAGAATGAACTCTTTTTCCTCCCGGGAGAGCGGAAGCCTCGCACGGAGACTTTCCCCCGTCACGGCGCCAGTAAGGAAGCGGATGTCCTTCCCCGGGAAAAGATGCTCCGCGTTGGCGGCGGCGGCACGGATCGCGGGTCCCTCCCAGTCCATGCCGATGACATGAGGCACGGACTCCGCGGCCTTCATGGAAAGCAGCCCGTATCCGCAGTAGAGATCGATCACGCGTGCGTCCGGATCAGGCTCCAGCAGCTCCAGCGAAGCGGAGGCAAACGGACCGCACATGGCTCCGTTCACCTGGGAAAAAGCCTCGGGCGGATAAAAAAGTTTCAGGCCGCCCAGTTTCTGCGCCAGAACGGACGGTCCGAAAAATTTCTTGAACATACGGTCCCGCCCTTCCCGGGCCGAAGACTCCAGATAGTATCCCGAACGGGTCGTATCCAGCAGCATGAAACAGGATTTCAGCTCCGGGATGGCGGAGGCGGTTTCCTGCGCCAGGCACCGCAGATTTCTCACGATGCTGCCATTGGCACGGAAGATATTGAAGATCAGGGCCGTCTCCTGCTCATCGCCCCGGATCACGCAGAAATTCAGGGATTTGGCGGCTTCCAGATATTTCGGCCCGTTCAGCAGCTTCCGCAGACACGCATAGATCCGTCCGTGCGTCTCCGGCTCCAGCAGAGAGCCGTCGTCCGCCCCTCCCCCGCCGTGCCCGTAGCCCATGCCCAGGCGGAAATGCCCGTGAAAGAACGACGCCTTTCTCTTGGATGAGGTACGGTAGTGACGGGGAAGCACGGAAGGGATGAAGCCGCGGATCCGTCCGGAGGGCAGATCGTTCCTGCGCCAGAAAAGATCCATGGCGTCCTTCTTCAGAAGATGTTCCTGCCCGTACTCCAGCGATGCCAGCGCATCGGGCGCCGAGGGATCGGCGATCTTCATTCCGGAGGCACGGGCGGTCTCCAGAAGACAGACGGCAAAGGAATTGTTCTTCACGCCGTCCGTTCTTTTTTCATTGCGATTCATGTTTATCCTCCGCCATCCGTTCCCGCGCAACCTGGACCAGATCGCCCGGACGGACTCTTTCCTTCATGGGGAAACTCACCACACTGCCTTTTTCCGCGTGATCCGCGGGAACGTCGTCGACCCGGAGTTCTTCCAGAACGGTTTCACGGAATCCGGTGGCCGGACCGACGATCCGGATCCTGTCGCCCAAGCGGACTCCTCCGCTTTCCAGGCGAACCGCCACTGCTCCGGCCCGGGCATACCAGTCCGTCACCCGGCCCACAGTGACCTTGGCGTAGGTGGCCAGACTGCCGCCGTGTCCGCTCCAGGCGGAAAGGGTATTGCCCAGATAGTAGCCGCCTTCCCAGAATCCGCGGTTGACCACCGATTTCAGACGGCGCATCCATCCGGAAACGAGTTCCGGTCCGAATGTCCCGTTCAGACAGGCGTCCACAGCCTCGCGGTAGACGCTCACCGCCGTGTATACGTAATCCGCCGGACGGCCCCGTCCTTCGATCTTGAGGACGGAAACGCCCGAATCCAGAATCCGATCCAGAAACCCCACCGTGCAGAGATCGCGGGGCGACATCACAAACGAATTGTCTATTTCCATCTCCGCACCGGTCTCCGCGTCCCGCACCAGATACCGGCGGCGGCAGGGCTGAAGACATTCGCCCCGGTTGGCCGAACGTCCGGAGGTGCAGAGGCTCATTCCGCAGCGCCCCGATATGCCGATGCAGAGGGCTCCATGCGCAAAAAGCTCCAGCGCCACAGGCTTTCCCGACGGTCCCGGAATGTTCTCCCGCCGGATCCCTTCGGCCATGCTCCGGATCGACCCCAGAGGCAGCTCGCGGGCAGGTACGATCACATCGGCGAACGGCGCGTAGAAGCGGACGCTCTCCAGATTGGAAACGTTGCACTGGACGGTGACATGCGCGGGTATGCCCAGCTCACGAAGCATCATCAGAACTGCCGGATCGCCCGCGATGCACGCATCGATCTCCGCTCTTTTCGCGTCTTCGCAGAGTCCGCGCACCTCGGCAAGCTCGCCCTCGTACACGATGGTGTTGACCGCCAGGACCGCTTTCGCTCCGCGGTCGTGACAGAGCTTTACCACTTCCTTCAGTTCGGACGGACGGAAATTGACCGCCCCCCCTGCCCTCATATTCCAGGGCCCGGCCCCGAAATACACGGCATCCGCGCCGGCATCCAGTGCCGCGTGCAGAGATTCAAAACTGCCCGCAGGCGCATGAATGGCGGCCCGAGTCCGCATCATGGATCATTTCCCCAGGGCGGTAAAGAGAGTCTTCCGGAGGATCTCGCGGTTTCCGTCGGAAATGGGACACAGCGGAAGACGGTATTCCTCTTCCAGCATATTCAGCATGGCCATGGCCGCCTTCACCGGGATCGGGTTCGACTCAATAAACAGATCCTTGAACAGGCGGTAGAATCTCCGGTGATATGTCAGCGCCTTCCGGAAATCGCCCGCCAGGCAGGCGGCCACCATCTCCGAAAGTTCCTTCGGAATAATGTTCGACGCAACGCTGATCACGCCGCGCGCACCCACGGCCATCATGGGGACCGTCAGACTGTCGTCGCCGCTCATCACCGTGATGTCGCAGGCGGAAAGGATCTCCGAAACCCGTTCCACGGAGCCCGCGGCCTCCTTCACACCCAGGACCTTGGCATTCCGCGAAAGACGCGCAATGGTATCGATCCCGATAGCCGTCCCGGTCCGCCCCGGCACATTGTACAGAACGATGGGCAGATCGCAGGAATCGGCAATGGTGGAAAAGTGACGGTAAAGACCTTCCTGCGTGGGCTTGTTGTAGTACGGAGTCACCTGAAGCGAACAGTCCGCTCCGTCCTCCTTCGCCGCACGGGTCAGGTGAATGGCTTCCGCCGTGGAATTCGCCCCGCTCCCGGCCATGATCACACAGCGGCCCGCCGCCGCCTTCACAACCTCGGCGATCACCTTCCGGTGCTCTTCCATGTTGAGCGTGGGAGACTCGCCGGTGGTACCGACCGGAATGATCCCGTCGACGCCCCCTTCGATCTGCATTTCCACCAGTTCCCTGAGCTTGCCGTAATCCACCGCGCCTCCGCGGAACGGAGTCACCAGTGCGGTGTAAAGTCCTTTCAATTCCATATTCAGTACCTTTCTGCCGGTTTTTGTTCACTCCAAATCGAACGCATCCGTGGCCCCGTGGAAGGATTCCTCCGCGGGACCCGTGAGATACATCTTATTTAAGATATTCCATTCTTCCGGAAATTCAACCTCTAAAACGTCGCCGGACCGGGAAAGCAGCGAAACTTTTTTCAGTTCCGGGTGTTTCAGACGCAAAACCAGTGCCGCCGCACCCGCTCCCGTCCCGCAGGCCAGCGTCTCCGCCTCCACCCCCCGCTCGTACGTCCGGATCTTCACCGGCTTCGCAGAATCGTACGCGGCAGGGAGAAAATCCACGTTGACTCCGTCCGGCGCAAACGCCTCGTGATAACGGATCATGCGGCCGATTTTCTCCACGTCCGTCCGGTCCGGATCCTCCACGAACACCACCCCGTGCGGCACGCCCACTTTCCCCGCGTACACCGTGTATTCCCCGGCTTTCCGGCCCTCGCCGAACCCGGCGGGATCCGCCGGCAGTTCGATCCGGACACGGTCCGCCGAAAGGACTTTCGTCCGAAGCACGCCCGATCCGGTCAGAAAATTCACATCCGGACCGTTGGACAGGTCACGTTTGTATGCAAACGCCGCCGCGCACCGGAGCCCGTTCCCGCACAGCGAGGCTCGGCTTCCGTCGCAGTTGAAGAAATCCATCCGGACAAGATTGTCGTCCGCCGGCATGCCGCCGCGAGACAGCAGAATGATCCCGTCCGCGCCGATCCCCCTGCGCCGGTCGCACAGTAACCGGATCCGTTCCGGCGTGAATTTCCGCATCGAGGATGTCTGATCGATGACAATGAAGTCGTTCCCGGCTCCGTGCATCTTCGCAAACCGCATGTAGCTCATTTTCCGATTCTCCCGGTCTTTCCCCGGCAGCACCTCCGCCGCCGGACCGGATACCGTCCCGTTTTTCCGGGATGGCTCCGGATTTTTTCAGTGCCGTACTCTACTACCTTTTTTCCGTTTTTTCCACCCCTTTTCCGCACATTTTCTTATTTTTCTTTCCCTCGACTATTGACTTTTTCCGTTCCGGCTGTAATTTATCGCTCAATTGCCTTGCCCCGGTAGCTCAGAGGATAGAGCAGCTGCCTTCTAAGCAGCGGGTCGGGGGTTCAATTCCCTCCCGGGGCACCATTTTCAGCCTCAAAAAGACAGCAATCGTTGCCATTTATTACCATTTCGGCTTTCATTTCCCGATTTCGCAGCCTTAACAAACCAAATCAGGATTTCGGGAGAAAAGCATGGGAAAGAGCAAAGTGGATTCCTGTCTCCATCGCATCAAACTGGAAGCAGGGACGGTCTATCAGACCAGCAAAAACGGTACCTACTATTACCGGTACCAAGTCAATCACGAACGAAAATGTGTCAGTCTGGGCACATGCAACCAGGAGGAAGCACTGCGGAAAGCCGAGGAGCTGCTGCCAACAGTCAAAGCCAGCAATCTGGAGATCATCGCCACCCATGTGAAAGTCGCCCGTAAGCTGATTACTCAATCGAAGTTTCTGTCGCTCGAAAAAATCTGGGAAACGTATGCCGGTCATCCGGATCGTGCAACGCCGGCCACCGTTCATGAGCAGATTTCCTATCAGGCCACACTCGAGGAATTTCTCCGGTTCATTGACGGTCAAGTTTCCCAATTTTCCCAGATCACGGAAAACCACACCATGAAGTTTGCGGATTATCTGCGCACGACACAGATCTCCGTTTCGACCCATAACCGGAAAATCAAGCGGCTGAGAAAAATCTTTTCCACTTTGAAAAGTTTCCGGGAAGGCGACAATCCTTTTGCTTTGAAAGTCTTGTTCCGCAAAGAACGGGAAGAACAGGATACCGCGGTTCGGCGCATTGCATTTACACGGGAACAGGAGGAACAGATTCGTGCGGTTCTGGATGATCCGAAGCACCGCCTTCTCAACAAAAATGAAATCAAGGTCATTTTCTACTTGGGCATGTATACCGGACAGCGCCTCAAGGACTGCGTTTTGCTCCAGTGGCAGAACATCAATCTGGAACGGCAGCGGATTTGGGTCAAGCAGTTCAAGACCGGGAAGGAGGTTTCCCTCCCGATGGCGCCGCAGCTTTATTCTGTCCTGCTGAAAGCATGGGAATGGAAGACGGACGCCTATGTCTGTCCCCATGTGGCAGCCCGGTATAAGCAAACGGACAAACGAGGCAAATGTATCGGGGATTGTCTTGTCAATATTGACGTGATGCGAGTCATCCGCTGGATCGGCGTTGAAACTTCGGTGGCCGTCGAAGGCCGCAAAAAGAAAGCAACGGTGCTGGGATTTCACAGTCTGCGGCACAGTTTCGCCTCATTTTGCGCAGAGAGAGGAGTGCCGAAAGCAGTTGTTGTCTCCATCCTGGGGGCAGACAGCGAAATCATCGATCAATTTTACACGCACATCGGGGAAGATGCCCAGCAGGCTGCCATCGAGGCTATTGCCGGGTCGCAAAAATCTACATTTGAGGCAAAAGTCAGGCGTGCGCTGGAATATATCGGCTCTGTCGCGCTGCCCTCGGAAGACTTGCTTACTATCGCAAAGATTCTGAAAGAATAATTCGAACAAAGGGAAGACGGCCTCCATCGGGTTTTATCGCTCGACGGAGGCCGTCTCTTTTGCGGTATAAAAGATACCGTGAAGGATGAAGCACAATGATTACATGCGCAGATCAAGAGGATCTGAAATCAGACGGCTTTGTTGTTCTCCGTACAGATGAACGTGATGATGTCCGTATTCCTGTACCGGACCGATGAGCCAACCATTTTTCTCTTGAACGGAAAAGCGCCCTCGGATTCCAGTTTCTTGAAGTTGGAAAGACCGATACCAAGCAGTTCTGCGGCGGCTCTCTGGTCGATCAGTTTCGGCACGATGACCGGTTTCA
>JAFZZR010000171.1 GCA_017615635.1 Lentisphaeria bacterium
CATGCCGTGGTCCTGGAGCTCCAGGTAGAAGTCCTCCCCGAACAGGGCGCGCAGCTCCAGGGCTTTGGCCTTGGCGGCGTCGTAGTCGTCGTCGATGATGTGCCGGGGGATGTACCCGGCGATGCACCCGGACAGGCAGACGAGGCCCTCCGCGTGCTCGTGCAGCAGCTTCCAGTCAATGCGGGGCTTCAGATAAAAGCCCTCGGTGAAGGCGTCGGAGACGAGGCGGCAGAGATTGCGGTAGCCCGTCTCGTTTTTGCACAGCAGGATCAGATGGGAATAGGCGTTATCGACGCCGTGCTCCTTGTCGAAGCGGCTGCGCGGCGCGACATAGACCTCGCAGCCGATGATCGGCCGGATGCCGGCGGCCCGGCAGGCCTTGTAAAAGGCGACGGCGCCGTACATCACGCCGTGGTCGGTGATGGCGAGCGCAGTCTGGCCCAGCTCTTTGGCGCGCTGAACCAGCCGCTCGATGCGGCAGGCGCCGTCGAGCAGCGAATATTCCGTATGAACGTGAAGATGAACGAAAGACATGGGACTCCTCCGCCTCGCCGGGCCTTATTTTAGGGCGGCGGCGAGCTGAACGATCTTTTTCAGCCGGTGGCTGAGACAGCTTTTGGTGACGGGCGGCGTGCTGAGCAGCGCGAGGTCCGACAGGCTCGCCTCGGGATTGGCGATGCGCAGCAGCGCGGTGTCCCGGAGCGTTTCCGGCACGTCTCCCCGGACGACCCGGACGGCCAGTCCTTCCACGATGGCCGTTTTGCCCACGCCGGGCTCTCCGATAAGGACCGGATTGTTCTTGGTGCGGCGGGCCAGGATCTGGATCGTGCGCCGTATTTCGTCGTCACGTCCGATCACGGGATCCAGCTTGCCGTTCCGCGCGGCCTGGGTCAGGTCGCGTCCGTACTTTTCCAGAGCCTCGAAGGATGCCTCCGGGTTTTCGTTCGTCACGCGCTGATTGCCGCGGACGGCCTTCAGTGCCGCGAGGATCTTCGCGTTGTCGATCCCGTGGCGGGCGAGCAGGGCGGAGACATCGGACCGAACCTGTTCCAGCGCAAGGAGCAGATGCTCCACGCTGATATAGTCGTCCTTCATCTCATTCGCCTTGTCTTTCGCCGCGTTCAGCACGGTGCTGAAGTCCCTGCCGGGGAACGGGTCCGACACATTGCCGGAGACCTTCGGTTCCCGTTCCAGCAGAGCGTCCGTTTCATTCAGAATGATCCGGACGTCCGCCTGCATGCGCTTGAAGAGGGAGGGGACGAGTCCGCCTTCCTGTTCCAGCAGGGCTTTCAGCAGGTGTGCGGGCCGGATCTCCTGATTTCCCAGCTCGGAAGCGAACTGTTTTGCCTGAAGCATGGCTTCGCGGGTTTTTTCCGTGAGTTTCTGCAGGTCTGTCATGATATTGTCTCCTTCTGTTGATTTTGTTTTTTTTGACTTTCGAAGGAGCGGATAGCAAGAATCAAGCCAACGTAAAAACGTGCGTGTTCCGAGGAGAAAGTGAGACATTTTGTCTCTTAAATGCACGATGCAATATGGTCACGGCACCGCTTGTCCGTGCCGTCTCACAGCAGAGATGCAAGTTCCGGAAGGGCTTTCTTGGCGTATTCGCTCGTCAGTGCAAGCGATTCGGAGGCCGTGCGGCAGGAGAGCGCCTTCTCCGCCAGTTCCTCGGCGCCGTGCATGGTTATGCGGCGGATAAGTCTGCGGACGGGTCCGACGGATGCGGGCGACATGCTCAATTCGGAGACGCCCAGTCCCACCAGCAGCGGCGTGAGAAGCGGATCCGCGGCGATCTCGCCGCAAATGCATACGGGGATGTCGTTTTTTCTGGCGGCCCGGACCGTGTCGCGGATCAGGGTCAGAACGGCGGGGTGCGTGGGATTGTAGAGATACGCCACCTTTTCATTGGACCGGTCAACAGCCAGGGAATACTGGATCAAGTCATTGGATCCTATGGAAAAGAAGTCGACGCGGGAGGCCAGTTCCTCGGCGATGACCGCGGCAGACGGGATCTCGATCATGACGCCTACTTCCATGGCTCCGTTGAACGGCTGCTGGGCGGACATGAGTTTCTTTTTCTCTTCATCAAGCATATCCAGAAGATCGTCTATCTCATCCACCGAGGACACCATGGGGAAAAGAAGCCGGATGTTGCCCGCCGTGCCCGCGCGCAGAACGGCACGCATCTGGGTCCGCATGAGTTCGGGTTTGTCCCGGCAGAGACGTATGGCACGCATTCCGAGAAACGGATTCGGTTCCCGGTAGGCGGAAATGGTGCTTTCCAGCTTGTCTCCGCCGATGTCGAGCGTCCGGATGACGACAGGGCGCCCGTGCATATCGGCGGCGGCTTTCCGGAAGACCTGATACTGTGTTTCCTCATCGGGCAGGGTGGCCGCATTCAGATAGAGGTATTCTGTCCGGAAAAGGCCGATCCCTTCGGCGCCGCACCTCTGCACCTCGGCGACGCCGCTGATATCTTCCACGTTGGCGGAGAGCTGGATGCAGTATCCGTCCAGTGTTTCGGCACGCATCCGGCTTTCCTGAAGCAGTTCCGCATAAAGCTGTTCCCGCCGTTCCATCTTGCGCCGGTAGAGATCCAGAGTCTCTTCGTCCGGATGCACGATCACCAGACCAAGATAGCCGTCGATGATCAGGGGATCGCCCGTGTGGAGCCGTTCGCAGAAATGCTGCATGCCCACCACGGCAGGGATCTGCAGCGAGCGGGCCAGGATCGCCGTGTGGGAGGTCCGGCTGCCCGTTTCGATGGCAAAGCCCAGGGTGTTGTCCCGGTCGAGCATGGCCGTATCGGAGGGCGTCAGGTCGCGGGCCGCAATGATGGACTGCCCCGGCAGTTTCTCCGCTGTCCGGTGTTCCAGTCCGTGAAGATTCTTCGTGATGCGGGTAGCCACGTCCTTCACATCCCCGGCCCGTTCCTGAAGATACCGGTCGCTGACGCTGGAGATGGCCGCGATATATTTCTGAATGACTTTGCGGAAGGCGGAGGCGGCGGAAAGCTGTTTTTTTCGGATGGCGTTTTCCACTTCGCCGCTCAGCATCCGGTCGTCGACGATAAGCAGATGCGCATCGAAAATGCCCGCTTCCCGTTCCTCCAGAGAATTCTGGAGCTGCTTTTGCATCTCCTTGATCTCCAAACGGGTCTGCTTCAGCGCGGCATGAAAGAGTTCCACTTCGCGGTCCGCCTGATCCTCGCTGATCGTCTCTTCCTGATCCGCTTCACGTTCCGGCGGAATGGCCGCGCCGTTATCCATAAGCAGAACGGTGCCGATGGCGATGCCGGGGGAAGCCGGGATCCCGTGATAGAGCACTTCCTTCTGTGCGGGGGAGGGGGAAGGTGCGGAGCCGGAGGTCGTCTCGTCACTCATCGTCGAAGCCTCGAAGCACGAGGTTCCGGAGAGAGTCCATGGCCCGGGAGGCGTCCTGGCCGTCCACGGTGATCCGGATCCGGGTCCCGACGGGCGCGGCGAGCATGAGCATGGAAAGGACGCTCTTGCCGTCAGCGGTCATATTGTTGGAGAGGTTGCAGACCTGGACATCCGACTGGAATTCCATGGCCGTCTGAACGAACACGGAGGCAGGGCGGGCATGAAGCCCGTAAGGATTATTCAGGACGAACTCCTCCGAGAAGTGTCCCGAGCTGTTTTCCGCCGCGCTGTTCATAGTTTTCCGTAACTCCGAATCCCGGTTTTTGACTTCCGAAACGACAGCTTTTAATATAGACCCGTCCTGCAAAAAATCAATGATAAAATACATTTTCGTTTCAAAAAAAACAGGGACTCCGGTAATAAAAAACCAAAAAATTTTCCTGAAATGGACTTGACAAACGGCACATCACCCTGTATCTGTCATGGCATGTCATAACGGGAGTGATCTGACATGCCGCGTTTTCCGTTCCATAATCCTGCACGGCACGTCGGGAAGGATGGTTGATCGAAATGGCACAGGATCGTTTTCAGCTGGACCTCTGCAGCGGGCCGGTTTTCAGGCGTGTCATACAGTTTGCCATTCCGCTGATTCTGACGAATGTGCTGCAGATCCTCTTTCATACCACGGACTTGGTGGTGGTCGGGCAGTTTTCGACGCATGAATCGCTGGCCGCCATCGGATGCACGGGAAGTCTGTTCAATCTCTTCATGAACATGGTCATCGGGATATCGATCGGTGCGAATGTCCTCTCCGCCAGATATTTCGGAGCGAAAGGCCCGGAGAATATCCGGAAGACGCTTCATACCTCCGTCGCGTTCGCCGCGCTGGGCGGGATCGGCCTCTCGATCGTGACTTTTTTTGCTGCGGAACCTCTTCTGAAGCTGATGGATACGCCTCCGGAAATCCTGCCGAGGTCCTGCCTTTATCTGCGGATCACGTTCCTGGCTTTGCCCTTCCTGATGCTGTACAATTTCGGATGCTCGATCTTCCGCGCGGCCGGCGATACGAAACGACCGTTCCTCTTTTTGGCGGCGGGCGGCACGGTCAATGTCCTGCTGAACCTGTTTTTCGTGATCGTCTGCGGACTTGACGTTATGGGCGTGGCCATCGCCACCGCAGTCTCCCACGTGATCTCGGCCGGTCTGATCCTCTGGACCATGATCCGGACGAAAAGTGATCTGCATCTGGATATCCGGCATTTGCGGATCGACACCCGGTGTCTTCTGAGCATGCTCCGGATCGGCGTGCCTGCCGGTGTCCAGGGCTGCTGCTTTGCCCTTTCCAACATGGTGATCCAGTCCTCCATCAACTCCTTCGGTTCCTATGCCATGGCGGGAATGACCGCAGGCGGCGGCGTGGAAGCGCTGCTCTATTCGTCGCAGGTGGCATTTCATTTCACGGCCATCTCGTTTGTGGCGCAGAACATGGGCGGAAAACACTTCAAACGGGTCCGGACGAGCATGATCAGCTGCTATGTATACGAGGCGGCATTCAGTCTGATCCTGGCTTACATTTTCTACTTCTTCGGAGAACCTCTTCTCCGGCTTTACGATCCGGACCCCCATGTCATCGAATGGGGGCTCCTTCGCATGAAAATCATGTTCACCACCTATTTTCTCCTGGGCCTCATGGATGCCGCCACCGGATGTCTCCGCGGGCTCGGGGCTTCTCTGATGGCCGCCGCATTCACCCTCAGCGGCGCATGTGCACTCCGCCTTGTCTGGGTGTGGTTCATCCTGCCTCACTACCGGTCCATGGAGTGCCTGCTGATCTCCTATCCCGTCTCCTGGGGACTGGTGGCGCTGATGGCCACAACGGCCGTGATCCTCATCTACCGCAAGATGGTCCGGGAGCAGTGCGCCCGGTTCGTGGAATGGAGCACGCACGGCCCCGGTGTTCCGAAAGGATTCCGTTTCCCCGGCGGCCCCCGGTAAAAGTATTTCTGCAGAAAAACGGAGAGTTTTCAAGATGAAGATGTTCCTGTTGCTTCCTCTGGTTTTTCTCTGCCTGTTCTGCCGGGCGGATGGAGAGGAGGCCCGGCCGCTTTCCCGATTCCTGTCCGAAGAGCCGCTGAAAAGTGCATTGGAGAAAGCCAAAGCGACGTGGAATGCCGATGCTCCTGACTATTCTGAAGACGGGTTTCAGGATCTTATCGGAATCCTGAAAGATATGCCGGTCACCGATTTTGTGAATCTGCTGGCGGCCGAAGCACCTTCTAAAGACAAGAAAGCTCTGATTCTGGCGATGGAGGAAGCTCTCCCCCCGGAAAAATACCTGGACTTGATTTCCATTCTGCTGGAAAGAACAGAAATCGATGACGGCTCTCTCGAGCGGATACTGTTTCCCTGGTACTCCAACAGGGGTATCCTCTCGCTGAACTATCAAAATTCCCGGGTCAGAAAACTTTTTCCCGCTATGAAAAAACGGTTTTCAACGGATCCCGTGACGGAAGAACTGATTTGCAAAATTGAAAACGGCATGGGTTTTGCGGAAGTACTGGATAAAAAATCGGGAGCATACTTTGATTCTTTCCGGTCGTTCCCCATGCTGGACCGGGATCGGAAATGGGAGGATGTACGGATCATCACCCTCGTCGTGCTCAAGTACGGAATTGATGGTTTTATAAACAGTGCGGAAACGGCGATCCGGGAGGGAAAAGATGTCGGTCCGGAGGCGGATATCGTGCAGTTCCGGGAATATGTGCGGCTGTACCGGAAAGTGATGAATGAATATGCCCCTGTGAACCGTACGGAGGCACTGACCGGTTCCGGTGTTTTCTTTGACGAGGATTCGCACGCTGTGGATCCGCAGGATCCCCGGTTTCAGGACGCGTACAGAGCTCTGAAATCGGGACGTACTCTTCTGTTCAGCCAGATTCTGGAGACGGAGGACGACGAGATCCGTCGGATGTCGATCGATGCATTGTATCTTACGATCCTGTCGGAGGAGGATATGCGTACTTTCCTGTCGCTGCTCACATGCGGCAGAAAGGAGGTCCGCGAATATGTCCGCAGCAAGGTCCGTCTTCCAGGCGAAATCTCTTTGGGAACGGCATTGACCGTGGGACAAATCAAGGGAGCCCTTGAGCAGCTTCAAAAAGAACGTGAAAGAAACGATTTTCGCATACAACTTTGAATTTTTTATAAAAATGCGGGCTTTTATACTGACGCATTTCCGTTTTTCAGGCTTGAAAGCGAAGGTTTCTGCGCTATATTATGGGTTGAACAGGCGCGTGAGGGAAGACATCCTGTTTCGAAGAGTCCCCGCCGAATGACATCGGTCACGCGCCGCGGAATATGGTGATTTGCCCGGAGAGAAAAGAACATGGACAGAAAGAAACTGCTGCGTCTGCTGCTTGAAAACGGCCGCATGTCCGCCCGTGACATAGCGGAGAAACTGGGAGTGAAAGAGTCCGAAGCGGCTGCGGAGATCCAGGCTATGGAGGAGGAGAAGACGATCATCGGATATCATGCGGTGTTCGATGAATCACTGCTCCCGGAACATGCGGTAAAGGCGATCATCGAGGTGAAGGTGCGTCCGGAGCGGGACGGCGGATTCGACAAGATCGCGCAGCGTCTGAGCAAATTTTCACAGGTCTCCAATCTGTATCTGATGTCCGGCGGATTCGATCTGCTGGTGGAGGTACAGGGGAAGAATCTGAACGAGGTGGCATCCTTCGTGGCACGGAAGCTCGCGACGCAGGACGGCGTCCTCTCCACGGCGACGCACTTTCTCCTGAAGAAGTACAAAGAGGCGGGAAAACTGATGAGAGAGGAGGAGCGCAGTGAAAGGCTCAACATCTCCATCTAAGGTCCGGCTGAAGAAGCCCCGGATCGCTTCCCATATCGCGGAACTGCCGAAGAGCGGGATCCGTGCGTTTTTCGATCTGGTGAACGCCATGGACGACGTGGTGTCGCTGGGCGTCGGCGAGCCGGATTTCGTTACTCCCTGGACCATCCGGGAAACGGCGATCTATTCGCTGGACCGCGGACGCACCAGCTACACGTCGAATCTGGGAACTCTTTCGCTGCGGAAAGCGGTGACCGGCTATCTGAAATCCGATTTCGGCCTGACATACGATCCGACCTGCGAATGCCTCATCACCGTGGGCGTCAGCGAGGCACTGGATCTGGCGATCCGGGCGATCACGTCGCCGGGCGACGAGATCATCTATCACGAGCCTTGCTACGTATCGTATCCGGCGGAGATCCGCATGGCGCACGGTACACCGGTGGCGATCCCCACGTTTGCGGAGGACAAGTTTGCGCTGGATCCGAAGGAGATCGAGAAGGCCGTGACGCCGTCCACCAAGGCGATCCTCCTGAACTTTCCGTGCAATCCCACAGGAGCCACGCTCACGCTGGAACAGACGAAGGCCATCGCGGCTATTGCGAAAAAATACGATCTTCTGGTTCTGGCCGACCACATTTATTCGGAGTTGACCTACGGGACCATGACGCCCTCCATCGCCACGCTGCCCGGCATGAAGGAGCGGACCATCTTTCTGCACGGATTCTCCAAGGCTTTCGCCATGACCGGATTCCGGATAGGGTACGCATGCGGTCCCGCGGACATCATCGACTGCATGATGAAGATCCACCAGTATTCCATGCTCTGCGCGCCCGTCATGGCCCAGGATGCGGCGGAGGATGCGATCCTTTCCGCCCGGAACGATATGGAGGCCATGCGTGCCGAATACAAACTGCGCCGGAATTACATTGTGAAGCGCCTGAACGGCATGGGACTGAAATGCCTGCTGCCGGAGGGCGCCTTCTATGCTTTTGCGGATATCCGTTCCACGGGTCTCTCATCCCCCGATTTCGCCATGAAGCTGCTGGAATCGGAGAAGGTCGCCGTGGTGCCCGGCGGCGCGTTCGGTCCCTCGGGCGAGGGATATATCCGCTGTTCCTATGCCACAAGTCTTGACCGGATCCGTACGGCCATGGACCGCATGGAGCGGTTCGTCACCGGGCGGAACGGAAAGAAGACGAAGACAACTACCAGGAGAAAAAAATGAGCGACATCCGTTTTCAGCGTCTCGGCGGCTCCTTCCAGCTGCTCGTTGAGAAGCCGTCCGATCTGACGTTCATCCCGGACCTGAACGATGCTCTCTGGGCCATGACCAGCGCCCGGTGCGGCGCTTTCCGCTCCGATCCCGATTTTCTTGCCATGCTGGATTCCGACAAAAACGGACGGATCCGCGTGAACGAGGTCAAGGAAGCGGTCCGATGGATGACCTCTCTGCTTACCGATTTTGACGGCGTCATGAAGGGTGCGGATACGCTTCGCCTGAACGCCGTGAACCGGAATAATCCGGAGGGCCGGGAAATCATCCGGACGATCCGCGTGGCTCTGGCGAATCTGGGCGTCCCGGATGCCCAGGAGATCACGCTGGCCCAGATCTGCGATCAGAAGAACATCATTGCCGATGCCCTGCAGAACGGGGACGGCATCATTCCGCCGGATCCGGTCCAGGATCCCAAGTCCCGTGACTGCATCCGCCTGATCATGAAGTTCGTAAGTTCCCGGAAGGACCTGAGCGGCGTGGAAGGAGTCGGGACGGAAGATCTGGATGCGTTTCTGAGTCAGGCGCAGGCCGTGCTCGACTGGCGCGACGCCTGTGAAAAGGACCGGGGCCGCATCCTTCCTTACGGCGAGAAAACCGATGCCGTTTACGCTTCCTTCCGGAAAATCGAGGAGAAAGTCTCCGCTTTCTTCCGGAACTGCGAAGCTCTGGCCCTCTCCGACGCCGACGGCGCCGCACGCACCGCCCCGGGCATCCAGGTGGATCCCATGGACGATTCCTCCGTGGATGCGTTCCTTTCCCGCGCGCCGCTCGCTCCGGTGAACCGGGATCGGATCCTGAAGCTGGATGAAGTCCGGCATCCGCAGTGGCGCGAAGCGGTTCTGGCCTTCTTCGAAGGGCTGCCCGACAACCCGGAACGGGAAATCAACGCGGACTTGTGGAAGAAGATCTGTTCCACATTGGCTCCCTACGGGGCGTGGATCTCCGCCCGTCCGGCTTCCCGTCTGACGGAGGTCGATGCCTCGCTCCTGAGGAGCATTCTGGACAGCGGAACACCGGGCCATATCCGGACACTGATCCGCCGTGATACGGATGTAAACAAGAATCTCCAGAACTGTTCCCAGGTCCGGAAGCTGATTCTTTTCCAGAAAAACATGATGCGCTTCCTGAACAACTACGTGACGCTGAACGAGCTGTTCGACGATGAAACGCCCTCCCTTATCCAGTCCGGACGGCTCGTCATGGACGGACGGTGCTTCTCGCTCTGCATGATCGTGGCGGATCCCGCCATGCATAAGAAGATCGCGGAGGCCAGCAATATCTGCGTGATGTATCTGGATGCGGTGACGGGCGTCGGTCCCACGGAAAAAAAGATCAAGATCGCCGCCGCGGTGACGTCCGGACACATGCGCCATCTTTTCGTAGGCAAAAGCGGACTTTTCTACAGTGCGGACGGCACGCTGTGGGATGCCACGATCTTCGATTTCATCCAGCAGCCCGTATCCATCCGGGAAGCGCTGGTCATGCCGTTTTACAAGTTCGCGGACTTTCTGCAGAAGCAGGCGGATAAATTCTTCTCCGCCCGAAGCAAGCAGTATGAAGACACTCTGGCCAAGGATATCCAGTCCAAGTCCGCACTGCCAACGCCGACGGCCGCTCCGGCGCCTCAGCAGCCCCAGCAGCCCCCGGCATTCAGCGGATCCATGGTCCTCATGGGCGGCGGGGTCGGGATCGCGGCCATCGGCAGCGCATTCGCCTTCATGGCAAAGAGCATACAGGGGATTTCCGTGGGTTCGGTGCTGGCGGTTTTTCTGGGGATCCTGCTGATTTTCGGCGGTCCGATCATTCTGATCTCGCTGAACAAACTCTTCCGGCGCAATCTTTCGATTTTCTTCGAGGCAAACGGATTCGCCCTGAACGGACAGATGCGGCTCTCCCTGCGGATGGGCCGTTTCTTCACCTATACGCCCCGTCTGCCCGGCCGGGTGAAGGTGTTCAAGCGAGAGATCTTCTCCATGGAAAGCGTGGAGGCGCAGCGGTCGAAGGATATGCAGAAGTACTGGCTGTACATTCTTCTGGCGATCTTCGCCGTGGAGTGCGTGGTCCTTTTCTGCTGGTATAACAGAGACACGATCAGCCACTTGTGGCATCAATTCTTCTGACGCGGAGCCGTATGGATATTTCACACATTCGCAATTTTTCCATTATCGCCCATATCGACCATGGAAAATCCACGCTGGCGGACCGTCTTCTGGAGGCGACGCACACCATCGAGGCCCGGGAGCTGGTGCACGATCAGCTTCTGGACGCCATGGATCTGGAGCAGGAGCGGGGCATCACCATCAAGTCCCATCCGGTCCGGATGAAGTATACGGCATCCGACGGCGAGGAGTACGAGCTGAATCTCATCGACACTCCCGGCCATGTGGATTTCGCCTACGAAGTCAGCCGGGCGCTTTCGTCCTGCGAAGGCGCGGTGCTGGTACTGGACGCCACCCAGGGCGTGCAGGCTCAAACGGTGGCCAATGTGAATCTGGCGCTCCGTCATGATCTGACCATCATCCCGGTCATCAACAAAATCGACCTTCCCGCCGCCGATCTGAATCTCTGCTGCGACCAGCTGGAGGAGATCCTGGCGATCCCCCGGGAGGAGACTCTTCCCGTTTCCGCCAAGGAGGGGACAGGCATCCCGGAACTGCTGGAGGCCATCGTCCAGAGGATCCCGCCGCCCCGTGCGCCGGAGACCGAAGCGGCCGCTGCGCTGGTGTTCGATTCCATTTACGATGCATACCGGGGCGTGGTCATTTACGTCCGGATGTTTTCCGGATCGCTCCGCCGGGGCGACCGGATGCGGCTCTTCAGCACGGGTCTGGAAAGCGAGATCAAGGAAGTGGGCGTGTTCACGCCGGAGATGAAGGCGGCCGATGAACTTTCCGCCGGTTCCGTCGGATACATCATTCCCAACATCAAATCGCCCTCCGACGCCCGGATCGGCGACACCGTCACGGACGTGAAGAAGCCGTGTGCGGAGCCTCTTCCCGGATTCCAGGAGATCAAGCCCATGGTGTTCAGCGGGATCTATCCCATCGACACGGCGGACTACGAACAGCTGAAATTTTCCATGGCCAAGCTGCAGCTGAACGACGCCGCGTTCGTCTATCAGGCCGAGACCAGCGCCGCGCTGGGATTCGGTTGCCGCTGCGGATTCCTGGGTCTCCTCCACATGGAGATCATTCAGGAACGGCTGCGCCGGGAATACAACATGGACATCATCGCCACCTATCCCAGCGTGATCTATCATGTCTACATGAAGAACGGCGAAATGAAGAATGTGGACAATCCGGTGTTTCTGCCCGATCCTTCGGAGATCGACCGGATCGAAGAGCCCGTGATCCTCGCCCGGCTCATGGCGCCCTCGAACTATATCGGCGACATCATGAACCTGGTCATGAACAAGCGGGGCGTCTGCGTGAACACGGAAAGCGTGGATGCCGGACACGTCATCATCACGGCCCGGCTTCCCATGCACGAGATCCTCATCGATTTCCATGACCGGCTGAAATCCATCACACGCGGATACGGGAGCATGGACTACGAACCGGCCGGATATCAGGCGGAGAAACTGGTGAAGCTGGATATTCTCGTCAACGGCGAGCCCGTGGACGCGTTTGCCAGCATCGTCCATACCGATCAGGCGTACTCCCGCGGACGACTGCTGTCCGAACGGCTGGCCAACGTGATCCCTCAGCAGATGTTCCAGATCGCCATTCAGGCCGCCGTGGGCGGCAAGGTCATTGCCCGCGAAACGGTCCGGCAGCTGCGGAAAAACGTTCTCGCCAAGTGCTACGGCGGCGATATCACGCGAAAGCGCAAACTCCTGGAAAAACAGAAGGAAGGCAAGAAGCGCATGAAACAGATCGGACAGGTCAATATCCCGCAGGAAGCCTTTATCGCCGTACTGAAAAACAACGATGACGAGGGCCGCCGATGAATTTCCTTTCCCGGTATCTTGTCAATCGGAAGCTGAAGAAACGCCACAAGGAACTCCGTTCTTTCGTGCGCGGCGTTCTGGCTGCCGACGACGATATCCTGACCGAGGAAAAGAAGACGCAGTACCGGGAACTCCTGGCCCGGATCGAAGCCACCGGAAAAACCGATGAACCGGGGATTTCAGGACTGGAACGAAGCCTGGACCGGATCGCCGACCGCAGTTCCTTTTTCTTCGTGATGCGCGGATGGCTGGACGTTCTGGCTGTGGCGCTGACCGTGGCATTCGGGATCCGGGGTCTCTTCCTTCAGCCGTTCAAGATCCCGACCAGCAGTATGCAGCCCACGCTTTTCGGTATCCATTACATGGACGCCGCGGAAAGCCGGGAAAATTCCGGCTTCTTCACCCGTCTTCTCATGCCTCTGGGGGCCTCCCGGGCCCGCCTCGTCGCGCCGGAATCCGGTCCGCTTCTGGAAGGCAGCGAGACGGTGACTCGTTCCATCCCCTCGCTGGCGCTTTCCCTGCTGGATCCGGCGGATTTCTACCTGACGGGTTCCGTGGTGTCCATCGCCGGACAGTATAAGATGGTGCCCGGCGAGAACGTTCAGGACAACATCTACCGGTATCTGGACAAACCGCCCGCCGGACGGGACTACGAGAAGGACGAGGTTGTCTTCGACGGCTGGGTCTCCTCCGGCGATCACCTGTTCGTCGACCGGCTTTCGATCCATCTGATTCCGCTGAAACGGGGCGAGATTTTCATTTTCAATACGGAGACGCTCCAATACCGGAACCGGGGACTGCCCGGCTACTACTACATCAAGCGCGTGGCCGGGATCGGCGGCGACACGCTGAAGATCCAAAACAACATTCTCTACATCCGTCCGAAGGGAGAAAACGAGTTCCGCCGCGCCGATGAATTCAGCGACGCTTTCCGTAAAATCAACTCCATGAAGGGCGGATATCAGGGGCACGCGCCTCTGGGGCTTCTGGCCGACGGACGGGAGTTCACCGTGCCGGAGGGCGCCTATTTCGCGCTGGGCGACAACACCAACAACAGCCTGGACAGCCGCTTCTGGGGCGTGGTCCCGCACCGGAACGTCATCGGCCGCCCGCTGAACGTCTTCTGGCCCGTCTCCCGCCGCTGGGGCATCACGGATCGTCTTCCGCCGCTGGATTGCGATACGGTTTTTCCCGAAAAAAGCACACAGCCGACCGCCATGCGCCGGCAGTGAATCACCGTTTAACGAAAGGAATCATCACCCATGTCCGGAACAAAAGTTCTCCTGGAAACGTCCCTCGGAAACATCACGCTGGAACTGGAGGATCAGAAGGCTCCGCTCACCGTGGCCAACTTCCTCCGCTACGTGGATGAGAAGCACTACAACGGAACCATCTTCCACCGGGTCATCTCCGGATTCATGATCCAGGGCGGCGGCATGGACTTCGAACTCTTCGAAATGCCCACCCACGAGCCCGTCAAGAACGAGGCCGCCAACGGCCTTTCCAACAAGACCGGCACCATCGCCATGGCCCGGACCAGCATGGTGGACAGCGCCACGGCCCAGTTCTTCATCAATACCGCGGACAACGATTTTCTGGATCACAAGAACAACACGCCCTCCGGTTTCGGCTACTGCGTGTTCGGACGCGTGATCGACGGCATGGAAACCGTCCGGAAGATCGAAGCGTCGGATACCACCAGTCACGGTCCCTATGACGATGTGCCCGTGGATACGGTGACGATCCTCAAGGCATCCCGGATCTGAAAAGAGAGAATATAACGTCAAAAAAAGACGGGGTCCGTTGAAAATCAGCGGCCCCGTTATTTTTTTTTCAGGGGAGGGGGGGAGATCAGGATTTCCGGAGAGAATTGATCTTCTTCACGATTTCCGAGGGATTCGAGATCCCGGCGATGCGGATTTCGGTCCCCGCCGAAGCGGCAGTCCCGATCTCGATATCGCCGATCCCGAAAATGCGCTGCCAGACGCCTTGTTTCAAGTTCACGGCACGCATATCCTTGATCCATATCTCGTCCTGATATTTTGCGATCAGGCCCTTGCGGACGATGATCCGTCGCGTGGTCAGTTCATAGCTGGTGCATTTTATCACGATGATAACGGCAAGAAGAAGGATCAGCCCGATCACGAGGGGAATGGTGAGGATCCCGAGAAGGATCAGCCCGAGATAGTTTATCGCGCTGGGATGAAAAACGGCGCAGACTTTTTCATCCGCGCTGTCCGGCTGCGTTACGCCGTCCTTCGACAGAACGGCGCCGCACTTCGGGCAGACCGCCGCCCGTCTGGAGATCGGGGAAAAGCAGTCGGGGCAGGGGACCAGGTTCGGATTCACGATCTCGAACGTTTCACCACAGGCGGAACACATGACCTGCCGTCCAATATCCTCCCGGACGGCATCCTGTTCTTTGCCGCAATGGGGACACGCGGCCTTCATGTCAGTCAATGATCTTGTTCAGCGGATACTCCACGATCCCGGAGGCATTGCACTTCTTCAGCGCCGGGATCAGCTCACGGACCTGCGCCTCGCTCACGATGGTATCCAGCGCAAACCAGTCGGTATCCGCCAGAGGAGAGACGGTGGGGCGCTGCAGGGCGGGCAGCAGAGCGAGTACGGAATCCAGATCGGATTTCCGCACGTTGAGCTTGAGTCCCACCTTTCCGTGAGCGGCAAGAACGGCCTGGAGCATCATGGCGATCTTTTCGATCTTGTCCTTCTTCGCCGGATCCTCCATGGTCTTCCGGTTGGCAATGAAGCGAGTCGTGGTGACGCACAGAGTATCGATGATGACCAGATTGTTGGCGCGGAGGCTGGATCCGGTTTCCGTGATTTCCACAATGGCGTCGGCAAACTTCGGAGGCTTCACTTCGGTGGCGCCCCAGGAGAAATCCACCTTCGCATTCACGCCGTTTTTCTTCAGGTAGCGCTGGGTCATGCCCACGGCTTCCGTGGCGATCCGCTTGCCTTCCAGATCCTTCGCACATTTGATCGGAGAATCGGCGGGGACGGCCAGCACCCAGCGGAGCGGCTTGGTCCCGACTTTTCCGTAGACCAGTTCCGCCACCTCGACTACATCAGAACCGTTTTCCTGAATCCAGTCAAAACCGGTGAGGCCGCAGTCGAGGATTCCTTCTTCCACGTACTTGGACATTTCCTGGGCGCGGATCAGCATGCAGTCGATCTCGGGATCGTCGATCGTGGGATAGTAGGAGCGGGAGCTGATCTCGATTTTATATCCGGCTTTGGCGAAAAGATCGGTCGTGGCCTGTTCCAGACTGCCCTTCGGCAGTCCCAGCATCAGTTTTGTCATGGTATCCTCCTGAAATCTTGTTCATTTTCGAGAAAAAGTAATATAGCACGAAGTAAACGATTTTCAACTTTCCGGAGGAAAAATAAAAAAAGAAGAAGGCCCCCCGGCACGGCGTTTTTCCACAAACCCCATCCTGAGATGAAAACGCCTGCTCCGGAATGCCTTCTTCCCGTGCGTCAGATCCGGTTCAAGGCTTCATCGAGGGCCCCGATGATGTCGTCCTTGTTCTCCAGACCGATGGAAAGGCGGATCAGTTCGGGCGGAAGCCCGGCCTTGATCTGGTCCTCTTCACTCAGCTGCGAATGAGTCGTGCTGGCCGGATGGATGATCAGACTTTTCGCATCGCCCACGTTTGCGATGATCGTGAAAAGGTCGACACTGTCCACAAGTTTCTGCGCCTCTTTTGCGCCGCCCTTGACGCCGAAGACGACCATGCCGTTCGCTCCGTCGGGCAGATATTTTTCCGACAGCGGATTGAATCCGGGATATTTCACCCACGCCACCTTCGGATGCTTCTGCAGAAACTCCGCCACCGCACGTCCGTTTTCACTGTGTTTGGCCGTGCGCAGCGCAAGACTTTCCAGTCCCTGCAGGAAGATCCATGCCGCATCGGGGGCAAGAGTCGGTCCCTGATTGCGGAGTCCGACGGTCCGCAGACGCAGCGCAAAGGCGATTTCGTTGCCGGGTCCGAGGTCGTGCGCGAAGCGCAGGCCGTGGTATCCGCGGTCCGGTTCGTTATAGAGCGCGAACTTAGGATCGGTCCAGTCGAAGTTTCCGGCATCGATCACGGCGCCGCCGATGGCCGTCCCGTGTCCGCCGATCCACTTCGAAAGGGAGTGGATCACCAGATTCGCGCCGTGTTCGATGGGACGGAGCAGGGTAGGCGGGGTGAAGGTGGAATCCACAATCAGAGGAAGATGATGCTTCTTCGCGATCACCGCATACCCGTCGATATCCGCCACATCCAGCCCCGGATTGCCCACCGTTTCGATGTAGATGGCTCTCGTGTGTTCATTGATCGCCGCCTCCACCGCCGCAAAATCATTTACGGGCGTGAAATTGACCTTGATCCCCTGCTGCGGAAGGATCGCATCGAACTGGGTATAGGTTCCCCCGTAAAGATTGTTGGCCGCAACGATCTCGTCGCCCTGCCGTGCAATGTTGGTGATCGTGAAATAGATCGCCGCGGTCCCGGAGGAAAGCGCCAGCGCCGCCTTGCCGCCTTCCAGCGCCGCCAGCCGTTTTTCCAGCACGTCCTCGGTGGGATTCATCAGCCTCGCATAGATATTGCCGCTTTCCCGCAGAGCGAAGAGGTCCGCCCCGTGCTGAGAACTTTTGAACGCATACGCCGTGGTCCGGTAGACCGGCACGGCCCGTGACAAGGTCGTGGGATCGGGAACCTGTCCCGCATGGATGGCCAAAGTTTCGATGTGATAGTGTTTGTCGCTCATGATTGTCTCCTCCTTATACTCTATTGTTTTGGTTGTCTATTAAGTCAAAAAAGAAAACGGAACTGGATTTTCTGTTCGACAAAAGATACTATACACCACAAAAACGCCTTGTCAAGAGAAAAACACTATTATTTTTGTAGATTCTTTTTTTCGCCTCGCTGTCCGGCAGCTGTTTTTTGCGGCACGGCATAAAAAAGGCCGGGATTTTTACGTCCCGGCCGATTCGTAACGACGTTTTTTTACTTACTCAACGGTGGCATTCCCGAAGGGATCATACAAAGAGTCATCCGACCCGATATACCCTACACGATCCTTGTATCCGCCGCTTCCGGAGTGGGCTTTGAAATCCTTCCTCTCTTCCGCGTGACCATCCACGAATGCAGCATTGGTTGTGTTCTTTCCATGACGGAAATCGGTATACCCGCCTTCACCGGAAGAAGGGTAGTAAATGAACGAGGTTGGCGCGAGTTCGTTTTCGCTCTGGAAGTAAATGGAATCTGTCAGGATCAGGCAGTTCGACGGGCGTTTTACCTTGGAAATTTGCAAGGGGCGAACAGGCGAGGGACTCCATCCGGGGGCTTTCTTGCTGTACGTCAGAAGATGATTGTAGCCATAACCGGAAAACGGAGGAGCGTTACCGACGGTAAAAACAACGCCCGGGGCCGTTCTGATAGTCGGGCACTCGAAAACTTTGCTTTCGGAGGCGTTGCCCGCTGCGCTCAACGCTTCGGACAAGAGTCCCGGCTTGGTGTAATCGCCGTTATCCCAACAGGCATCCCATTGTTCATAGGGCGGATTGGGATTCGACGCCGGGCAGAAGAATCCGTTAAATACATCGGTGTACTGGATGTGCATCAGGGCAATCTGGCGGATACTGTTCTTGCAGGAGGTGGAATTACCCATTTCGCGTACGCGTCCCAGGGCGGGCAGCAGCATGCCGGCCAGGATGGCGATGATGGCGATGACCACCAGAAGCTCGATCAGGGTGAAGAACGAGCGGCGAGCCGGGGCTTTTTCGGGGTTGAAGGTTTGAGAGGCGATGCCTCGGGCGGGGATGGGACTTGAGATGCGGTTCTCTCTTTCGGACATGTTTCCGAACTCCTTGGATTGTGGGTTGTGAAACACCCCGGCAATGAGGAAAAGAGAACCCTGCGTGCGTACGCTGGAATAAAAAAGCAGCATACGCTTCGGATTGTTACTGTGTCATGCGCACAGCCGGCTCTTTCCGACAGACCCGCGGTATTTCCATCTCCGGCGGGATCCGGCTTCGCCACATGGCGTCACGGTTGCGCGACAGTTCCCGATTTTCACGGGATTCACCTTGGGGACGGCGCCTTGCACCGTCCGACCGGAGACTTTTTCAGGCGCATAATATACTGTACTTTTCCGGAAAAGCAAGGAGAAAAAAAGGATTTTTTGAGGGCAGGGGAGGACGAGGGGGCGCGAGGTCATTCCGATCGGAGGACGTCGATGGGATTCTGCTGTGCGGCTTTCCAGGCGGGATACGTTCCGAAGACGATGCCCGTGACGGCGGAGATGATCAATGAAAGCAGGACAGCGTCCGTCGAAAAGAGGACCGGCCACGAGGCAAACGCCGATACCGCTTCCGCGATCCCGTATCCAAGGAGCACGCCCGCAGCGCCTCCGGCGGAGGTCAGGAAAACTGTTTCGGTGAGAAACTGCCAGATGACATCGCTTTTCTGGGCGCCCAGAGCCCGGCGGGTGCCGATCTCCTTGCGCCGCTCGTAGACATTGGCCAGCATGATGTTCATGATCCCGATGCCGCCCACCAGCAGGGAAATCCCCGCGATGGAGCTCATGACAATGGTGAAGATATTCTGCGTCTGCTCCCGCTGACGGAGTATTTCCAGAGGCACGAAAATCTCCCAGTCCCGTTTTTCCCGGTGCACCTTGCGGAGATATCCGGAGATTCGCCGCGCGGTATGATCGATATAGGCCACGTCCGCGACCCGGACCAGAAGAGTATCGAAATCGACGAAGGAGAGGGCCCGTCCCCGTGCGCTGAGTTTTTCGACGCTGACTCCGGCGAAAAGACCGTCCGATGTCTTCTCCGGGATGAAGATCGCGCTGTTGGGTGATCCGATCCCAGGGATCACGGAGCCTTTGCTGTTTTCCAGAACGCCCACGACTTCGAACACATGGCGGCCGACGGGGATCGTGCAGCCAACCACGCTTTTGCGGGAGAGAGGGAAGAGGGCCCGTTTCGCATCGACGCCCAGCACGCAAACGGCCTGATTCCGGTCCGCGGGGGAGAACCAGCGTCCTTCGGTAATGCGGGAACGGGAGGCATCCAGGAATCCGTCCGAAACGCCGAGAAGGGAGACATCCAGTTTCGTGACGCCGGAGAGGACGACCGAGCGGGTGTTCCGGGCGGACTCGATGGAAAGAACGTTATCCATCCGGAGAATGGCCGCCAGGTCCTCGTGCGTCAATCCGTATTCCAGATAGGTGTTGCGGGAGTTGCCGGATTCCGTGGCTTCCTGTCCGGTCTGGGGCGGCTTCCGGGAGGAAAGGATGATCCGGTCCACGCCCATGGCCTCGATCTGGCGCAGCGCCTCATGCTTGGCGCCTTCGGAAATGGCCATCATGGCGATGACGCTGCCGACTCCGAAGATGATGCCCAGGGACGTCAGGAGCGAGCGTACCTTGTGAAGCATCAGATTGTGAAAGGCCAGAATCAGAAGATCCGTTACGCTCATGGCCGGGTCTCCCGTTCGATCAGTCCGTTCCGCAGCCAGATGGTGCGGTCGAACTGATTTTCGTACTGCGGATTGTGCGTGACCATCACGATCGTGGCGCCGGACCGGTGAAGACGGTGAAACAGGTCCATGATGTCCGTGCCCGTTTTTTCATCCAGGTTTCCCGTAGGCTCGTCCGCCAGAAGAAAGGCCGGATGATTGACCATGGACCGGGCGACGGCCACGCGCTGGCACTCGCCGCCGGACAGCTGGGTGGGCCGGTGATCGAGACGATGGGAGAGTCCCACCTTTTCCGCCATTCTCGCCGCCACCATCCGACGGTAGGCTGGTTTCTTCCCCGCGTAGATCATGGGGACTTCGATATTCTGCCGGACCGTCAGATGCGGGAAGAGGTGAAAGGACTGAAAGATGAAACCGATCCGGCGGTTCCGCAGAACAGTCAGCTCCCGGTCGTCCAGACGGCTCGTTGTCCGGCCGGAAAGAATGTATTCGCCGCTTGTGGGCACATCCAGAAGCCCCAGCACGTTCAGCAGCGTGGATTTTCCCGACCCGGAAGAGCCCATGATCCCCAGGAATTCTCCCCGTCCGACGGTGAAGGAGATTCCTTTGAGGACGGGCAGTTCGCCCGAGCCGGTCCGGTAGGATTTCCGGATATCCCGCAGGATCAGGGCAGGGGATCCCTCGATCTCTCCGGATCCTGTCTCCTGTCCGGTGCTCATTTCTTATCCTCCTGCCCGGTTTTTCCGCTCTGGAACGGACGGTAGAGATAGACTTCCTCATTCTCTTCCAGCCCCTCCAGCACTTCCACGGACGAACCGCCCGTTTCGCCGATGCGGATCACCCTTTTTTCCGGCGCGCCGAACGACTTGCAGTAGACGAAAAGGGTTCCGTTTTCCTCGAAGACTGCCTCCACGGGAACATGGATCACGTTATGCAGTGTCCGGGAAACGACTTCCACCTGCACGCTCATCCCGCTCAAAAGGGAGGCATCCTGCCGGTCGATGGTGAAGACGGTCCGGTATATTTTCGGGGAAGATTCATCCCACATATCCATTTTCTCGGGCAGGGAGGCGATGGACTCCAGTTTTCCGCTGTAGCGGAGTCTGCCGTTTCCCGCATCCGGGGTGATGAAGGCCGTGTTACCGACTTCGACGCGGGAACGGTAGACTTCCGGCAGGATGGCGTTCACCACCACGTCGCTCATATCGGGGATGGTGATGATGACCTGATTGCGCCGTCCGTCCATGCCGACCTTGACCTCGGGCTTGCGCCAGAAGGGGGCATCCGGATCGCCGTATGTGACCAGTCCGTCCACGGGTGCGATCAGCTTCATCATGGGCACCCAGGAGAGATGGCGCTCCAGCTGTTCCTCGTTTTTCCGGAGAGAGATCTCCTCCCGGTTGATGGAATTGTCCTTTTGGGCAAGAAGGGACTGTGTACGGACCTGTTCCTTCCTGTAAGTGAGCCGGGCCTGGGCCAGACGGTTCCGCAGATCCCGGAGCTTGTTGGGATATGTATGGCGTTTGAAGAGTTTGCGGTCCAGCCGGGCGGAGTTCAGCTTTGTTTTCAGACCTTCGACTTTCTGCTGTGCCGCCTGGACCTTCCGCTTCGCCTCAGTCTCGTCTTCCTCGGTGGCGAACACCGTGGAATCGAAATCCGTCGTCAGCTTCGTCAGCTCCGTTTCCGCGTCCGACAGAGCCTGCTCCGCATCGGAGACGCCGAGCCCCTTGTCGTCCCGGTCCCGCGGGCCTTCCAGCTGAAGATACTGCTTGTAGTTGTCCTCCGCGGCGGTGACGTTGTCATGTGCCGTCCGCAGGTCCGCGGCGTTGGTGCTGACGAGCATCCGCCGCTCCTCCCGGGCGATATCCAGATTTTTCCGGATCTGCTCCACGTTCATGCGGTAGTCCTCGATTTTCAGAAGCAGATCGGTCGTTTCGAATTCGGCGGCCACGTCTCCGGCTTTGACACGCGTGTTTTCATCGACCACGCGGACCAGCTTCGTGGCGAACGGAGCGGCGAGCGACAGTTTGTGATTCGTCCGTGCGTTGATCGTTCCCTTGAGGATCACGCCGATCGTCATGTTTCCGCGCCGGACTTTCCATATCCGGTCCGGCTCATCCGATCCGTTCTTCTCCGTGTCCATGTTCTCCGGATCGGGCGCCCGTAGCTTCAGGCGGACCAGGATATCCGGCCGATACCGGAACGCCCATGCATACGTGCCCCCCAGCAGAAGAGCGAGAACGAACAGGGCGAGGAAGAAAATCCGCAGCGCCCGTCTCATTTCGCAGGATCCTCCGCCGGAGATTTACCATCCGGGGCAGGGGCTCCCTCCGGAGCGGCAGGCTCCTTCAGCCCGTCCGGACGGGCTTCCTCGGGGCCGAACCACCAGGACCGGAATGCGGGGAAGAAATCCTGTTCCGCCGTATATTTCGGCTTTTCCTTCTCCCGGAAGAGGATGGGCGATCCGCGCAGGGTCTCGCCCAGGGAGCGGAGCGTCGAAGCGTTGGCTTCCGGATCGGTAAGGACGGAGTAGGGGGAGGGCAGGATGTGTATCTTCATGAAGAAGAGTAGCTGCTTGTCGTAAATGGTCAGATCCTTGCCTGTGAACAGATCGCCGATCAAGGGCAGTTCACCGAGATAGGGCACCCGGCGCAGTCGTTCGCTCCGTTCGCTGGAATACAGTCCGCCCATCATGATGACTTCGCCGTCCGCGGCGGTCAGGATCGTGGAGATGTTCCGGATGGAGACCACGGGGACTTTGACCGGCGTGCTGCTGCCGGTCTGGGGAAACTCGTCGTACCGGAGCAGAAGATTGATCTCCGGCTGTATCTCCAGACGGACCGTATCCTCGTTGATGAGCAGGGGCCGGATCCGGAGATTGATGCCCGTCTTCTTGAATTTGAAGTTGTTGGTCACGGCGGTATTGGTCACGGCCGCTTCGTTGTAGGGGATTTCCTCGCCGGTCTTCATCGTGGCTTCCGAATTCAGATCCGCAATGATGTTGGGGGAGGCGAGGATCTTCGCATCCGAACTGGTCGCCAGCCATTTCAGCATGATATTCAGATTCGAGTTGTCTCCGTCCTTGCTGCCCGTGTCGATGGGAAAGAAGTTCACCTGTCCGGCGCTTCCGTTCGAGTCCGTGAACTTCTGGCCGGGACTGGACATTCCGATTCCGTAGGTGTTCGTGTGGCCGGTGGTGGCATCCTTCTGCGTATAGCTGAGGTTCATATCCCGGGCCTCGCCCCGTTCCAGCTGCACTTCAACGATCTGGGCTTCCACCAGGACCTGAGGCTGCGGCTGATCCAGTGCCAGAAGAGAGTCTTTCACTGCCTCCAGCGCATTTTCCTCCAGATTGATGACGATCATGTTCTGGTTGGCGGATATCTCCACCGTCCCGTTCTCGCCCACGATCCCCTCCACCGCGTCCTGCGCCTTCGAGACGTCCGCAAAACGCATCCGGTAGACGATCACCGCGCGGGGCGAGGATAGTTCATCCTTCGCCGGGATCTTCCGGATGGACATGTAGGGCTTTGCCGGTTCGAAGGTCCGGGTCTGCACAATGGGCTTGGCCGTGCCGGAGAAAAGCGACTGAATCCGCTGGATCACGGCCTCTTTTCCCTGGACCGGGCCCGAATCAGGGCTCTCCGGAACAGATTCTCCGGACACGCTTGCGGCAAAGGAAACGGACAAAAGGCAGGACAAAACAAGTCCGCGGGTTCGGTTCGGCATAAAAAGTCCTTTCTTCATTCGCGGCTTTGTGGGGACATTCGGTAGTATAATCCGCAACTGAAAAAAATCAAGCGCAAATCTTTTTTTTGCATATTTTTTTGTTCTTTTGCGGATTTATGGCTTTTCTGTCCGGGGAAGGGCGCGATTCTTGACTTTTCGGCAAACCTCATGTATAGTACTTGGATACAGAACAAGAGACGGATTCTCTCCGTCCGGAACCACGTAAGGAAATTCCCATGAACACGACACGCGAAAGAGCCATAGCGGCCATTACCGAACAGAAGCTGAAGAACGCCGACCGTATCCCGTCCGTGGATGAGATCGTGCAGCGTTACGGCTCCGATGTATTCGGGATCGAAGTCATGCGGAAACTCCTTCCGAAGAATGTTTTCTCCAAACTGCTGAAGACCATCAAGAACGGGAAGCCGCTGGATCCCACCATCGCCGACGACGTGGCGGAAGCCATGAAGAGCTGGGCCGTAGGGAAGGGGGCCACTCACTATACGCACTGGTTCCAGCCCCTCAACGGCGCCACTGCGGAAAAACACGACTCCTTTCTGGAGCCCGGCTCCGACGATAAGCTCATCCTCAAGTTTTCCGGAAAAAACCTGATCGTCGGCGAGCCCGACGCCTCCAGTTTTCCCTCCGGCGGACTCCGTTCCACCTTCGAGGCCAGGGGATATACCGCCTGGGATCCCACCAGTCCCGCGTTCATCCGCCGGGGTCTGAACGGAGCCACGCTCTGCATCCCCACCGCATTCTGCTCCTATACCGGGGAGGCGCTCGACAAGAAGACACCGCTCCTCCGTTCCATCATGGCCATGGACCGGGCGGTCCGCCGTTTGATGAAGGCGTTTCACGCGGAGCAGAGCGGGGCGCATGTCTCCATCAGTCTGGGCGCGGAGCAGGAATATTTTCTTGTGGACCGTCATTTTTACTCCCTGCGTCCGGATCTGGTCCAGACGGGCCGGACTCTCTTCGGGGCTCCGCCGCCGAAGCATCAGCAGCTGGAAGACCACTATTTCGGCGTGATCAAGCCCCGCATTCTGGCCTTCATGACGGAAGTGGAGCAGGAACTCTGGCGTCTGGGCATTCCGGCGAAGACCCGTCATAACGAGGTGGCTCCCGCGCAGTTCGAGGTGGCTCCCATTTTCGAGGAGCTGAATCTGGCGGTGGACCACAACATGCTTGTCATGGATGTGCTCCGTCAGGTGGCGGAACGGCACGGACTGGTCTGTCTTCTTCATGAAAAGCCCTTTGCGGGAGTCAACGGCTCCGGCAAACACAATAACTGGTCCATCACCTACGGCGGAAGAAATCTGCTCAATCCGGGCAGCGATCCCCGCCAGAACGCCATTTTCCTGACCATTCTCATTGCGATCATCCGGGCCGTCGATCAGCATGCCGATCTGCTTCGGGCGAGCGTGGCCACCGCCGGAAACGATCATCGTCTGGGTGCCAACGAAGCGCCTCCGGCCATCATGTCCGTCTTCCTCGGCGAACAGCTGACCGACATCATGGACCAGATCGAGTCCGGGAAAGTCAAGCGTGCCCGCAGGGGAGGGGTCCTCAAGGTCGGAGTGGAGACGATCCCCACGCTGCCGCGGGACGCCACCGACCGCAACCGGACGAGTCCCTTTGCCTTCACCGGCAACAAGTTCGAATTCCGTGCGCCGGGCTCCAGCCAGTCCTGCGCCGGGATCAACGTCATGCTGAATGCCATTGTGGCGGAATCGCTGGAGACGCTGGCTTCGAGGATCGAGGATTTCGATTCGGCAAAAGACTTCAACACCCAGCTGCAGGCTACGCTCCAGCGCATCCTCAAAAAGCATAAGAAAGTCATTTTCAACGGGAACGGATATGATGAAGCGTGGATCCACGAGGCGCACAGACGCGGTCTGCCCGATCTCCGGACGACCCCCGAAGCGCTGAAACGGCTCATCGTTCCCGAGAATATCGGACTTCTGGAGAAAACCGGCGTTCTTTCCCGGGCCGAGATCATCTCCCGGCACGAGATCTTCATGGCCGAATATCAGCGGAAGATCCGGATCGAAGGCGAACTTTCGCTCCTTATCGCCAGAACCGTCGTCGAGCCCGCGGTGACCGAGCAGTTTGGAGCCCTGGCCGCCATTCGGACGTCACTTTCTCCGGGAAAGACCGGCGGCCGCGCTGTGGAAGCAAAATTCCGCCGGATCGGCGCCCTGCTCGATGATCTTTCGATGAAATGCGACGATCTCGAACAGATCCTGAAAAAAGACGATGCGGAAAAAACCGTCGACGCCATGACATCTCTCCGCCGCACCGTGGATCTTCTGGAAGGCGTCGTGGCCGACGACAAATGGCCGCTTCCGAAATATCGGGAAATGCTTTTCATCTACTGACCGCCGGAATCCGATCCCGTCATTTCTTTTTGTTGTCTCCGGCTTGTCTGAAAAGTTCCTTGCCATCGGGGGAGGGGTTGTTTTCCGAGGTATATAACGTCGCATAATATATATTATGTTAAGTCATGGACACCCCAAACGGGCAGGGGGTATTTCCCGTCTCCCGATGCCCCCACAGACCATCTTTTCCTTTTCGTCCGCTCCGATATTGCAACTTCGTCAATCGGTGTTATATTACGAATGTAATATCGAATATGGAAACCATGCGGGGCAGATCTTATGGCGATCCTGAAAGTCAAAGGCCTGACAATCGAATTCCAAAACGGCGGGAAATATCATCCCACGGTGACGGACGTCTCTTTTGAATTGAACAAAGGCGAGATGCTTGCCCTGGTGGGGGAAAGCGGATGCGGAAAAAGCGTGACCTGTCTTTCGCTGGCCCGATTGATCCCCAGTCCTGCCGGGCGGATCGTCCGGGGCGAGATCCTGCTGGAATGCCGGGACGGGTCTCTCGTGGACATCCGGAAGCTTTCGGAAGGAGCTTTGCGCCATATACGGGGAGGGGAAATCGCTTATATTTTTCAGGAGCCGGGGATGTCGCTGAACCCGGTCATGCGGGTAGGGGATCAGATTCAGGAGTCCATACGTCTTCATTGTCCGGACGTCCCCTGCCCTCGGGATGAAGCGGTGGATCTGCTTCGTCAGGTCGGGATCCCGGAGCCGGAAGCCCGGGTCCGGTGTTATCCGCATGAACTTTCCGGCGGTATGCAGCAGCGCGTCATGATCGCCATGGCGCTGGCGAGCCGTCCCTCCATTCTGGTGGCAGACGAACCGACGACGGCGCTGGATGTTACGATCCAGGCTCAAATTCTGGAACTGCTGGACCGTCTTCGCCGGGAGCGGGGCATGTCCGTGATTCTTGTGACGCACAATCTGGGGATCGTTGCACAGCTGGCCGACCGGGCCGCGGTCATGTATGCGGGGCGAATCGCGGAAGTATCCTCCGTGAGCGATCTTCTGGAGCATCCACGGCATCCGTACGCATCCGCACTGATCGCCGCCGTGCCCGTGCTGAACGGCAGTTCGGAACGGCTGAAGACGATCCCGGGATCGGTCCCCTCCCCTGACCGGTTCGGTGCAGGATGCCGTTTTTACGAACGGTGTGAACGGTGCAGAAGCCGTTCGGAGACCGACCGGAAACGCTGTCTGGAGACGCCGCCGGAACTGGATGGCCGGAATGGACATTTTTGCGCCTGCCACTTTCCGCTGGAAGCGGATGAAGAAGGGAAGAAGGAAGAATGAATTCGACGACTGCGAGATCGCTGCGGCAGGGTTTTCCCCTGGCGGTTTCTATTGCGATCCTGGCATTCGTCATACTTATCTCCGTCATTCTCATGTCATTGCGCTCCATATTCGAAAAGCGCGATCAGGATGAAGCCCGCCGTGCCGGATTCGAGCCCGTCATGCTTCCGAGGCTTTTGGATTCGGAATATATCATATCCGACGACGGAGTTTCAGGCGAAATTGTATTTCAGCCGGACTTCGGGCGTTCCGTCCTCATGGCGGAAAATGCTTTCAATGCAGGGGATTTTATACGGGCCGAGGATATTCTCCGGTCCCTGCTCCTTTTCTTTCCGGGGTCGCCGACCGTGGAAAGGATGCTGGGAAACCTTTTTTACAGTTCGGGACGATATACCGATGCGGAACGGTTCTATCAGTCGATTCTGAAACGGAATCCTTCGGATCTTGTCAGTCTCAACAATATCGCGATGGCGCAGGGCATGCTGGGGCGGTTCGCCGATGCCATTGAAAATATGAAAAAAGTTCAGGAGCTGAATCCGGAGTCCGCCATACCGGATCTGAATCTTGCGGCCCTTTACTCCAAAGCGGACGACCGTCCGCTGGCCAGAAAGCATTTCGAGACCGCCCGCAGGAAACTGGGCGGATCCCTCGAAGGACTTTCCTTCGATCCCTGTCTGCGGGAACTTCTGATGGAGTCGGAACTGCGCGATCAGATTGCCCCCCTGCCCGGCTCCGAGAAGGAAAAGACAGAGGTGCGGGAGGGCCACGCGCCATGAGCAAGATCCATCTTCTTACGGAACATGTGTGCAACAAGATCGCGGCCGGGGAAGTCGTCGAACGGCCGTCCTCTGTTGTCAAGGAGCTTGTGGAAAATGCGCTGGACGCCGGTTCGGGCAAAATTTCCGTTCTGGTGGAGAAGGCGGGGCGGAAACTGATTCAGGTGCGGGACAACGGGGAGGGCATGGATGAAGATGACGCCCTGCTCTGCTTCGAATCTCATGCCACCAGCAAGATCCGGAATGAGGAGGACATCTACGCGATCTCCTCCTTCGGATTCCGGGGCGAGGCCATTCCCAGCATCGCATCCGTCTCCCGGTTCACCCTCCGGACACGCCGCAAGGAGGCTGCCGCCGGATCGGAGATCACTGTCCATGCGGGCAAATTCATCTCCAACGTGCCTGCCGGATGCGCCCCGGGGACGGAGGTAACGGTCCGGGACCTGTTCTACAATCTGCCGGTCCGCCGGAAATTCATGCGGTCGGAAGCCACGGAGGAACGTCATATTCTGGACTGCGTGACCAACATTGCGCTGGCGAATCCGGAAACGGCCTTCGAGCTGAAGGTGGACGGACGGATCCTCATATCCTCACCGGCCTCGCCGGATCTTCTGCCCCGGCTCCGGGATCTTTTCGGAAAAACCTTTGCGGATGCTCTGATCCCTGTCCGTCACAATGAATTCGGGATCCGCGTCGAAGGCTTCATATCCAACCGTTCGTTCACACGGAATTCCCGATCCGATCAGCGGACCTTCGTCAACGGCCGCTGCATTGAGGCGCAGACCATCTACCGCGGGATCCGCGAGGGATACGGCCCCATGCTGGAAAGCGGACGGTATCCCGCTGCGATCCTTTTCCTTTCCATGCACCCGGGCGAGGTGGATGTGAACGTCCATCCCGCCAAACGGGAGGTACGATTCCATCGCGATTACGAAGTCCTTTCCGCCGTGCGCACCGCCGTCACCAACGCGCTGCGGGATCATGATCCGGTGATGTCCCCGCCCTCTTCCCGGCCCGAACCGGGGACCGGCAGCGGCCTGTATCCGGATTTCAATCCGATGGAGGCACCCGTTGGCCAGACCGGGCCGGAGTCCCTGGACCGGATTCTGGAATCGGCCCGGATCGACTACGTCCCGGCCGTCTCCACGCTCGTTCACGCCTTGCGGAACCTGCCTCAGCAGTCCGCAGCGCCCGGCACGACGGCGTCGCCGAAGGGAGCGGAATCCCCTGCCCTGCCCGATCCGGAAGGTCCGGAGCCGAAGGAATCCCCGGCGCCGGATCCCGGAGAACTTCTCCCGCCTGAAGAGGATGATAAGGAAGGGAACGGGGACCCGGCTGCGGACAGCGGAGAATTTCATTTGGAGCGCGACGATGCCCGGGAAACGGTGCAGCAGCAGCCCCGAGCGGACTTCGAACTTCTGGGTGTGCTGGCGGACTCCTATCTGGTCGGGACCATTCCGGGAGGACTGATCCTGATCGATCAGCATGCGGCGCACGAACGGGTCATGTTCGAACGGATCCTGAAGGGTGTAAACGGATCGCTCTGTCAGAAGCTGCTTCTGCCCATCACGCTGGAAGTCGCCCGGGCGGACATGCTCTTCATTTCCCGGAATCTGGAGGCTTTTGAAAAGATCGGCTTCGAACTGGAACCCTTCGGACAGAATACGGTCAAGATGAACGGCATCCCCGCCGCCGTCCCGCAGGAAAACGCAGGCGGTCTCTTCATGGATATCCTTTCCCGCCTCGCGACGGACGCCCCTGCACAGAAGAATCCCATGGAACGGATCGCGCGGGCCGCCTGCAAGGCCGCTGTGAAAGCCCATGAGAAACTGACAAGGGAAGAGTGCGAGGCGCTGCTTCATCAGCTGTCCCGGTGCGAACAGCCGTTTTCCTGTCCTCACGGACGGCCCACGGTACTGAATATATCTCTCTCGGAAATCGAGCGGCGATTCGGCCGCAAATAGCATAAACAAGGAGTGATCGGATCATGCACGGATTTTACAGGATCGCAGCGGTTTGCCCAGGCATAAAGGTCGCGGACGTTTCGTACAATACCCGGGAGATCATCCGGTGCGGAAAATCAGCCGAACAGGAAGGCGCTGCGCTGGCTCTATTCCCGGAGCTCTGCGTCACCGGATACACCTGCGGAGATCTTTTTTTCCAGCCTCTTCTTCTGGAAAGCGCCGCGCGCAGCGTTCTGGAGATCGCGCAGGCGTTTGCACAGTCGGATATGATCCTGGCCGTCGGACTTCCCTTCCGCTCGGGATCCCGTCTGTACAACTGCGCGGCGATCCTTCAGCACGGCAGGATCTGCGGTCTGACACCGAAAACATTCCTGCCGAATCACAGGGAGTTTTACGAAAAACGGAATTTCGCGTCCGGGGCGGATCTGCTCAAAAACGGCGCCACCCTCCCCTACCCCGGCGTCGGCGATGTTCCTGTTTCCGCACTTTATCCGGTGAACGATGAACTGATCATCGGCGTGGAACTCTGTCAGGATCTCTGGGGACCCATTCCGCCCAGCGGTGCTCTGGCGCTCTCGGGGGCGAACCTGATCCTGAATCTTTCGGCCAGCAACGCCATCGTCATGAAAGCGGATTACCGCAGAAGCCTGGTGACGGGCCAGTCCGCCCGCTGCATGGCCATCTATGCCTACGCTTCCGCAGGCGTCGGGGAATCCACCATGGATACCGTATTCGGCGGACATCTCATCGTGGCGGAAAACGGAACGGTCCTGGCGGAAAACAAGCGTTTCCAGCGGACCTCCGAGATCATTTATGCCGATGCGGATCCCGCCCGTCTGCTCATGCAGCGCCTGAGCGAAGGCGAATTCCAGTCCGCTCCGTCCGCGGGGATCCATCCGGTCCGTCTGAACGACGTGCCCGGGGTTTCCGAGCTCAAATACAGAACTGTCCCCCGTGCGCCTTTCGTCCCCAGCGAAGGCGCCGACCGGGATGCCGTCTGCCGGGAGATTTTCCAGATCCAGTGCGCCGGTCTCGCCGGACGGATCGAGCGGTCCGGGGCGAAGCGCGCCGTGCTGGGTCTGTCCGGCGGGCTGGATTCCACGCTGGCTCTTCTGGTGACGGCGGAAACGTTCCGCATGCTGGGCCGTCCCGCGAAGGATATCCTTACCCTCACCATGCCCGGATTCGGGACCACGGGCAGGACCCGGGGCAACGCGGAACGCATGGCGGAAGAACTGGGGACGGAACTCCGGATCGTCGACATCCGGCAGGCCTGTCTGCAGCATTTCAAAGATATCGGACACGATCCGGAAAAGACCGATGTCACCTATGAAAACACCCAGGCCCGGGAACGGACGCAGATCCTCATGGATGAGGCGAACCGCGAACAGGGCCTGGTCGTCGGCACCGGCGACCTTTCCGAGATCGCCCTGGGCTGGTGCACCTACAATGCCGACCACATGTCCATGTACGGCGTCAACTGCGGCGTCCCGAAAACGCTGGTGCGCCATATCGTGAGCTGGTACGCGGAAAGATCCGAAGGGGCTCTGGGTGGGATCCTCCGGGATGTGGTTGCGACTCCGGTTTCCCCGGAGCTCCTGCCCGCGGACAAGGATGGACATATCGCGCAGAAAACGGAGAAGATCCTGGGATCCTACGACCTGCACGACTTCTTCCTCTATCACTTCATCAAGTACGGCGCACCGCCGGAAAAACTTCTGTTCCTGGCGGATTTCGCCTTCCGCGGCGTCTTTTCCGGCGAGGAGATCCGGAATGCGCTCGCCGTTTTCCTCCGGAGATTCTTTTCCCAGCAGTTCAAACGCTCCTGCTCGCCCGATGGTCCCAAGGTCGGATCCATCTGTCTGTCGCCCCGGGCCGACTGGAGGATGCCTTCCGATGCCGCATCCTCGCTCTGGACCGGCCGAATCTGAAACACCGAAACCGGGAGACGAATAGAAAATGGAAACACTTACCCTGCAGGAACTCATCAAAGGGCTTACTCTGGATCAGTTCCTTATCGAAATCTCCAGCAAAAGGCTGTATATCGAATGCATGAGACTGCATCCCGTCTTCTGCTCCCTCGTCTTCTTCTGGATCGGATGCAACATCGGCAGTTTTCTCAATGTCTGCATCTACCGTCTGCCCCTGGGGATGAGCCTGTTCCGTCCGAAATCCCACTGTCCGAAGTGCGGGCACAAATTGGGCGTGGCGGAAAACATCCCCATCTTCAGCTATCTGTTCCTTCTGGGCTCCTGCAAGGAATGCGGCGAACGGATCTCTCCCCGGTATCTGATCGTGGAAGCTCTTACCGGCTTCATTTTCGCCGGTATTTACCTGAATATCTACTTCTGTTACCAGCCGATCACCAGCCTGCTTCTGCTCTTCTTCATGGCCAGTGTCTTTCTTACCGCCGCATTTACCGACTGCGATCTCCGGATCATTCCCGATACCGTCTCCCTGCCCGGCATGATCCTGATCCCCGCCTACTGGTATTTTCACAACTGGCCGTCCCTGCGAACCTTCGACATGCCGTCGCTGATCCGCTGTCTCATCGGCATGGCACTTGCGGGGATCTTCTTCTCCGCATTCCATCTTCTCGGGAAACGGCTCTTCAAAAAGGAAGCCTTCGGCTGGGGCGATGTGAAACTGATCGTCCTCATCGCCGGTGCGTTCTCCTGGGGACCGATGCTGGTGATCGTTCTCCTGGCCAGCATTTCCGCCATGATCTATATGCCCGTCTACTGGCATTTCTTCCCGAAACGGAAACACCGGGGATTCCCGTTCGCTCCCTTCCTGGCTGTTTTCACTATCGGATGGTGCATCTTCGGCGTCGGAGCGACCTGGCTCGTTTTTCCGTCAAAACGTCCAGCTGATCTCAAACCGGTCAAGAAGGAACAGCCCGTGAAGAGACAGACGCCTGCTGCCCCGCAGCCTGCAAAGAAACCGGCACAGAGCAAGCCGAACCAACCGGCACAGGACAAGCCGAACCAACCGGCACAGAGCAAGCCGAACCAACCGGCACAGAACAAGCCGAATCAACCGGCACAGAGCAAGCCGAATCAACCGGCACAGAACAAGCCGAATCAACCGGCACAGAGCAAGCCGAACCAACCGGCACAGAACAAGCCTAATCAACCGGCACAGAGCAAGCCGAATCAACCGGCACAGAACAAGCCGAATCAACCGGCACAGAACAAGACACAAAAACCGTGATCCAGAGGAATGAGAGGGAAAGTGGCGGGAGAAACGGGACTCGAACCCGCAACATCCACCGTGACAGGGTGGCACTCTAACCAGTTGAGCTATTCCCCCGCTCAATGCAGTTACTATACCCCGTTTTTCGAAAAATGCAAGCTCCCTTTTCAAAAAATTTTCACTTTTTCTTGTTTTCCGCTTTCGACCGTCGTTCAGGGCGAATGTGCCATCTTTTTTGATAAAAAATCACGGGCGGATGTGGAATTTTTTCGTTTTTGCGCTATATTCGGAATATGTATGAAATGTGTAACTGCAGGCAAGGAGGTCCTGATATGAAACAAAAAATCATCGGTATTCTGCTTCTGACTTTCGTCTGTGTTTTCCGCGCTGCCGCGGCGGACGCGGGGATCGCCGTCATCGATATGCGAAAGGTGTTCCAGGAGTATGAAAAGACGAAGGAAGTGGAGAAGAAGCTGCAGGAGCAGTCGGACATGTTCCGCGAATACTCGCTGAAGCTCTCCTCGCAGATCCAGGAACTGAAGAAGGAATTCGAAAAAGTCCGCGATGAATCGCAGGACAACTTCGCGCTGTCGGAGGCGGAACGGGAAAACCGCCGTCTCAAGGCGAAAGAGATCTACGAACAGCTTCTGGTCCGCCAGTCGGAGCTGAAGAATTACAATCAGTCCCGCACCGAACAGATCCGGAGCGTTTACGAAAAACAGAGAAACGACATTCTGGACGAAATCCGGAAAGTCGTTCAGACCCGGGCGATCCTTCTTGGATACAAGCTGGTCCTCGACCGCTCCGGGTCCACCAGCAACGAGATCAGCGCGGTGGTGTACCACATGCCGCAGATGGATATCACGCAGGACGTGCTGGAGGAGCTGAACAAGGCATACCACATGACGCATCCAGCCCCGGCCGACAAGGAATCAACAAAGAAAAAGTAACCCGCATAATATACGGAGCAGGAAACAACATGAGCAAAGAGTACAAGGCATCGGAACTGGCAGCCGCCGTAAACGGAAATCTCAAGGGGAACCCGGACGCAGTCGTCCGCGGCGTCAACTCGCTGAAACTGGCGGAACCCGGAGACGTATCTTTCCTTCACAACGCGAAGTATCTCACGGTCATGCGGGAGAGCAAGGCGGAAGTCATCGTCATGCCCGGGAACTGGGCGCAGGACCCGGAAGGCGGCCGGACCTACATCCTCTGCGAAGATCCGGACAAGGCGTTCACCAAGATCTGCGGACTTTTCGCGCCGGATCCGATCCAGTATGAAATGAGCATATCTCCCCTGGCCTACGTCCATCCGACCGCCCAGGTGGCCGAAGGCGTCCACGTGGGCCCCACGGCGGTCATCGATGAAGGAGCCGTGGTGGAAAAAGGAGCCATCATCTCCGCGGGCGCCTATGTGGGGCACTTCTGCCGGATCGGTGAAGGGACCTTCCTCGCGCCTAACGTGACGATCATGAAGCGCTGCGAAGTGGGAAAACGCTGCATCATCCATGCCGGAGCCTCCATCGGCGCCGACGGATTCGGATTCACCCCCACCTTCCGCGGCCTCGTCAAGATCCCCCAGAACGGCATCGTCGTCATCGGCGACGACGTGGAGATCGGCGCGAACTCCACAATCGACCGGGCCCGTTTCGGCAAGACCTGGGTCAAGAAGGGTGTCAAGATCGACAACCTGGTCCATGTGGCTCACAACGTGGTCGTCGGCGAATCCTCCGTCCTCATCGGACAGTGCGGCATCGCCGGGAGCGCGGAGATCGGACGCGGCGTGATCATCGGCGCCCAGGCCGGGATCAACGGACACATCACCATGGGCGACGGTTCGCAGGTGGCGGGCGCTTCGGCCGCGCAGAGAAGCGTTGCGCCCGGATGCACCATTTACGGAACGCCGGGTGAATCCCAGGAAGATTTCATCGAGCGTCATCTTCTTCCGCGCAAGGTCCGCAAGCTGGAAGCCAGACTGGCAAAACTGGAAGCGCTTCTGGCCGAAAAAGAGAAGAAAGACTGATTTTTTATTCCGGAGAAACACTGTTATCATGTCTCAGAAAAAAGCCACCGTCCGCACCTTTCAGAAAATGAAGAAGGACGGATCGAAAATCGTCATGGTCACGGCCTATGACGCGCCCACCGCCGCCTTCGCGCAGGAGGCGGGAGTCGATATGATCCTCATCGGCGATTCCGTCGGCATGGCCATGCTCGGTTACTCAGACACCATCCCCGTGACCATGGACGACATGATCCATCACAGCAAAGCCGTCCGCCGGGGCGCACCCGACATGTTTCTGGTCGGCGACATGCCGTATCTTTCGTATCACACGGGCATGGATACGGCCATCCTCAACGCCGGACGCTTCATGCAGGAGGCTAACTGCGACTGCGTCAAGCTCGAATGTTCCGAGGAGGAACTGCCCCTCGTGCGCCGGATGGTCGCCGCCGGGATCCCCGTCATCGCCCATATCGGACTCCTTCCCCAGAGCGTGAAAGTCTCCGGCGGATACCGGGTCCACGGACGGGAGGAGGCCCAGGCCGAACGGCTTATGAAACTGGCTCTGGATATGCAGGATGCGGGTGCTTTCTGCGTCCTGATGGAATGCGTTCCCGCCGCGCTGGCCGAGAAGATCTCAAAAAAACTGGCGGTCCCCACCATCGGGATCGGTGCGGGCGCGGGCTGTGACGGACAGGTCCAGGTCATAACGGACATCCTCGGGATCGGCTCCTTCCTGCCGAAGCACGCGAAACGCTATGCCGAACTGGGCGAGGCCACGCGCCAGGCCCTGAAGCAGTATACCGATGAAGTCAAGTCCGGCGTCTTCCCCGGACCCGAAAACTCCTTCTGACAAAAAAAGGAGATGAACTCATGTACCGGGACTCCCTTTCACTGAAGATCGATCCGGTCCGCTGTTCCTCATGCGGACTCTGTGTCCGGGAATGCGTCAACGATGTTCTGACCCTCGATCCGGAGACGAAACGTCCTGGAGTCAAGCCCGGCGGCGAAGCCCGCTGCATCCATTGCGCACACTGCCTGATGGCGTGTCCCTCCGGCGCCTTCTCCATGGACGGGATCGATCCGGACAACTGCCCTGCCCCGGGCAAAACGCTGCCCGATTTCGACTCGCTCCTGACTCTGGTCCGGAACCGACGGTCCATCCGTCACTGGCAGGACCGCGATGTGGAGCGGGAGAAACTGGAAAAACTGCTGGATGCCATGCGGTATCCGCCCACCGCCGTCAACTACCGGAATCTGCTCTTTTCCGTGATCGAAACCTCCGAAAAGATGAACCGATTCCGCGAAGCGTTCTACCGGGATTTTTTCGAACGCTTTCCCGAATCCGATGAAGCGGTCTCCTGGAAACAGGCCCGGCAGAACGGACGGGATATCGTGTTCCGCGATGCGCCGCATCTGATCGTCGCCGCATACGACGAAAACTCCTTCCGCGGTCAGGTGGACTGCGTCATTGCCCTGACCCAGTTCGAGATGCTGGCCAATGCCATGGGCGTGGGAACCGTCTGGTTCGGAAGGATCCTCATCGTTATGGAAAAATTCATGCCCGAACTGGCGGACAAACTGGGCATCCCTGCCGGATTCCGTCCCGGATACGCCATGCTCTTCGGGTATCCCGCCGCAAAGTTCCACCGTACGATCCGGCGTGAAATGCCCCGCGTGGTCTTCCCCGGCTGACCGCCCCCCTGCCCCATTCCAGTCGCCTTCGCAGATAGGCAATTTTCTGCCGATCCTCGTCATTGACCTTGCAAGTATTCTCGCTTTCGCGTGTTCTGGGGGTACTATGTGTACTAGGAGTACTAAGAAAGAACGCGGGTCTCCATGTACTTTTTCCGCCCGTTTTCGCAGGAGTCGCCGCTCAAAATTCCCGGTGTCCTTAGTATTCTTAGAACTCCTACTCTCCAAGACTTTCTCTGCGCGCTTGTTTTTGCGAAGCGAAAAAAAACGCGCAACGCAGAAAGTTTTGGAAAAAGATGGGGGAGTGCAGAGG
>JAFZZR010000172.1 GCA_017615635.1 Lentisphaeria bacterium
TGGATGGACGGGCACGTGGATGCGAAAAAGATTCAGGAACTGCCCAGTGCCACCAACCTGTTTGCCGCCATCACCAGTTCGAAGATCGCCGAGTGCGGCTATGACCGGAACCGGGGCGTTCCGGGTTCGTCGATCCCGTAAGTCTCCGCTGTTCCGGCGGATGTCTGCGAGGGGGACGCTTACCGACGGTTGAGGTCGGCGGTGATGGCCAGGATCTGCGGGAGAAGCTGCTTTTTCCGGCTGAGGATGCCGGGCAGAAGGAAGAGCCCGTCGGACGCGGCCCGATAGGGCAGACTCCGGATCACGGCGGGATCGCCGAGGATAAGGAGCTCGGACGTTTCGCGGACGGCATCGGTGACCAGAAGAGCGATGAACTGAAGATTCTCCTGCTGCATGATCTCGCGCATGGCGGCGGCGAGTTCGTCTTTCCTCCGCCGGAGAAGTTCCAGTTTTGTTTCCTCAACCTGGGAAAGACTGAAGCGGAACCGTCCGTCGGAGTAGGATTTGCGGTCGGATTCGATAACGTCGCGGGGTTCCCCTGCGGAGAGGGGCGAGGCGATGCGGCTGAGTTCCTCCATCAGATCGGCGGCCTTGACTCCGGAGATTTTCTGCAGCCACTCGTGCATGCGGAAATCCAGTGCGGAAGCGGTGGGCGACTTCAGATTGAGCGTATCGGCCACGAGACCGCCGAGCAGGAGTCCCGCCAGTTCGGGCGTGAGGCTTTCGCCCATGCTTTTGAACATGGACGCCACAAGGGTGCAGGTGCTCCCGACGACGTCGCCCGTGAACTTGATGGGCGTCTGGGTCCGCATCATGCCGATGCGGTGATGATCCACGACCTCGATGACGGGGATGTCTTCGATGCCCGGAATGCTCTGTTCGGGCTCGTTGTGGTCCACGAGGATCATGCGGTAGGGCGGGGGCGCGGTGATGTTCTTTTTCGCAATGACGCCGAGGAAGGAACCGTTGGAATCGATGACGGGAAAGACGTCCTCCGGATGCGCGAGGATGCGCTGTTCGAGACCGCGGATCCTGTCATGCGGGTTGAGAATGAACGGATCGGTGCCGAACCCGAAATCCTCCACGGGCACGCTGAATTTCAGACGGCGTATGACGCTGGCGGAATCGAAGCGCGTCGCCAGAATGGTGACTTTGGAATTCTTCGCTTCCTTGAGAATAAGCGGATCGACCGATTTGTCGCCGGTGACGATGAGCAGCCGGATCCGGCGCTGGAGCGCGCGCAAATGGATCTCGGGACGGTCGCCGGAGATGAGCGCCAGCAGGCTCTGATCCTTTTCCCGGGGCAGGTGGGTCTCGAAGCTGTCGACGCCCATGGCCGCCACATAAACATGGAGATCCTGGACGCGATCGGTCTCGAAAGCGGTAAGTTTCTTTGCCTCGATGACGCGCGTGATCAAATCGATGGAGCTGTGGATCAGCCGTCCCGTGAAGCTGCTCCCGGTATCCTTCCCGATGTCGAGAAGACGGGAAAGCAGGTTCAGCGGACTCATCATGCCGGCGAACTTCTGGTCCGGACCGATGACGGGGAGCCGGGCATATCCCGAGCCGTTGAGGATGCGGACTGCGTCCATGATGGCGGTGCCCACGGGGATCGTGGGGATGGAGGAGTCCATGATGTCGGAGACGCGGAGATACACATCACCCCTGGATTCCGGCGGGCAGAGATGGAATTTATTGAAGAGGAAACCGGCGCGTTCCGGAAGGATCCCCGGGCAGATCGGAAGAAAGTGCGTTCCCGGATCCTGCCGCCTGCGGAGCTCCGCCAGAGCGAAGGATGAGGCCAGACTGTCGATATCGGGATTTCTGTGGCCGGATACGAAAACTGTTTTCGGCGGAATTTCGTCCATGAAAGAACCTTGCTGTTCTGTGAATTGTTTGTCCGAATGGATAATGTATCTCCGGAAAGGGAAAAAATCAAATGGATCCCGGAGGTTCAGATCACCCAGTTCCCGTTCCGGAAGATCCGAACCCTTTTGCCGTCCCGGGTGATCCCCGTGATCTGCAGGTCGGGCGTGCCGATCATGAAGTCCACATGGATCATGCTGTCGTTGATGCCCATCCGGTGGATTTCATTCAGGGAGAAGGACTCGTAGCTGCGGATGCAGTTTTCGAAGCCGCGGCCCAGAGCGACGTGGCAGCATGCGTTTTCATCGAAAAGCGTGTTGTAGAAGAGTATGCCGCTGTTGTTGATGGGGGAATCCCAGGAAATGAGAGCGATTTCGCCCAGGAACGAGGCGCCTTCATCCATGGCGACCATCCGTTTCAGTGCCTCCTCGCCCTTTTTCGCATGGACCTGGACGACTTTTCCGCCCTGGAATGAAATCGAGAAATCCTCGATCAGCGTTCCCTGCCAGGAAAGCGGTTTCGAGGAAACCAGAAGCCCTTCGGCCTTGCCTCGCATGGGAGAGGTGAAAATCTCTTCGGACGGGATGTTCGGATTGAAGACCCGGCCCGACCGGTCGGTCTCCGAGCCGCCGAGGAATTGCGCTTCGGGGATGAGCCCGACGCGGAAATCGGTACCGTTTCCGGCCTTGTATTCGATGGACTCGAAGTGGAACGAGTTCAATTTTTCCGCCCGGCGATGGATCGTCTGATTGTGCTTGTCCCAGTTTTCGCAGGGATCGCCGCTTTCGGCCCGCGAGGCGGTGAGGATCGCCTCCCACAATTTTTCCACGGCTTTTTTCGCCGGGAGCGCGGGAAAGACTTTCTTCGCCCATTTTTCCCCGGGGATCCCCGCAATGCACCACTGGAATTTTCCCTCCATGGCATCCCGGAACGGTTTGATCTTCGGGAATCGCGCCATCTGTGCGCGGGCCCGCTTGCCCTGATCGATCCCGTCCATGGCGTCGGGGTCGTCGGAATCGAGCCAGAGGAGCGCGGGGAGCTTCTTCGTCCTCCATTTCAGCTTGGCAAGATCCCAGGAGTCAAGCCGTGAAAGAGACTTTTCCGAACGATAGGTCAGATGGAGCTTTTCGACAGGATCGTCCTTCCACTGGACGAGGACCCGGGAGGCTCCGGACTTGTAACAGAGTTCGACGACCGTGCGGACGAATTCCGGCTGGTCGAGGGAGGCGAGGAGCAGCACCTCCTGTCCGGGATCGAGATTCAGTCCTTTGCTGACGATGAGTTCGGCATATTTTTTCAGTCTTCGGCAATTCATTATTTTGGTTTCCTGTAAAAGGTTGAACGGGAATAAGCGCTGCGGGGCAGCGGCAGCCGTAATGTACATCGGTCCGGATGCGATTTCAACTCCGATTTCCCGGAATCCGGCTTGCATTTTCAAGAAATCGGGTTACTGTACAGACAGAATGGCGCTCGTGAGGGGGAGTGCTGTCGATGGCGGAGGTTTTGCCGTGACGGAAAGTGAAAACAGAGCAAGAGAAGAAGCGAAAGACGCGTCGTACAGGCGGCGCGGCGGAGAGGATTCGGATTCGCTTCGTCAGTATTACCGTCAGCTGTCCACCAGCGAGCCGCTGTCTGCGGAGGAGGAGTCGCGGCTCTGGCAGGAGATGGATCAGGAGAGGGACGGGATCCGGGGCGAGCTGTACCGTCTCGGATTCGTTCTGCCGGAACATGTGAGACTGTTCCATTGCGTGCCGCCGGAAAACCTGGGAGAAGTTTTTTCCGCGGAGAAGGATGCTGCTCTGTTCCCGCTGCTGAACGGCTGGATAAACGAGATATCGGCGCATTACGAGAAACTGAAATCGGCCTTCGCCGCGGGGAACGGACCGCAGCTGGAATCATGCCGCGGCCGCGCGGTCGAACTCCTCTCCCGTTATCCGGTCTCTCCGGACCATCTGCAGGAATGGTTCCGGGTTGCCCTGATGTACCGGGGCCGCCTGAACGATCCGGAGGTGCCGTCCGGCGAAGTGGAAGAGAAGCTGCTGTACCGGGGAGATGAGTTTTCGGCTCTGCTGGACCGTGTGAGCGTACGGTTTGACCGGCTGGAGGATCTGCGGCAGAAGCTGCTGACCGCCAATCTCCGGCTCGTCGTCAGTATCGTGAGGCCATTCCGGTGCGAAAGCGTGCAGACGGGGGATCTGATCCAGGAAGGAAATCTGGGGCTTATCAAGGCGCTGGAGCGGTTCGATCACCGCCTCGGACACAAATTTTCCACCTATGCTACCTGGTGGATCCGGCAGGCCGTCTCCAAAGCCATCGCCGCCCAGTCGCGGATCATCCGGCTGCCGGCTCACATGCTGAATTCGATCTCGCGGATCAACCGGGCCGAGCGGATGTTCATACAGAAGCACGGCCGGGAGCCGGACGTGAACGAACTGGCCGCGATTCTGGAGATGCCCCGGGAGCGGGTCAATGCGATCCGACGGATGGCTGCGCAGTCGATCTCGCTTCAGGCTCCTGTTTCCGACGATTTGAATTCGCCTGTGTTCGAACAGTATTTGAGCACGGAAGAGGAAGACAGTCCGGCGAAGCAGCTTGCGTTTCAGTTTCTGCAGGACCGGTTGAGTCAGGCCATGGAAAAGCTGACGGAACTGGAACAGCAGATCATCACGCTGCATTTCGGCCTTTCGGGAAAGAAGCCGATGACGCTGGTGGAATTGAGCGAGCTCTGCGGATTGACCCGGGAGCGGATCCGTCAGCTGGAATCCCGGGCGCTGAAGAAACTGAAGGATCCGAGTTTCACGATGGATTTTCAGGATTACTTTTCCTGATGCTGCCGGATCGAGGTTTCCCTTTTGTCTGATGATGCGAAAAACGGCAGGAACGGGAATCCCGCGCCTGCCGTCTGCGTTTCAATAAAAAAAACGGAACCGTTATTCGCCGACGGGAACAACGTCTTCCGCCTGAAGCCCTTTGGCTCCCTGCGAAACGGTGAATTCAACTTCCTGTCCGTCCTTCAGCGTACGGTATCCATCGCAATGGATGGCGCTGTAATGGACGAAGATATCTTCCCCCTGGGCGCGCTCGATAAATCCATACCCCTTCGCGTTGTTGAACCACTTGACTTTGCCTTTTTCCTTCTCCGACATTTTTTTAGACCTTCTTGCTGAACCATTGCAGACAGTTTACGGTTAAGAAACCGACGGTTGGCTGTCTCTTCATTGGTATAATTATGAAACACTTTTTTGAAAAAAGAAGAGGAAAAAAGAAAAAAAGCGGAAAAAATTTGAAAAAAAAGTGAAAAAAAACCGGAAAAAGCGGTTTTTTCATAAAAGAATGAAAAAAAGACTGGCTTTTTCGGGAAACAGGAGTACATTGCAGGGACGAAACGAAAAGCGGAAAGGAAGACCATGAAAAGTTTCAGGACGGAATTGACTTTCGTAACCAAGAAGAAATGTGAATTCATCAACATCACGCGGCAGATCGCGCGTGCCCTGGAGCAGTCCGGGATCAAGGAAGGACTCCTTCTCTGCAATGCGATGCATATAACCGCCTCCGTGTTCATCAACGACAACGAGCCCGGTCTGCATGAGGATATGGAAAAATGGCTGCAGCAGCTGGCGCCGCATGATCCGGCCTCTCAATACCGGCACAATCTGGCGGGCGAGGACAATGCGGAAGCACATCTTCACCGTCAGATCATGGGGCGCGAGGTGGTCATAGCCGTGACCAACGGCCAGCTTGACTTCGGGCCGTGGGAGCAGGTCTTTTACGGCGAGTTCGACGGCTGCCGGAAAAAACGCGTCCTGATCAAGATCATCGGAGAATAAGGCGAAATGCTTTCGAGCCGGGCCAAAACGATCGCCGGGCTTCTTGCCGAGTCTTCCGATATCGCCATGCGTTTCCGCCGCGATCCCGGCACGACTTTGAAGGCCGACCGGACGCCTGTCACCCGGGCGGACCGCGCCGTGGAACGGTTCCTGACGGAGCGGCTTGAGGAGCCAGGGGCGGGGATCCGGATCCTGGGCGAGGAGATGCACGGGGCAAGATCGGAGACGTATCTCCGCGCGGCCCTCCGGGAAAAGATGTGGATCATCGATCCCATTGACGGGACCGCCATGTTCGCGCACGGGATCCCGGTGTGGGGGATCATTCTCGGATATGCCGAGGACGGCATGCTTCTGGATGGCGGCGTGGTGATCCCCGAGCAGGGGGAGATGCTGCTTTCCGACGGGGCGAAAACCTATTACGGACGTTCGGACCGGCCCTTCCGGGAATGGGATCTCGAGCAGGAGCTGAAGCTCCTTGCGCCTCCGGCAAAGCAGAATTTCGACGACGGATCCCTGATCCTCATTTCTCAGCGCGCGGCTCACGGCGCGGTTTTCCAATGCTGCAATACGCTGACCGCCCTGTGCAGCACCGCTTACTTCACCATGCTCATGAGCACCGGGCGGATCGGCGCGGCCATCCATGACGCGAAGCTGTGGGACTACGGAGGATGTCTCCCTCCGCTGAAGAATCTGGGGCTGGTGTCCCGTCCGCTGGAAGGGGAGGGAAATCTTCTGGATCTGCGGATCGTCCCCGAAAATTACGATCTTTCGTTCGATTCGGGCGCTCCCTCCTTCCGGTCCCGGGGCTCGTTTGTCTTCGCCGCTTCGGAGGAGACGGCGGAGCGGGTCCGCCGGATGGTTCACTATCCATCGGAGACGCGCCATGTCTGATTCGGGTGCGGGCGCGACGATTTCGTTTCGTCAGGAACTCTTGAGAAAAGGTGTCCACCTGAGTTCGCTGTGGATGGCGGCGCTGATCCTCTTCTGGCCGTGGAATGACCGTTTCCTCTTTTATTTCTTTCTGGTCTGCCTGATTTTGAATTTGTTTTGCGAGTTCGCCTATGCCCGCAACGTCCCTGTCATCACGCCCATTTACAGATTCTTTTTCGGACGGATGCTCCGGAAGGCTCCGGCGCCCGGCGACTGGGTCGTCAGCGGAAGTCCGCCGGTCTTTCTCGCCGCGGCGCTGACGACGCTTCTGTTTCCCCGGTTCATCGCGGCGGCGGCGCTGGGCGTCATGCTGACGGCCGATACGGCGGCGGCACTGATCGGACGCCGTTTCGGGCGCCATCGTCTCAACGGGGGAAAGTCGGTGGAAGGGACGCTTGCCTTTTTTGTGACGGGGACGTGCTTTGCCGTTCTGGTCCTCTGGTATGCAGGTGCGGCGTCCTGCGTGATGCTGCTTTCGGCCGCCGCCGGCGTGTTTCTGGCCGCCCTGGCGGAACTGTTCCAGAAACAGCTTCGGCTGGACGACAATCTGACAATACCCGTGATCTGCGGCGCCGTGATGACTCTTGCATTCCGGTTCGCGGCATATTGAAAAAACAAGGTGCTTCTTCATGATGGAACAAGACAGACTGAAAACAGACGGACTTCCCGGATCCATGCATTTCGTCGGGATCGCGGGAATCGGAATGAGCGGCGTCGCACAGGCGGCGGCTTCGCGGGGGATCCGCGTGACCGGCAGCGACCGGGCTCTGCATTCGGCGGAGAACGAACGGATCCTTTCCTCACTCCGGAAGCAGGGAATCCGGCTTTTCGAACAGGACGGATCGGTTTACCGCAGCGGCGAACCCCTTCCGGAGGCGCTGGTCTATTCCACGGCGGTCGAGGAGGATAATCCGGATTTCCTTCAGGCGCCCCGGGGGATCCGGAGGCTCCATCGTTCGGAAGCCATCACCCTTCTGGCGTGCAATACGCCCGGGGAACGGATCTGTGCGGTGGCGGGGACCAGCGGAAAAACCACGGTGACTGCCTGGCTGACGGAATCCCTGTACCGTCTGGGGGCCGATCCGGGCTCCTTGTGCGGAGGTCTGATGAACCATTTTTCGGGGCATGATCTCTGCGGGAACTTTCTTCCGGGAAAGGGGCCGTTCGTGCTGGAAGCAGACGAGAGCGACAAAAGTCTTTTGAATTATACCCCGGATTCGGCTCTTGTTCTCAATATCGGGACCGACCACTATTCGCGGGAGGAACTTGCCGACGTCTTCCGCCGCTTCCTGCTTTCCGCAAAGGGGCCGGCGGTCGTGGGCGACCGCGCATTCCTGGAGATGGGGCCGTCCCATTTCCGGGGACGGGATGTCACTCTCTTCAGCGCGGATCCCGGACCGGACAGTCTGGAAGGCTTTCCCGTGCGCCGTCTGACTTCCCGCCGGGCGGCCCGGGAGGGATATTTCTGTTCGTTTGCGGGGTCTGAAGAGTTCCGTCTCCCTTCACCCGGTCTTCATTCCGCACTGAACGCCCTGGCCGTGCACACGATGCTGACGGCGATGGGATACGATTCCGGGCGTGCCCTTGACGCTCTGAAACTTTTCTCGGGGGTCTGGCGGCGGTTCGATTTCGCCGGACGTCTGGCGTCGGGCGCACCCGTGTACGACGATTATGCGCACAATGTGGAAAAGATCCGTTCGTGCCTGGCCGCGGCAAAACCCATGGCGGCGGGCCGGATCTTCGCCGTCTTCCAGCCTCACGGTTTCCGTCCTCTCGGATTCATGCGGGAGGAACTTTTTGCCATGCTGGAGGAGACTCTGGGGCCCGGAGACGAATTCCTGTTCCTTCCTGTATTCTATGCGGGCGGAACGGCTTCCTTCACGCCCACATCGGATGAAGTCGCGGCCTCGTTCGCAGCTCGTTCGCGGCATCCGGAACGGTACCGCTGCGTGGCGGACCGGAGCGAGGCGGAAGCACGGTTGGCGTCTGCGGGCGGGGAGGATCTCGTCCTGATCATGGGGGCGCGGGACAATTCTCTGTCGCTCTGGGCAAAAAAAATCTGCGGGACGGCTTGACTTTTCCGAAAACCGGGCTAATGTTAGTCTGTCCGGACGGGACGCTGCGCAATTTTTCTGTTTTCGTCCCTGCCGGGTCCGAAGAGCAATTAAAAACAAAATTAGATATAGCAAGGAGACCGACACGATGATGAAAAAATTTCATTCCGGAAAATCTCTGCTGATCTTCTGTTCGCTGGCCGGTGCGCTGACGCTTCAGGCCCAGACTGAACGGGATCTGCTTTTCTCTGAAAAACTGAATGAAATCCAGCTGTATGATTATTCCGAACTCTTCCTCCGGGGCCTGCTGGCGAAGAATCCCGCCGATCCCGGCCGGATCCATGTTCAGCTGATCGATTCCCTCCTTCACCAGAACAAGGTGGACGCGGCGATGGATTTCTACCGGAAGATCCCCCGCAATTCGGAGAATTTTCAGCGTGCCAACGGTGTTCTCGGCGTGTATTACTTCCGGCGTGATCCCAAGAAAGCCCTCTCCTATCTGATGCCCATGCTGGATTTCTGCATCAAAACCAAGCAGGATCCGAGTTCGTGGGAGCAGCCGTCCACCGCGCTTTTCAATCTGTTGAAAGAGCAGGGTATGGCCAAAGACAGCGAACGGCTTGTTGAGTGGCTTCAGTCTTCGCAGAATAATCAGGATGACCGCACCAAAATGTATTCGCAGTGCATTCTGCGCATGGATACCATCGAAAACGCCATCAAGGCGGAGCCGGAAACCATCAGCCGGTACAACGAGGCTGTTTCGGATATCCGCAAGAACGGCAAGGAAGAGGTGAAGGAGCATCTGGAAAGTCTGATCCGGGCAAAAGACGATGTGGAGGATGCGCCCGGAGCGGAGAGAAATGCGGCCTATCAGAAACTCGGTGAGTTCCTGAAGATCGATCTGACGCCCATGCGCAACTACAATCTTTTCAAATCGAAACGCAAGGAAGAGAAGGACGTCTTCCTGAACCGGGCGACCATCAGCCAGGCTGAGATCGCGAAAGTTCGGAGAGGCGACAAAAATGACTGGATGGTCAACCTGGTCAACACCATGTTCGATCTGGAAAGCATCCAGTGGGGCGGACAGGACATCGCTTCCGCATCCGCCGCGGCTCTTACCATCCGCGGATTCTACCTGATGGGCGAGTATGAGGCCGGGATCCTGCATGCCAAGAAGTTCGAAGAACTGTTCGACGGCTGCGATCAGATGCTCACGGAAGACGGACATCCCGAGCTCTCCCCCGGATCCGATGCCCGGATCTGGGAAGGATACTGCAACCTGGAACTGGCCCGGAACTACATGAAGAAAAAGGACCAGAAGAATGCGAAAAAGCATTACATCCGGGCCTTCAAGAATTTCGGGACCGTGCTGAAAAACTGTCCCAAGCATAAGAACGGCCCGACGGTCTACAACACATTCGGACAGGTCATCGACGAGCTCTCCGCGCTCAGCCCGAATCTGACTTCCAAGCTGGAAGAGGAACGGGGGAAAGTGCCGAAACCTCAGGCGGACGATCCCGAGTCCAGAAAACTGGTTTCCGCCATGGCCGAAGAGAACTTCCGTCAGCAGAACTACCAGGCGGTCGTGGACGAGCTGATGCCGGTCATGCAGGCGTCCGGCAGCCGCCGGAATCCCGGATTTGCCGAAATGCTGAACAAGCTGGCCATCTCCCAGGTGCTGACGGATGACTATCTTACGCCTCTGGCCATTTCCGACTACATGGCTTCCCAGCTTCCCAAGAGCGGATTCTCGACCCATACCCTGAAAACCTGCGCCAACCTGATCTGGCAGAAGGGCGTCGAACTGGAAAAAGATCCGGCGACAAAGGCCGAAGCGATGCTCTTTAAGGATGTGGCCATCGATTATTACCGCCGGTTCATCCGGATCGGAATCGATGATGCCGAAGCCGCCCCGGTCGCCATGCGTCTGGCCAACGAGTTCTACAACCGGGCCAACGCCTTGGGGAAGGCTCTGAACGCCGAAAAGGATCAGGACAAGCGTGCCGAGATCCGGAAGGAGTGGCTCAAGGCATTCGATTACGCGGTGGAACACTATCAGTTCATCATCGATCACTTCGGAAACCGGGAAGGCGATCTGAACGTGGCATATCTCCGCGCCGCCGAGTGCTATGTCATTACGGAACGGTATGAACAGGCTGCTGCCGCCTATGCCAAGTACTGCGAGTCCGATCCCGAGGACAAGATTCTCCTGGTTCAGTCCAAGGAAAATGTGGCGGAAACCCTCTACCGCAGCGGTGCCGATCATGAAAAGAAGAGCCGGTCCCTTCTGGAGTCCGCCGCCGCCATCGTGATCCTCGAGGTCCCGGAAAAACCGGTCGAACCTGCGAAGCCCGATGCCGCCGCGCCTGCCGCTGCTCCTGCCGCCGGCGCTCAGCCTGCCGCATCGCCCGAAGAAACGTACAAGAAGGCGCTTGCCGCTTACCAGAGCGCACTGGCGGATTACGAAAATCTTGCCAGAGAAGCCGATGTCATGAAGCAGAAAAAGGAATTGCTGGAGTCCCAGGCCCAGGAGGAAAAGAATACGGCGAACAGCTTCTACAAGCAGGCCATCGCCCAGCTTGACGAACTGACTCAGTGGCTGACCCCCGGCTCCAAGGTCATGGCCGGAATCCAGAAGATGAAATCGGCGGAAAAAGACGCCAAGAAGCGGATCGCCATGGACGAAA
>JAFZZR010000173.1 GCA_017615635.1 Lentisphaeria bacterium
CGACACGGCCCTTGCCCAGATCAAAGAGAAGAAGTATTACAGGCAGTACGAGCTCTCGAAAAAGAAGATCTTCCTGAACGGCGTCCGCTTCGACACGCAGACGGGTCAGATCGCCGACTGGCAGACCGAAGAAGCCGGCGCAAACGCATAACCGAGTTCAGGAATCGATATCGGTATCGCCTGCTGAGGCTGCCAGGAAGGCGGTCGGCATGCCGTCCAGCAGACGGGAGATCCGGTCATGGAACGCGGCGGAATCCTCCGGCTCCGGCGGAATGAATCCCAGGAAAATCACCGAGGCCTTCGCGGACTCCGTACGGAACGTCGTCTGGAAATCCCCGGTGGAGTCCAGGACCACCCTGCGAGCCTCGATCCGGGCATCCTCGGAAAGCTGAAGAAGTTCGGCCTCGGCGGATTCGTGCTGTTCTTCGGAAGCGATGCGGAGCAGCCGGATCGGCACCTTCTGCCATTTGCGGTTGCAGTTCAGCAGATGGGCCAGGATCAGCATCAGAGATCCGTTCCGCTTCCCGCGCCACCAGATATCGATGGGGCCGGAGGGCGTATCCTCCGCCCGTTCCGGATTCAGCAGAAGCAGCGAATTCATCCGGAGAAGACGGATCGTCTGCAGATTCCGGAAAAAAGCCTCCACCCGGTCCGGGTTCACAGGCCAGCCGGAAATCACGATATTCGGAGTCAGAGGTCCCAGGGAACGGGACTGCAGGAACACGTTCAGAGCGTCGTCAAAATCCAGATTTCCGGGCGTGATCACCGCAGTGGGGAAGAACGGAGTCCCGATCTCGACGGAATAATGGCGCATCTCGCGCAGAGCGGCCCGCCGTGCTTTCTCCCGTGAGGGGCCGTCTTCATCGGACTCCAAAATCCTGGCGACAGCGAGGATCCCGCGGTCGTTGTTCAGCAGGGATCCGAACTGGATCAGCGTGCGGTGTTTCTTGTCCCCGCTGGCGAGAATCAGGATCTGCGGACGCCAGTTCTTGGCGTCCGCGGGCATGGCATCCAGCGCGATGAGGTCCCGCCGGATGTGCTCGAAATAATATCCTCTCCGGGCGTCCCCGAAGGTGTTCCTGAGGGACTGTCTCCGGGCCAGCAGGAAAAGTCCGCTCACGATGGCGAACGCCACCAGGAGAAGAAGCGCGTCGATGAACAGAGCCGCGGCGAAACAGGCCACTGCGCCGTAACAGCCCACCAGATAGTGAAACAGACGGAAATGCGGGCGGAACGAGGGATTCGAAGCGTAGTCCTCCACGGCCGCCGAGATATTGATGATCGCGTATGTGCACAGCGTGAACATGGTCACGAGCTTTGCCACGATATTCAGCGCATTCCCTTTGCTGTACGTGCCGAAGAAAATCACCGCCGCCGAGATAATCAGCGTCAGGATCATGGCCGGTACAGGCTCGTTGGTCTGTCCGCGGCCCCGGGAAAACGGGTTCAGCGGCTTGAAGATCCTGTCGGCCGCGAAAGCCTGAAGGATCCGGGGCGCGCCGATCAGCGTCCCCAGCGCGCTGGAAAGGGTGGCCGCCGCCATTCCCGCGAAAATCAGAAATCCGGTATGGAACAGCGCGTTGCGGACCAGCGTGCCGTAGGCGCTGGCCGTCAGGTCCTCCCGTGGCCAGGCGGCGCCGAACAGCATGATCTCCGCCGCATAGATCACGAACCCGACGGTGATGGCGCTCATGGTTCCCCGGGGAATGGATTTCCGGGGATCCTCCAGGTCACCGGACATATTGACGCCGGCCAGAAATCCGGTGACGGCGGGGAAGAAGACGGCGAAGCTGGCGGCCAGGATCAGGATATCCACCTTTTTCCCGGGCATTGCATGAAGCGTATCCAGAAACCGTGCGGAGTCCGGCGGCGCCCCCAGTGCGGCGGCGAAAATCGCCAGAATGGAGATGCCCAGTACAAAAAAGATGACGTACTGCGTCCGGATCGCCCAGTTCGCGCCGATCATGGCGATCGCGAAAAGCGTCAGCAGCGGGATCAGACTCACCCAAAGCGTATACGGCGCCAGGCCAGGGAAATACGTGATCGTCGCCTCCGTGAAACCGATGATATAAAACGGGACCGAAAGCGACTGCGAAACGTAGTACGTAAGCCCGATGGCCGATCCGAAGCCAGGCCCCAGCGCCCGCGAGATCAGAAAATACGGCCCCCCGGACTGCACCGGCGTATTGGTGGAGATCGCGGATATGGAAAGTCCGGTGGCCACGGCAATGCTTTCGGCGAAAAGCAGGATCCCAAGCGCGCCCAGTACGCCCAGCTCGCCCACGATGGTCCCCAGACGCATGAACATGACCACTCCGAGAATGGTCAGAATGGACGGCAGAAAGACTCCGCTGAATGTATTGAACTGATATCCCTGTTTCCGCTCCGCCATGCTGCCGCCTCCTCCGTTGAATATTCCGGGCCACTTTCGGGGATAATATAGCCCGGAATACACCGATATTCAAGAGCATGCCGCCGGGAAACCATGATGTAAAAATCGTCACATCCGGTTCACGGGATTACGAAACAGACAAGAAACCTCGCCGTTTTCTCACTGGTAAATGCTGCGAAATCCAGTTTTAGCTCCATGCTCCATTTGGGAGGCAGGTCCGGTGCTGAACACAGCGTCTTTTTTGAGGGGAGGGGTCTCCTTCTTCTTTTTTCTTCTCGGCTGCGGCGGCTTTTTCAATATAGCCTCGAACATCTGCTTTACCACGTTTCTAGCGGACTGCCACTTGCCATCGTATTTGACAAAACCGCGGATTCTGCGAAGTTCCTCTTCATTCATCTTCGATTCAAAAGTGGATCTGTCCTGGTGATAACGGACGATCCCCTGCTCGACATATTTTTTCTTAAGCTGTTCGATTTGATCCTGGTCGAAGCGGGGTGCGATATCCTCTCTCAATTTGGCCCGGGCAATTTTCTTATCATCAATCCAGACAAATTTGGGTTCCACCCTGACAAGTTTGCCGGTCGCCTTGTCAAACGACCCGCCGTAGATCGCATGATAAACCGTCACCACCTCCCCGACATGATAGACGGGAAACTTTTCTTCCGCCTCGGCGGCGTACCGCTCCTTCAGGGTTTCATCCGGAATCGAATATTCCATTTGAGCCCGTTCCTTCGTCTGTTGGAGAAACTCGGGAGAAAGTTTCTTGCTTCTGTCAATATCCAGCGGCATTTTTTCATAAACATCATCAAGCGCGTCGGCGATCTTTTTCTTATAATTCGTCTCAAGGAGCTCAACTACATCCTTTTCAAAGCGACTTCTATCTCTTACATCTTTTGTGAAGACGCTGACAACGGAGACGACATTCTTACAAGCTCTTTCATAATCTACGATCCGCCCTTTTTCCGTCTCTGTCATCTTCTTCGGGTCTTTTTGAAGCAAATCGAGAAAATTTTCATGCGCTTTTTGAAGTTCCTCAAGTTTTTCCTTTTCCTCTTCACTTTCCGGTTCTTTATTATAGATATGAGTAAATTGTTCGCCGTGCAGATTTGCTCCCGCCACAACAAAAAACCAGACGACGAAATCGTTCCACCTATCCTCAACAATTTCATGAATGATCTGGAGCTTTTCATCGTTGGTCATTGTTTCCGCCCGCTTCCAGGCAGCCTGTCTTGCCTTTAATTTTTCCTCCTTAAGTCCTGCTTCCTTTGCTTTTGCCTTTAATTTTTCCTCCTTGAGCCTTGCTTCCTCTTCCTTCAGGCGAGCTTCCTCTTCGGTCTTCGCACGAGCCTCCTCTTCGGCCTTCGCACGAGCTTCCTCTTCGGCCTTCGCACGAGCCTCCTCTTCGGCCTTCGTGCGAGCCTCCTCTTCGGCCTTCGCACGAGCCTCCTCTTCGGCCTTTTGTTTTGCCTCTTCCTCGGCTTTCACGCGAGCCTCTTCCTGCTGTTTTTTCTCCTGATAGTACTGATACCCATAGTACCCGCCGATACCCAGCAGGATGATCAAAGCAAGACATCCGAGTTTCATTTTTCCTTCATTCCTTCTTTGTTTCCGGAAATTCCGTCAAGCCATACCCGACGAAAAATCCGGCTGATTACGTTTTTGGTTGCTTTATTATATTATTTCAAGAATCCGGCAAAAACTTTCTCTGTTTTTCGAAAAAAAGGAGAAAAAATCTTTCCACCGTACTTTGACTTAACCGGAGACATGCCTATATTATGGATGCATCGGCAGTACGGAAAGAGGAAACATGGCAACGATACGACGTAAGACGAGGACGATCCGGCACGGATTCACGACCGATTCGAAACTGCTGAACCGCCTGGCCGCCAACGAGGAACAGGCGTGGATCGAATTCGACAGGAAATATCGGGACATGATCTGCGCCGCCGGGCGGAAACTGGGGATCCGGCAGACGGATTACGATGATCTGGTCCAGGAAGTCCTGCTGATCTGCTGCAGCCGGATCGGCTCGTTCTTTTACGACCGGAGCAAGGGCCATTTCCGGTCCTTCCTCACAGCCATAGTCCGGAACGTATCCTGGAAAATGCTCCGGAAAAACAAGCCTCTGCCGCAGACGATCACTGTGGAATACGACGACAGCATCGACCGCCTTTTCATGGAGCAGTATGAGCAGTTTCTGATCGAAGAAGTGCTGAAACTCCTGAAGGAGCGCGTCAGCACGCAGACGTATTCAGCCTTCGAAATGCAGACTCTGCAGCAGATGTCGGCGGAGGAAGTCAGCCGGATCACCCGGAAAAGTCCGGCCACGCTGTATCTGATCCGGCACCGCTGTCTCCGGATCCTCCGGGAATGCATCGCGGAGATACCGGAAGCGGTCGAACAGATTCACTCCAGATCGAATTCCAGGAGAAGAAACTGACAAATCTGCCTTGCACAGAGATCTCCTTTCTCCATGCATGGAGCCGTCACGTTCATGCTGTTCAAGGGGAGAGATTCGCGCAGCGGGAAAACGAAATCCAGCGGAGTTCCATCGGGGAAAATCCATTGTCCATACTTCCATATGCCCCCCAGCATCACGGGCTCGTCCATCCAGCGGCTCAACTCCTTCCGGAACCGCGCGAAGTGCTGTACGGTCCGCATCTCGGCAAGCCTGCCGCCCAGCAGGGAAGCGATCTGCCGCGCCGTATGATTTTGAGAGGGATACGGGACCAGCAGATAGAGTTTGTTTCCGATCTGAAAGGAGTGAACGGCGGCTCCGCTCTTCCGGATCCGTTCCAGGTTCGTCCGGGTCCGGTATTCCTCCTCGGTCCACTGGCAGATCACACCGGGGGTCCTGGAGCGCTCAACGGCCTGGAGCCGTCCCTGAAAGAAAGTCAGGATTCCGCTGAAATGCTTCGGGACCGAAGGCGTGGGCACACCGGTGTACGGGGACCCATCCGGACGGATCCAGACGCCGTCTTTCAGCGAGCCGCCGATAAAGACGTGAAAACTGCCTGTTTCCATAAAGGCCCTGCTCCAGGCCTTCAGCAGTTCGGGAGAGTCGGGGACGGCCAGATGACCTCCCAGAAGAGAGCAGATCCGTTCGGCATCCAAATATCCTGTCAGCGCGCGATTGGTAGCCAGGAGTTCATACCGTTTCCCCTGAAATGTCATCTGTCTTGATTCCCCGATCCAGAATTCGCGGTCGAAGAAATCCATGTCGTCCCGCACCACGGCGATCCGGGTGCCCACGTAAGGAGGCAGGAACTGATACTTCAGATACGGCTGGCGGGTGTCCGGATCGGCCGTGGTGCTGACATGCCAGCCGCCGCAGATATCCACGCACTGAGTCTGCCTGTCCGACGGATCCGGGATCGTGATCTCGGCCACATTTCCGATCATGTCGTAAAGCCCCAGATTGTTGGGATCGCCGAACCGCACCGGATGGATGATCCCGCCGGAATTGTTTTTCAGGAAAGCGGTGGCATTTCCGATCCCCGACCAGGCGCCGCGGCAGGCCCACTGCCATTCGTGCGTATAGAGAGGCCGAATGATAAATCCTTTCGGGAGAATATGTTTTTTTTCGTAGATCAAGGTTTTGATATAGCAGCATTCCAGCAGGTCGTTCCACACCATTCGGGTCATGGGCATGTCGCCCCGGACAACGAGATCGCTGAATGGCGGGTAAAGTTGGAAATTGAAACCGCGAAGTTCGCTGTCGGAGCACCAGAACGCATACGGAATGCGGATCAGTTCGCCGTTTTTGTTCCGGAACACTCCGGCGGGCACGTAGACGAATTTCTGCTGGAAGCTGCTGTCCGGCGAAAAATCCTTCCCCAGCTTGAGACGGGTCTCCGAAGGAAACACCTGCTTCTCCAGTTTCTCCAATTTCTTCTGTACCGTCTCACGCTCTTCCCCGGTCAGCCAGGAGCCCAGCGGAGAGGACAGCAGACCGCGGTCCGCGTCGGAGATCCGCACGACCTCCGGGACGTCGGCTTTTTCCGGGACGGGGAGGAGCAGACGCCGAGCGGTATCCCTCAAATTTTCGTCCAGGGAGCGGCACATCCGCAGACGGATCCGGACATCCGGAGACGGCTCGTTCAAGACGTGTTTCAGTTCGTCCGCCAAAGCCGTTTTGCCCACGTCGGAAAGCTGATCGGACAGCATGTCCGCCCGTTCCCGGAATCGGTCTTCCAGCCGGCTGCATTCCGCCAGACTGTTTTTCACGAACTCGGCTTCCCGGCGCTGCCGATGGATCTGCATGCCGTATCCGCTTCCCCCCGCGGCAAGCAGAAGAAATACTGTAAGCAGGACCGCCGGAGTAAAGAACGGATGAGCCAGACGCCATTGACGGAACGACTCCCGGAACAGCTCCAGCCGCCCCGGATTCGGCAGATCCTGCGGCATGGCGTCGAGAAAATCGGACACGGACTTGAAACGGTGCCTCGGATTCGTGCTGCACACCCGCGTCAGCAGAGGCCACAGCCGGCGGCGAAGCGAAAACGACATATCCGGCGGCAGATACGGATACCGGGCGGCCGGAGCCCCCGTCACCGCTACGTAGAAGACTTTTCCCAGCGCGTAGACGTCCCGCTGCGGATCGTTCAGGTGCGATCCGTTGAAACACTCCGGCGGCAAGTATCCCAGGGTCCCGACGAATGACACGGTGGACTCCGCGGCACAAACCAGTCCCGGATCGCAAAGTTTCGGGATTCCCTCGGAATAGATGATATTTTCCGGCTTGATGTCGCGGTGGATGAGTCCGGCCGCATGAAGTTTTTCCAGGCTGCGCGACAGTGTACGGATCATATCCAGAGCCTCGGAAGGCTTCATCTTTCCCTTCCGCTCCAGCAGAGCGGAAAGCGTTTTCGGCACATAGACGCCCCCGGTACCTTCGAGGGGATCGGCCGGATTCATGGTGTAGTACAGACAGTTCTGCTCAATCCCGGCATGATAGATCTGAAGAAGCTCCGGGGACTCCGAGGAGATCCGGATATACCGCCGGATCCCTTCCAGTTCCCGTCCGTAATCGCAGACGGGCACGATCTTCAGCGCAACCTTTCTCCGCAGCGTATCCTCCGCCAGATACACGATACCGATGCCGCCCATCCCGCACAGGGACAGGATCCGGTATCCGGCGAACGTATCTCCCGGACGCAGCATCAGCATATCGACCTCCATTGGTTCTTTTTTCGGACCGACGGCATTACAGACCCGGAACTATACAGCGGAAATTCGTATTTTCAATGTTCCCGATCCATCCGGCCCCGTTTCACCGGGCATTTTTATCCGGAAAAAATATTCTTTTCCCGCGTACGGAACTGGACAGACGGGAAAATTCACCGTATATTACGCACAAAACACCGGAAAACCGGGGGCAAAACAACAATAATGAACGGGAAAATGACATGAAATTTGCCGATCTTCATACGCATACGAGGCTGTGCCGTCACGCATCCGGAACGCCGGAGGAATATCTGGAGTCCGCCCGGAAGAAGGGACTGGCGTACTACGGGATCTCGGATCACATCCCCTGCCCCGCCGGATACGATACGCTGTACCGCATGGCTCCGGAGGAATACGGGCAGTACCGGGACGAGGTGTTCCGCCTGAAGAAACTGGCGGAAGGATCCGGCGTGGAAGTTCTGTACGGGATCGAGTTCGACTATGTGCCCGGGCGGATGGAGGAAGTCTATGCTTTTCTGGAAAAGGAACCGTACGACTATACCCTCGGATCCATCCACTATATCGGAGAACTTCCCTTCGACGATCCGGATTACGAGGAAGAAGTGAAGAAATTCGGGATCGACCGTCTGTGGAAGGAATATACGGAACATCTCTGCCGCTTCGCCGAAGAAGGACCGTTCAGCATCCTCGCACACGCGGATCTGCCCAAGGTCTTCGGGTTCCGCTGTTCCGATCCGGAGTGGCTGTGCAAAGCCATGCGTCCGGCGTTCGAGGTCTGCGCGGAGCGGGGCAAAATGCTGGAACTGAATACGGGCGGGCTGCGCAAGCCGGCAAAGGAGATCTATCCCTCGAAACAGCTGCTTTCCGCAGCCAGGGAGGCCGGAGTCCGGATCACGTTCGGATCCGATGCCCACAAGCCCTGCGATATTGCGGCGGGTTTCGATGCGGCACTGGCGCTGGCAAAAAGCGTCGGCTACCGCTCGGTCTGGACGTTCCGCGGCGGGAAAGAGCTGGAACTGCCCTTCGACTGACCCCTGCCGCCCGGTTCTGCATTAAGGAGTTATAAATCATGACGATCCATCCACTTATCGAAAACGCATATAAAGTTCTTTCCGGAGAAGAACTTACCAGGGCGGAAGCTCTGGCGTTGGCCGCGGAAATTCAGGGACCGGATATTCTCGATCTTGTCTCTTTGGCCAACAAGGTGAGAAAAAAATTCACCCCGGCCTTCCACAGCTGCTCCATCATCAACGCAAAATCCGGAAAATGCGCGCAGAACTGCCGTTTCTGCGCCCAAAGTGCCCATCACAGCACCGCCATCGAAACCTATCCGCTTCTCTCCCCGGAAGAGACGCTCGCCGCGCTGATGACAGGCGGATACCTGACCACGCGAGGACGGGACATCGCTTCGGATCAGGCGTTTCTCGCTCATCTCAAGGAGTTCTGATCCGAAACCTGTTCGTCGTCCGGCAGGCTGAAAAGATGCGTCCGGTTGCGGGCCCGGTACTGCCCCGGGGTCATTCCGAGGCTTTTCCGAAATGCCTGATGGAAATAGGAAAGGGAAGAATACCCGCACCGTCCGGCGATGTCCGAAAGAGGAATATCCGTTTCGCAGAGGAGACGGCGAGCCTCGTCCTCACGATGCTTCAGCAGGTACTGCCGCGGCGAAACGGAGAAGATCTCGCGCCAGGCCCGATAGAAACTGCGTTCGCTCATGCCATACGAATTCAGCACGTTGCGAAGGCTCCGCCCTTTCAGCAGGGAAGCGGCAATGGAGTGGATCCGGAGGGCCAGAGTGTTTTCATCCCGCAGCGAGTCGTCGCGGTGCAGAATGATCTCCGAGATCAGCCGGATCGCCAGCTGATCCAATCGGTCCGCCGTGCCCGGTTCGTCCAGGAGCTTCAGTTCCCGGCGCAGTTCCAGGATCCGTTCGTGAGGAAGCCAGGAAAACGTGAAGTTATGAAGTTCGCCGAACATCTCCCGGAATCGGGGGAGCACGGACGCCGGATAGGAAAAGAACAGTTCGTCGTGGGTGGACGCGCGGATGGTATGGATCCGGGTCCCCGGCAGAACGAATCCGATGGACGGGGTCGCGCGAGGCGGAGAAGAACGTAAAACGCCGTTGACGATCCGTTCCACGGGATCGGGGCGGTCGCTGCTGATGCACACAAAGAAATCACGGATCACGGCATGACGGTGAAAACAGATATGATGCGGCATCCAGCCTATGGAATTCAGCCGGAAAGGAAAATTCAGAAGCCGCTTCCGGTTCTTCAGATCGTATATCCGCCGATTATCCATTTCTTTGCCTCCGCCGTTACCATACGCCGTTTCCCGCAGATTGCAAGACGGCGAACCGCGCTTTTTGGCGGATTTTCTAAAAAATACGGCAGATTTTCCGATTGATTCCCCGCCTTCCCGGAAGTATAGTTCCGCCATGAAACCTCTGAAATCATCTACAGCAGGAGCAACCTTCATGAAGCGACAGAGAAGCAGCCTCAAGATCATCCGGCAACAGAATATCGGCCTGATGATTCTGGCACTGACCGGCGCCGGCGGCACCGGGTCCGCTTTTCGCAGCAGGCTCGGAAGAAACAGACAATATGACAGCATCAAACAAGGAGATTAGACACATCATGAGAAGAGACACGCTGACCGCTGAGTACGCAGGCAGGATCAAAACGGAATCCGTTCTGCCCGAGCCCGAAATTTTCACAAAAAGTGCCCTGCCCTTCAAGAGGATCCGAATCGTTCCCGGCAAAGAAGAACAGGACATCGCGGAGGATTCGGCGTGGGATTCGGCTCCGGAACTGAAAACGGCGGGATTCCGGTTCGATCTGGAAGACTATGCGAAGCCCGGTATTCCGCTCTTTCTCCGCATGGAATTCGAGGTGGAAACGCCGGGCCGGTACATTCTCGGGCTCGGCGCTGACTGGTTTACGGTCACGCGGCTCGACGGCAAAGTCGTACTGGATCTTTCCGGAGGCAATGTATTCTATCCCCCGCGCATCGACAGACA
>JAFZZR010000014.1 GCA_017615635.1 Lentisphaeria bacterium
AAATAACCGGGAAAATGAAGGATTTTTGCGAGTTCTGGAATTGCTGCGCCCGAGCTGTTTTCTGACGGATGCCCTGCACTTGTGCGGACTCGGTCGACCATGAAAAATCAGGTACAGGCCCCGCGGACGGAATGTTTTTGCCATTTATTTACATGGAAAACCCGTTTCCCGGCCATTTTTCGCGATTGCCGGCATCATTGGGATTTGGGTTCATTTACTGTCTGGCGGCCTTTGCAGTTCAGCACTTTCTTTTATATTCATCCGTTCCAGTTCCGCTTCCAGTTCTTCTACGCTGGGAATATCACTTTTGAATTTATCGGGAAGGACACTGGTCAGTTCATAATCACTGACGCCAAGAGGCAATTCCGTTTTTCCCAGCAGATAGCGAACCAACGGTGCATTTTTCCCTTTGCAAACAAGAAGCCCCATGGCGGAATTGTCGCCTGGCCGATTGAGAACAAGATCGCATGCTGCCACATATCCTTGCAATTGCCCTAAATCGGCCGGATCGAATTCGCCGGTTTTCACTTCTACGGCAAGATAACGATGCTGCGGGATAAAGTAGAAGAGAAGGTCTATCCGTTTTTCTTCCCCATAGACTTCTACTGTCTTTTCCCGTCCGACGAAGGCAAATCCGCTGCCTAATTCCAAAAGCAGGGTCTCAATGTTGGCGACCATTGCTTTTTTCAGTTCGGTCTCATTGTAATGTTCTAACAGACCTTGTACCGCAAAAATATACGGATCCTTCGTGAGCTGCTGAGCCAAATCCCCATCCGGCTCAGGAAGAGTCAAGGGAAAATTCGTCAGTGCTTTCCCGCTTCTGCCATACAAATCTGAGGAGATCCAATTCAAAAGGACGTTCCGGCTCCAATTGTTTTCCAGCGTTTTGTAGACATAAAACATGGCCTTGTTGACATCGGACTTGCATTTGTCCAGAATAGTACAATGATGTCCCCATGGAATCAGAAAAAAGGGAAGAGGCTTTCCTTGTGAAACAGCTTTTGCAACAGGTTGCTGCAAATGTTCCGGTTGTCCTGCCTTCGTAGGAATGACTGGCTTTTCTGATTGTTCCGGGACTTTTGCAACATCTTGTTGCAAAAGTCCCTTGTACAATTCGTAGAAATCAACACAATAACGGATGTTTCGCGGAGAGAAACCCGCTTCTCCCGGCATTTCCATTTGCAGGTCAGCACTCAATCTGCGAAAAAATGATGTCCCGTAAAAAGCCGATTTTGAATATTTCTCGCTGATGTCCTTGCCTAAATTCCAATAGAATTCAATGAGGACGCTGTTGACTGAAACAGCTGCCTTGATCTGCATTGACCGATAACGATGTTTTAGTTCAGCTAACCATTTTTTATATTCAGCTGAGAGAGTCGGCTTTTTACAGTTTTCCATAAACGTTCCTCGACGGCAGATCGACAAGGTCTGACAGTTACATCAAATCTTGCAACCATGTTGCATCTGCTCTTGCACTTACCAAAGCTAATATACACGAACGGGAAAGTTTTTCAAATTGCCGTGACGGAATTATCTCTGGCTTTTATTGTTTCTTCGGGGGCGGATCGAGTCAGTATGCCAGATATTTTATCCCTTTATATTGTTCTTTTATCTATTCCCAAGCGGAGCTTAGGGTAAGAGCGTCTTCCTTATAATGGGAAGGATTTCGGAATTTTTCTTTTTCGCGGCGCTCAGGACCAGAGCGCCGTCCTTGCCCTCCTGGCAGATCGGATTCTCCCCGACCCGCAGAAGCGTCCACTCCACCGGAACACCGTTCTCGTCCCGGATCACGCCCGGCGACTCCGAGGATAGAGAAATCCAGTTCATTGTGCAAACCTCCTGTTAGAGTTTCAAGCAGCGAGTACAGCAAAAAGATCCCCGCGAAAGTCAGACCGGTCAGACGGGTCCGACAAGTCCGACAATCGCGGAAATCAGGCTGCAGGCGCTGTGGTAGGCTTTTTGAAAAAAATCAAAAAATCTGCTTGACTTTTCGAAAAGAAACGGTATCTTAATGGCAGAGAGCGGTTTTCCCGAGTGTGCGCGCTTCACGATTGAAGGCCTGCGGGGTCCTTGAGCCGCTCTTTTTTTATGCCAGCGTCCACTCTTCGTTGCCGTAATCGTCTCCCGCATTGTTCCAGCTGACCAGTTTCAGCTCCTGTCCGTCGTAAACCATCACGCAGTAGGTCTGGGTTTTAGGGTTGTGCAGAACAATGCGTCTCAGGCAGAAGTCTGTTTTTTTCCCTCTCATCGTAACCCGTCCACTTTTCAGGCTGACCACTACGCGGCAGTTGGGATCACCGAGAGTCTCTTGCAGAAGCCGAATCGCCTTGTCCGGATCGACAAACAGTTCTTTGTGATCCCGTCACAAGTGCGAAATACCGTGATGGCTGTTTCCTCGCCCCAGCATGATCGGCACATTGTCTGGAAGGCCGGAGGATTCCGCCGCCCGGTGGTTCAGCTTTGCCACTTCGAACGGTTTTTGCGGAAACAGATCCAGAATGTCGCTTTCGATGTTTTTTCCCTGCTTCCCGGCATTTTTGAAGGCCTGATTGACTGTTTTATAGTCCGGCAGATTATTCGGGTTCAGACCGACCGACTGGATTTTTGACCAGACCTCATTCTTCATGGCGTCGAAGCCCTGCTTCACCTGATTCAAGTTCGGCAATGGCGCAGGGGGGATCCCGGCAGTCGGCGGAGCCGTGATCAGCCCCACGTTTCCAAGTTTGCCGTCTTTAACAGCCTCCGCCGCTTCTTCAAGTATATGGGTCCGGGAAATCGGTGTTTGCCGTGTCAGATCATACTCCTCGAATGCGTGTGCCGGATCAAAAGAAAAACCGCTTTTGCTGTCGACCGTCACCAGATTGGGAGGCGTCTTTTGCTGGATCCTTCCGGGATCTTCCTGCGCTTCCTCTTCCGTCAGATTTTCCAGTTCGCAGTTGCATCCGAAGTCCCAGGGCGGCCAGTGGGTTTTCAACCACGGGTCGTCCTTGTGGAAAATCATTCCGTCATATCTTCCATGCGCCGAACGTGGATTTTTGCTTCCGACGCTGGCGCGGTATCGCACATACGGGAAGATCTTCAGATTCGCCGGTTTATACATCCGGTCGTAATCGCCTGCGGCTTTTGCCATCTTTCGGTTCTGTTCCAAAATCAGGTTCAGACGGGCATGACTGGCCAGATGTTTCAGACCGGTCTGGCAGCCTGAAGCCGTGCCAGGACTCGCTGCTCGGTGAGTTTGCCCCGCGTGATCTGCTCGGTGGCCTGTTCGTGGGTCAGCCGATTCCACCAGTGCGGGGTGATCCGGGGGATATATCCGTCCTTAATCAGCTGCTTCAGCCGTTCCTTCTGGCGTTCGGTGGCGGGTGCGTTCGGCGCCAGGAGGAGCGGAGGTGTCCAAGCAGGGCTTTTTGCTGGTGGAAAAGCGCAAGTTTCTTTTCATTCGCCGAAGAAAACGAGACCTGCGAGGTCTCACTGGAGCCATTTGTGCCAAAGCAAAACAGGTAAGCAAAAAGAAATAAGACCGAAATCTCAGCCTGCCGTCGATTCGGCGACAGGTTTTTCTCTCATAATCGTTCTTCCCCTCAATTTGCCAGGACCTATTCCTTATCGACCTTTGGGCAAAGTTTCGCTCCCTCCCACAGAAATGAAAAACCATCATTTTTCATCAAAAACAGCGAATTTTCCTTTGCCTTTTTAGAGATATGGGGTATATTGCGACTGTCAGCAGTTGAGAATGGGGATTCGGTTATTCCCATGCTGTCTGACCGCTCATTTGACATGCAAAAACAGTGCCCCATTTTGCCCCACCGGGAAAGGGAAAAATCCCCGTTTTGACCCGTTTAAAGGCAGTTTTGGAGTCTGTATAAAACGGTGTCATTTTCCGTTAAAATTGCAAAAACGGCAACGATTTATATAATTTTTTGAGCCGGAATTAAAAAATGAGTTCGCTCCCTCAGCGCCCACCAGCCTTCGAAAATCCGGCAGGAACCCTGCCGGATTTTTTTATGGCCGGGCAAGCCGTCCGCGGTCAGCGGCGGATTGACAAGACGGAAACGGGAGAAGCCCGCGAAGGCTGTCCCGCCGTAGCCTTGGCGGAGGCGGACCAAACGATTGGAGGATGACATGCTAAACTTTTATTACGTCTATATTTTGACTGATACTGCGTCCGAAACTCACCACTACGTCGGTTTCACACAGGATCTGTCCGAGCGTCTTGCCAAACACAATGCCGGTGAAGTTCCGCATACTTCAAAATTCAGACCGTGGCGATACAAACAGCCATTGCGTTTGATTCCAGAGAAAAAGCTGCATCATTCGAGGATTATCTTAAATCGGGTTCCGGACGGGAATTTGCCAAGCGTCATTTCTGATTTTCGGATTCGAGTCCTCAAATCGGTATTGGTGAACTCGAATAACGAAATTCAAATCCGAAAAACCGGATTATGAGAAAGTCCATCAAAGCCCGCCAGCCTTCGCTCGCCGCGGGCGGGCTGCGGATGGCAAGCCATCCTTTCCCGCGAACGACAGTGAGTGAAGAGGGGGATTGTCAGGAGTACCCGAAGGAGGAGCGGCAAGCCTTCGACCCGCCTGTGTTCTGCACTTATATACTTCGTTCCCGTTCGAATCCTGAACAACGTCATATCGGTCCCACGTCCGATTTAGGGGCCCGTCCCGCCAGACACAACATGGGGCGATGTGCCGCGCGCGGCAAAATTCCATCCGTGGAAAGAGGAAGCCTGTTTCGTCTTCGGGACTCAGGAAAAAGCCGCTGCTTCAGCCGGAATATGATCCGGTCATTACTGATATTCAAGAAGACGCTGATTGGTCAGATCGGAGATCTTCAGGGTCCGAAGTTCGTTCCCTTTTATGAAACGGGCCGGTGTGGAAATATGCTGAATTCCGCTGCTGCCCTTGATCTGGCTCAAAACCTGCCGGACTGCCGCGCGGACTGCGTTTTCCGCTTGTTCCAGAATGATTCCGTGAAGCGGGAAATTCAAAGCGGATGCCAAAGTCCATTCATTGTAGATGCCCACTACATCCGGATGAAGAGACAGTTCCGAACAGCGGTCCTGATACACCCGCATGGAATATTTGCCATACAAAATGACCGCGGGAAGCCGCTGTTCCGCCAGACAAGCGGCCTGGTGAAGATCATCATGGATCCGGAAATCTCCCTCCACGTTACAGAGACGGCAGCTTTTTATGAAAATCTTTTTGTTTTGAAGATTATCTGCATCCTTCCCGGCAAATAGACAAAGGGTGATCCGCTTATGGCCCTTCCGGGCCAGCGTTTTCACCGCCTGCGGCAGCGCCTGAGAATAATCCGGAGCGGCGCTGGAAAAATCATAACTGCTGCGTCCGCACAGGGTGAAGAAGGGAAACTTCTGCAGCGCCAGCGTATGTGACAACGAAGGCGGAAGCTGATCGGAACAGCAGGAGGTGATGATCCCCTCCATGCCGGAAGCCAGCAGGAGTTTCAGCGATTCCAGCGTCTGCCGGCGGTCGAAGCGGACTACCTGCAGCAAGACTCTGTATTTCTGCTTCTCTGCTTCATCCATGATGATCTCGGTCGCGGCGGAGAGAAACTGGTCCGTCAGGATGTCCACCATAAAGCCGATGGACTGAACCCGTCCACGACGGAGTGACAGGGCCAATTCACTTGGCCGGTACCCGTGTGATTCGGCAATCTTCCGAACCCGGTCCGCGCGTTCTCTGGCATCACGCCGTTTGTCTTTTGTCACTCCGGAAAGCGCTCGTTCCGCCGTTTTTGCGGAAACACCCGCCAGACGGGCAATCTCTTTGACTGTGATCATGTCAGAAAATACTACTCCATAAATGCGGGGGATTCACCGGATGGTGCGTCTCCCGATGCGTAAATATAATATCTTTTTCCCACATTACAAGACAGGATCTGTGCATTCGCAATGATTGTTTTTTTGCCGGACACATTTGATTTTTGCGGAACCCGGATTATATTAACTGTATAACGGAGACACTTATTTGTTTGTGCTGAGGCGATCGTATGAAATATCAGGTGGGATATCAGGATAAACGGCAGTTCACAGAGTATCTGCTCCGGCATTGCGACATGGTTTCGGAAGTGTATTTCCCCTGGGGGGATTTCACTACGGGGCGCGGCGTTATTTCCTCAAAGACGTTCGAGCAAAATCTTGCCTCCGATCTGAAACGGTTTTCCGAAGCGGGGATCAGGCTGTGCCTGCTGCTCAACGGCAACTGCTGCGGACGTCATACTCTGGCCCGGAGCTTCTTCCGGAAACTCGGAGACACGGTGGATGCCCTGCGGGAAGAATACTCGCTTGCCGGAGTTACCACCGCCTCGCCGCTCATCGCCCGTTTTCTGCGAATGAATTTTCCCGGACTGGAGATCAGGGCCTCGGTCAACATGGAAATCGGGACCCCGGAGGGGATGGAGTACATGGAAGACTATTTCGACAGTTTTTACCTCAAGAGGGAATACAATTATGACCGGAGAGCCATGATGCGGATGCGCGATTTCTGTCACGCCCGGGGAAAGAAGATATATCTGCTGGCGAACAGCGGATGCCTCAACTTCTGCTCCGCGCGTACGTTCCACGACAACCTGGTGGCACACCAGCATGAAATTGCGGAAATGGACAATGCGTTCGATTTTCACGGGGAATGCACGATTTTTCTGAAAAAAGGAGAGAACCGCCGGGATCTGCTTTCCAAAACGAATTTCATTCGTCCGGAGGATGTCCCTCTGTATGAAGGGTTGTGCGACGGCATGAAACTGGCTACTCGGACGAATTTCAATCCTCTGGCTGTGGTGTCCGCCTATTTTTCGGGTCAATGGAAGGGAAATTTGCTGGACCTGACGGAGCCGGCGCATTCGGAACTGCTGCTCCCGGAGATTCTGGACAGCGGACGCTTCCCGCCGGACTATGCGGAAAAACGCCTGAACTGCGACAGGAACTGCGGAGAGTGTCGATTTTGCCGGACGGTGCAGGAGAAGGCGTCTGTGACTTTGGCGAACGATTTCGACATAAAAGAAATGGAATGACAAGGAGACAATATGCTGACCAGTGAAATGATCAAGGAAGCGGCCCTGGCCGCGGGCGCCGACATGTGCGGCATCGGGGATATGAACCGGTTTGAAGGTGCACCCAGGGAAATGGATCCTCGCTATATCTTCCCCGAGGCAAAGTCCGTTGTGGGAATGGTGTTCCGGATCCCCCGGGGGGTCCAGCGTGGCATCGAGGAGGGGACTCAGTTTTATCAATACCCGTCCATGGCATACGGCGGGATCAATGAAATCTATGCTCCCTCCGTGCTGTATCAGGTGGGACAGCTGATAGAGGATCACGGCTACGAAGCATTTATATACCGGAATACCGGGGCGCGCGGATGCGTTTCGGATATGGACGGAACTCCCGGCAATACTCTTTCTCCGGAAGAACAGATCGAAGCCATGAATCAGGCGAAACGCAAGACCAATCATCACCGGTCGGTGCAGTTCACGCGGGCGGCACGGCCGGGACAGGTCCCGCCCGATCTGCAGTTCCATTTCCGTTTGGCGGCGGTGGCTTGCGGACTGGGGGAAATGGGGTGGAGCAAAATGTTCCTCACGAAAGATTTCGGTCCTCTTCAGCGCGTGGCGTTCATCTTCACCGATGCCAAACTGGATCCCGATCCGCTCTACTCCGGCAAACCGCTTTGCCGCCGCTGTTTCGCCTGCGTGCGGGAGTGTCCCGGCGGCTGTCTCAGTCGGACTGAAAGCATCAAGGTCAACATAGGCGGGAAGATTTGCGAATGGGGCAAACTGGACGAGTGGCGCTGCTACGCCTTTTACACGCATGGCGGGCCAAAGTACAATCCGTTCGTCCCGAAGGAGGTTTGGGATAAAAATGAAAATGGGGAACTGGATCTTCTGGAAGGGAAAACGTCTGCCAGCGAGAAAGAGATCATGAAGGTGTACCGGGCTCTGGAAAAATATTTCCCGACCTGGGTCGGATACAATATGGCCAAATGCGGCGGCTGCATCCGGGCGTGCGTCAGTATGCTGGAGAAAAAAGGAGGCTGCATGGAAGGCCGGTTCAGGGAACCGCTTCGTACCGGCAAAGCCTGGGTGATGGATCGCTGAGAAAGGAGTTCTGCAAACATGATCAATGCTGAAATCATCAAAAAGAAGGCGCTGGAGTACGGCGCGGCCGCGGTCGGGATCGGTGATATCCGCCGGTTCCGGGGCGTCGAGAGTCAGCGGGATCCGCTGAAGATTCTGCCGGGAGCCAAATGCATCATAGGCTTTCTCTTCCGGGTGCCGCGCGCCCTTTACCGGACGATGAGCGAGCAGACTCAGTTTATGCAGTACACGCAGATCGGAGTCAAGTATATCGACGAAGATCTCAGCGAACTTTTCCTGCTCAAGATGGGGGCGATGATCGAGAACGAGGGATATGACGCCTGTCTCCAGCGGAACGTGTCGAATCTGCGGATACGGGGTGACCATTCCACCAACCCGGAACTGGTGGACACCTACGAACTGGCCAATGCCGAAGCCGTGGCGCCCGGAAAACCCGCACCGGATGTCATTATTGACTTCAATCTGGCGGCGGAGATATGCGGGCTGGGACGTATCGGAGATTCGGGACACCTGATCGCGCCGAAACTGGGCCCGTTTTTGCGGATGGCGTTCATCGTGACCGACGCTCCGCTGGAATGCGATCCCCCGTTCGGTAAAACGCTTTGCGACCACTGCGGCAAATGCAAAACGGCGTGTCCGGGCAAAGCCATCGGAGAAGAGGGCGTAGACACGTGGCAATGTGCTGTTTATTACCGGGGAACCCATAAATCCAACCCTTTCATGAAGTCGGATTTTCTTGCGGACGATCCGGAACGGGATTCTATTCTCGCAGGAAACAAGAGATTCGACCGTGAATCTGCGCGGGAGATTTATAAGAAGATCGATTTCCTGCCCAGTCGTTCCACCGGCTATATCCCCTGCATCTGCGGCAAAGCCTGCGACACCGCCTGCTACCGTCATCTGAAAGAGAAAGGTGTGTTATGAATCAGCTGAAAGAAAAACTGACCGGGGCGCTGAAGAAATGCGCTGCCGATATCGTCAGGTTCGCTCCCGCCGGACGCATGCGCGATCCCGCCGTAAAAAAAATCTTTCCTGAAGCAAAGACCGTTATCTGCGTGGCTTTCCGTCAACTTCGGGGAACTCGGCGCGGGATCGAAGAGGGAACGGTCTATTATCAGTACACCACCTCGGTGGAGACCGTGGAGGAAGTCATGATCCCCGGTGCCCTGCTGCGCGGCTGCTCCATCCTGGAGGAAGCCGGGTTCGAGGCTCTGCCTCAGCGCCGGTTCCAGTTGGTCATGCCCCAGGAAGGCGAAACCAATTTCGAGATCGCGTATGATGAGATCTATCGGGGCCGGGAAGCCGAAACCGTACTGGATTTCGAGAAATGCGCGGAGGACTGCGGACTGGGTGAGATCGGGCTTTCCGGTTCGATCCTCACCGATGATTTCGGCCCGAACCAGCGCTGGGGTTTTATTCTCACCGATGCCGAACTGCCTCCGGATGAGTCCGCGAACCCCCATTTGTGCGATCGCTGCGGCGAATGCATCAAAGCATGTCCCGGTCATGCTTTGAGCCTTGACGGCAGACGCAATTCATGGCAGTGCGCCGCCTATTACAAAGGGGCAAACCGGAGCAAGAATCCGTTCCTGCCTCCGGATATCCTGAAAGACGACCCGGATCGTTTGAAGATCATCGCAGGGGAGGCGGACCTGACTCCTGAAAAAGCCATGGAGGTCATCGATCAGATCCATTCCTATCCCCCCATCAAGCACGCCATGGTGGCCAGCATGTGCGGACGGGCCTGCGATACCGCCTGCTATGTGCATCTGGAGGAAAAAGGCGTCCTGAAACGGAAATTCAAGACTCCGTTCCGTAAACGGCCTGTCTGGTCCCTGCCTCTGGAAGAGTGACCGGATCGCCTGAATTTGCTGACATGAAGGTGTTTTCAATGAAGTCTCCTGAAATTACCCGGAGCCGGATTGCATCGGAAACATTTGCCTCATGGGAGCCGGGAAAAGTCACGGACAATCGGCAGAAACGGAATGAGATCCCGGAGATTCCCCACGGAGGCGGGAAAATCCGTGCATCTCCGGCCTCGTGAGGCGATGTCATGCATCCGAGAAAAGAGGTGAAAAAAAAGCGAAAGATATTTGAATTTTGAAATTCAGCCGTTACGTTAGACGGAAGCGAAATAACGAACGGAGACACTCAAAAAACAGGCAGCCGCCTGAAATCGGCACAACAGAGGAAGGAAAGAGAAATGCAAGCAGGATACTCGATGAAAAGCAAAAGGTATTGCAGTCACTTCACGCTCATTGAACTTCTGGTCGTCATCGCCATCATCGCCGTGCTGGCGGGGATGCTTTTGCCGTCGCTGGGCAAGGTGAAGAAGATGGCCATGACGACGAACTGTGTTTCCACCTGCAAGCAGATCGGTCTGAAGTGCACCATGTACGCGAACGATTATAACGATATGCTCCCGAACGGGGCTTATGACAATGCCGATCAGGAAGCTCTTTCCAACTTCGTGGTCCGCTCAAACAAAACCATGTATCTGGGGCACTTGGAAGAAAGCGGACATCTGGTCGCCTCCAAAGATTTTCCCTCCTTTTCACAGAAGGCCATGTATCTGCGGTGTCCGGCCTCCATTTCAGGGGGGAATCAGATCCCCGATGCCTACAAAAACGGATACAATTTCATTCACGAGAATGCGAATACCACGACGAACTCATTGAGGACCTCCTACATGTATTCCGATCCCTACATGAGCCCCGCAACCACCTGGGACTACTATGTAAGAAACTCCTGTCGCGTGGGAGCATTCGCCGACATCAAGACGACCGGCAAACTCCGTGATGTCGCCGCCCGCAGGGGAGTCCTTTCCGGGTGCTGGTATACCCCCGGGATGGACTTCACCACCGACAACGGACACGGACAGGGCGGGATGACCAAGATCATCCCCATGGTGAAAGCCGATGGCTCCGCAAAAGCGCTGTCCATCAGTCTGGAGGAAGCGCTGAAGTACGGGCAAAACGGCCACATCAACGCAAACGGTGCAAATGGCGCTTACGTAGCCTTTACTTATCTGGGCGCGGTCAAGGACTGAGCCGCCCTGTTTTTTACTACGGAACCACATAATAAAAGGCAATAAAGATGAGCATCCGGCACAAAAAATCCTTCCTTCAGAAAGCATTCCTTCTCTTTGCGTCGGCCTCGGCTCTGCTTTTTTCCACGGCCTGCATGTCCGTGGTGAAAGTCAGCGATTTCGAGCCCGATCCCGGCAACGCCACCGCCGCGGTCCAGAAGGCTCTCGACTCCGGCGCGAAGCAGGTGATCTTCGATAACCCGGGCTTCGATTACATCGTCGAACCCATCAAACTCCGCAGCAATCAGGAACTGATCTTCGAGGACGGAGTGCATGTCCGGGCGCTGCGGGGCAGTTTCAAGGGGCGGAACGACTGTCTGTTTCTGGGTTTGAATGTGGAAAACATCGTCATGCGCGGCCAGGGCAGCGCGGAACTCTCGATGAACAAGAAGGATTATCAGGACCCGAAGCTCTACAGTCTGGGAGAATGGCGCCACACGGTGAGTCTGCGGGGCTGCCGCAACGTGACGGTGAAAGACCTGACCATCCGGAGCAGCGGAGGCGACGGCGTATACATTGCGGACGGGAAAAGGCTGTTTGAGAGGAATGACATCCTGCTGGAGAACCTTCTGCTGGACGACCATCACCGTCAGGGTGTGAGCGTCATTACGGTCAACGGTCTGGTGATCCGCAACTGCCGGATACAGAACACGGACGGGACGCAGCCTATGTGCGGGATCGACTTCGAGCCGAACTCTGCGTCGGAGGAAGTGAGGAACTGTCTCATCGAGGGGACCGAATTTCTGAACAATGCCCGCGCCGGGATCATGATCTCCTGCGGCGGCTTGCAGAAGCCCATCGACATCACCGTGCGCAACTGCCGGATCGCCGGAAACGTCGAGGGGATCAATGTCAATGCCGACCGGGACGCGGCCGCTCCGACCAAGGGGACCATCCGCTTCGAGAACTGCACGGTCACGGGCTCGAAAATGCCGCTCATCATCCGGAACAAGCGAAGCGGCATCGCCCTGAGTTTTTCCGGATGCGAGATCGACAACCTTTCCGGGAAAGCCGATATGCCCGTCATGATCTATACCGAATACCCGGAAAATTGCGGAGCCATCGATTTCGGTCAGTTCACGATCCGTCAGGCGCTCAAACGGAAAGTCATGAAATTCGACGGTTTCAGCGGTGCCGGACTGGAGCTGCCCGGGGGCGCGATCACCGTGATCGGGCCCGATGAAAAGAGTTCCGTCTTCGACCTGAAGAAATTTGCGGAAGAGCACGGACCGAATCCGGAACTGCTGAACTTCAAAACGGCCCGGATACAGCTCGCCGATTTCGTTCCCGCGCAGAAAAAAGCCGTTCAGGAGCACACGCTCAACGTCCGGAGCAAGGCCGTGTTTTTCGTCCAGTACTGCGACGGAAAGACGCCCGTGAAGATCCGCTTCAGAACGGCTTGGAAGAATGAGAAGGCGCCGCCGCCCGCCATGCCGGTGGAGATCTTCGATCCCGCCGGAACTTCCAACGGCACCTTCACCGTCAACAAGGAAGATTTCACCTACGTCCTGAAGGGCGGACGCGGCATATACCGTTTCTGCCTCAATACGAGGGGCCGGTCCGTGAATATCACGAGTTCGGAACCCGGATTCGGCTTCGAAGCCGTCTCCATGCTCGAACTCTTCCGGTGCACGGGCACCTTCTGTTTCCTCGTGCCCGCCGGGGCCAGGGACTTCTCCATCATGATCCAGGGTTCGATCGGCGAACCGGTGGAGGCCGAACTCATTGATCCCGCCGGAAAAGTCCGCATGAAGACGGATTATGCCGAAGGGACGCAGATCCTGAAAGCCGAACGGCCGGAAAACTCTCCCGCCGAAGTCTGGAGCCTCCGGATCCCCCGCGCCGTGGAAGACTATTCGATCCGTCTCGGCGCGCCGCTTCCCCCGCTCCTCTTTACGGCCCCGGAAAACATCCTGATCAAGAGAGATGAAAGCTGAAAAAAGCCGGAGTATCGGAAGAAACGCAAAAAAAGTCATGGGCGAAACCGTTGCCTCATGGATCGGTTTGTTATAAAATGGAAAGAAGACACGGAAAAATGAAGCGTCCTGAAATTACATGGAGCCTGATGCATCCGACGCCGCTGGATCCGGATTACGTCCGAAAACTGGTCAGGAAAGCCTCTGAATACGAGGTCGACAGCTTTGAAATCTGCGGACAATGTCATACGCCGTACGGCGGACTGGACGGGCTGATCGATTATCGGGAATATCCGGAGGCATTTGCCTCATGGGATCAGGGAAAAGTCACGGACAATCAGCGGAAACTGAATGAGATCCTGGAGATTTCCCACGGGGCGGGAAAACCCGTGTATCTGTGGCATCGCGAGGTAATGGTTCCGCCCGGACTGCTGAAGGATCTTCCGGCATTGCTGGATGAAACGGGAGAATTCAATCTTACCGGCAATGCGTTCGGCGATTTGATCCGTTACAAACTGGACCGCGTTTTCAAGGCTGTCCCCGGGCTGGACGGCCTGGTCCTGACTCTTACCGAAGCGGACTTTTCCGCGATCCACAACTCGAATACCGACCGCTATCCGCCGGAGGACGTGGTTCGTTTTATTGCCGGGATTTTTGCCTCCGAACTGACAAAGCGGGGCAAGCGCTTCATCATGCGGTCGTTCGGTTCGATCGCAAAGGATTATGAGTGTATCCTCAATGGAGTCGCAAAACTGGCGGGAAAATTTGAATTCGAAGTGGAAACCAAGATCACACCGTATGATTTCGATCCGTTTCTGCCCCTGAATCCATTTCTGCGAAAAATTCCGGGCCTGACGCTTTCGGCGGAATGCGACTGCGTCGGCGAATTCATGGGCCAGGGGAATATGCCGTTCGAGCACGTACATAACCTCGTCCGCTACGTCCGCGAAGGACAGGCTGCGGATGTGGATCGGTATGTGATCCGCATGGACCGCCGCGGCAACTGTATTTTCGACCTCTATGAGTTGAATTACTACGCTTACGACCGCGCACTGCATGATCCGTCCGCGACGGCGGAGGATATCCGGCGGGAGTGGCAGGAGAAGCATTATCCGGCTGAAAGCCGGGAGGCGCTGGCAGAACTTGACCGGATCGGGTGGAATATGGTTTGCAAAACGTATTTCATCGACGGGCATGTACTGTTTCACGGCAATTACTGCATGAAGTATCTGAAAGCGGGTTTCATTTTCGCGCTGTTTGCCGAAGGACGGCGCACGCTCGCCGACGGCAAAGGGATCTGGTCGATCCTGACCGACAGGAAAACGCCTGGACGCGCAGCAATTCTGGAGGAAAAGGAGCAGGCCGTCGTATTGGCTGACAACGGTCTTGTCCTGCTGCGCAGTCTTGAACTGCCCGCAAACGATTTCCGCCATCGCCTTTGGGAAAATGCCGCGGTGGTTACTCGTGCCGTCCGGGAACTTGTCCGCTGCATCATTGCGTATTTTGACGATATGGAATGGGAAAAACCTGATTTCCCGCACCTCAAGGCACAGGTCATGGCCTCTCTTCAGGAGTTCGATCGTCTGGCAGGTCATCCTGTGAAGTCCGTCAAGAGAGTATTCGTCAACGGCATGGAGCATCGTCTCAAGGAGATAAACTGCAGCATCGAGGAACTTGTCATAGAGCCTCTTGCAACGATTTGCCGGGAACTGCTGGAGGAGTTTCCCGCCGAATATGCGGCGAAGGAAAGATTCCTGACCGGCTGCGAGGATGGGATCATTACAGGCGGAATCACCGACGATTGGCGGATTGCCCGTTATATGCACGCCTCGCACGCGGTCCTGTACAACGGTCTGCCGTCCCGTCTGGCCGGCAACCGTGTATTTCCCAACGGCTTTATCGAAATGACCCTCAAGCGGGGGAAAGAACTGGTCATTTTCGGCGAGGTGGAGGAAACGGATGTTTTTACGCTGATCTGCAACGGAGAACGAATTGCAGCCAAGTTCGACGGCAATGGCATCTTCACCCTGCCGCTGCCGCCGTCGGTTGAAAAGAATATTTCTGTCCGACTGGAAAAGAGCGGGAAAAAGTACCCTCGTTTTTATGCCGTTGTGACGCGCAACAAGGGGTGGAGGAAAAAAAAGCGCATTCCGCTTTTCACCTCGCGTGATACGGTTATGCCGAAAGAAGTGGTTCCGGAACCGGTGTATGATGAAAATCCGGGCTGGGTCGAGCTTTATTATGCGGCATGGCAGTCGGCATGGACTCATATTTTTTCCTGTCGATACGCGCCTGTATCCCTGTACATGAACGAAGGGATCCGCTGTCATAAGATTTGGATCTGGGATACCTGTTTCATGGCGCATTTCTGCCGGTATGCGGCGGATGCTTTTCCCGGCATTCAAAGTCTGGACAATTTTTACAGTGTGATGCATGATGGAAAAAATACCGGTCTGAAAGTCCATATTCCCGATAATCCGCCGCTGTTTGCGTGGACGGAATACGAGTATTTCAAACATACCGGCGATACGGAACGCATCCGGAGAATCCTGCTGGAACGCCGTTATCTGCAACGGCATTATCACTGGCTGAATGAACTGAAAGCGGGCATTCTGTTCGACTATGCGAGCAGTCCTACTGCGGCGGAATTCGTGCCCGGCAGGGGATTCAAATGGCATGGCGGAAAAGCCGGGATGGACAATACGCCGCGCGGCGACGACGATTACTCTTCCATTTACTACGTCGATCTTTCTTCTCAACAGGCTTTGAGCGCATTGAATATAGCGCGTCTGGCGGAGGCCATCGGGGAAACGGAACTGGCGCAAACATGGTTTGCCGAATATGAAAAACAGAAATATCTGGTCAATGACCGATTCTGGTCGGCTGACGATCAGATGTATCTGGATCGCAAGATAGACGAAAGCGGCTTCTGCAAAGTTCTGACACCGGCGTCCATGTGGCCGATGCTGGCGGAAATCGCGGCTCCCGGCCAGGTCGAATCGTTGGCATCGGCATTGAACGATCCTCACAGACTGGGGGGCGAACGGTCTGTCCCGAGCGTCAGCCGCGATGATCCCCGGTTCTCTCCCCTGGGAGAGTATTGGCGCGGCGGTATTTGGATGCCTGAGGTCTACATGATCGTCAAGGGCCTTGAAAAAAACGGCAGACAGGCGCTTGCCGATGAGATCGCCCGCAAGATGATTTCTCAGCAGTACCGGACCTGGAAAAATTTTGAGCCGCACACGATCTGGGAATGCTATTCTCCCACGGAAGACAAACCGGCGACCAACAAGGTCAACGGATATTCCAGACCGGATTTCTGCGGCTGGTCTGCACTGGGCCCCATCTCGCTCTTCATTGAAAACATCCTGGGGATCCGCACCGTAGACGCCCGGAAAAAACGAATCGTATGGACGCCTTCCTCGGCGAGGACCAGCGGTATCCGGAATCTGAAAATGGGCGGACAGTCCTTCTCTTTGACTGCATACCCGGAACTGGGAAAAGCTGAAGTGGAAGCGGCTTGTCCCTTTACCCTATACCTGAACGGGAAAGAAATACCGTGCCGTTCCGGTAAAAATGAACTCTCTTTGCCAAGTGAAGAAAAATGATCTATGAATGACCGGCATATTGAAGATTTCAGCAAAATTCAGCAGCCTCCGAAGGAAAGCTGGAGTTTCCTCGCCGACTTGAAAAGCCCGATCCGGTATCACTTTCGATGCTCCGGCCAAAAGTCCTGACCACTCTTTTTGCGTCTCGAAAAAGTCCGGCAAAGGGGCATTTTCGGTGGTTACCCTGCGGGTATCCACGCTCAAATTACCCTTGCCGTCTTTTTTTCGATCCATCAAAAATCCATCTGTCATTACTTTTGGCAGGAGCATCCCTGAAACGGCGGAAATGAGGCAGGGACAGGCTCTTTTCTGCCGGGACAAAGCGTTTTTTCAGGTCCAGGTGTTGAGGCGGATGCTGCGCCAGAGAATGCCGTTGGGATCGATCTTTTTCCGTTCGCTGACGGCCATGGGGATGGGCACGTGTGTAAAGGAATCGCCCCAGTGGCCGAGGACCATATCGGTGCGGCCCGTCATGGCGGCATGGACGGCGTTCTGCGCCAGAAGATAGCAGAAGACGGCATCGGTCCCGTTGGCGGGGACGGCGCGGATCTGATAGGTAGGATCGAAGTATTTGATATTGACGTCGGTCCCGTTCCGGGCAGCGTAGTCCTTGATCTTTTCCTTGAGGAAGAGCCCGATGTTGTTGTTGAGCAGGTTGCCCGACTTATCGCGTTCGCGTTTTTCCGCGATCAGCTCCTGTCCGGCGCCTTCCGCCACGATGATGACGGCGTGATGTCTCCGCTTCAGTCGGGAGAACAGGGCGGGCAGGAGGGCGTTTTCGCCTTCTTCCAGATTGAACTTTTCTTCCGGGATGAGGCAGTAATTGATATGGGTGCTGGCCAGGGATGCATAGGCGGCGATGAAGCCGCTGTCACGGCCCATGACGTGGATCAGGCCCACGCCGTTTTCCGCGCCCTTCGCCTCGTTGTGGGCGGCGGTGATGACCAGATTGGTTGCGTAGACGGCCGTCTCGAATCCGAAGGTCCGGTCCATGCAGTTGATGTCGTTATCGATGGTCTTCGGGATTCCGATCACGCTCAGATTGATCTGACGTTTCTGCGCTTCCTCGGCGATGGCGTGTGCGCTTCGCAGCGTGCCGTCGCCGCCCACGCAGAAAAGCATATTCACATCCATCCGGACCAGCGTTTCCAGCATGATCTCGGGATCCTGCTTTCCGCGGGAGGAGCCCAGGATGGTGCCGCCCTGTTCGTGAATGTCGTCCACCGTCTGTTCATCCAGGATCACGGGGGAGTACCCGGAGGCGGGATTGAGTCCTGCGTACCCGTATGGGATCCCGTAGACGATGGGCACATGGTAGTTCTGCTTGAGCGCGAGAGTCAGACTTTTTATGACGTTGTTGAGGCCGGGGCAGAGTCCGCCCGCCGTGAGGATCGCGGCCTTGGACCAGTTCGGATTGTGGAAGATCTTTTCCCTGGGACCGGCCAGTTCGAATACGGGGATCCTGCCTTTCTCCCGGTACAGCTTGAGCATGCGGGTGTATTCGCTTTCCAGCAGAATGGCTTCGTCGTCGCCGGTGAAGTGGATCCGTGAGCTTTTCAGGGGCGAATCCAAGTTGCAGGGGCCCAGCTTCCGGATCTCCATGAAAGTTCTGTCGATGATAGGGGAGGATTCTTGCATGGTACCGTACTCTTCCTCGCCGTCAGAACTGGGCGATCTCCAGTTCCGTTTCGTCCAGTCTGCAGTATTCTTTGTACTTTTCCAGGATTTCCGAGGCGTAGTTGCCCGACTGATACGAATTGATCAGGAGGGAAACGTCGCCGCCGCAGTGAGCCAGTCTCCGCAGAATCGCCGTACGGCCCGCGTTGTATTCGAAAAGAGCCAGACTGACCTGATCCGGATACCCCTCCCAGTTTTTCATGGCCTGATCCAGACGCCAGATCCCGATATGGAGGTTCACCTCCGAATCGTAGATGCTGGAGGTGGCGGGGATGCAGCGCTTGTGGGCTTTTGCCCAGTCGCGGACGGTGGATATCTTCAGCTGCATGAGTCCGATTTCACCGTGGGAGCCGCGCGCGTATTCGTTGAAACGGCTTTCGCGCCAGATGACCGCCTGCACGAAACGGGGATTGAGTCCGTACTGAAGGGAAATGGATTCGATCTGATCGGAGAATTTACTTGGGATGGCCGTCGGGGTTGCCTCCGCGGCATGGGACATTGCACAAAATAGAAACAGCCCGGCAAAAGCGAAAAATCTGTTCATAGCGAAGTCCTCCTCTCGGAAAAGATTCGAATTCCCGTATTATAGCACCGGAGGAAAGGGATGTCAAATTTTTTTTGGAGAAAACCGGCTTTTTTTTGCTGCCGCGCGTCCCGTCATGGTCACGGGGCACATTTCCGGACGGCATCCTGAAGCGCGTAGCGGAAAGAGATGGCCGTCTTGAACTTCAGATCCGAAGCGTCATCCAGCGCTGCATCCAGGACTTTCGCCAGCGGCAGCGGGATCTGTTCCCGGACCGAACGGATGCGCCGGGGCTTTTTCGAAAAAATTTCACCCGGCTCCTCGGAGTCCTGAAAGTTTCGCGGCGGCACGCCGGTGAGCATATAGAAGAGCACGGCAGCGGCGGCCCAGACATCGACTTCGGGACGGGCGTATTTGTAATTCAGGAACTGCTGCTTCGGGACGAAGGCGGGAGTGCCGGAAAAGTCGCCGGTCCGCGTACAGTCTGTGATCCCGGCCAGCTCGAAAGCCTTGGAGAGCCCGAAATCGGAGATTTTTGCCGTGAGGACACCTTCCTTTTCGCAGAGGAAGATGTTTTCCGGCTTGATGTCCCGGTGGACCAGGCCGTTTGTGACGTATTCTCCGCCGTCCAGTATGGACTTCTGGACGAGCCGGACGTTGTGTGCGTATTCCAGTGCATCCAGGATCTGGAAGGTCAGATCCAGCGCTGTCTGAACGTCGAAGGGATGTCCGGTTTTCCGGATCCGGTCGCGAATTGTGCCCTTGCCGCAGTATTCGAGGATGAGATAGATGCTTCCGGAATCGCCCCGGCATCCTTTCAGGCGAACGATGTTCGGGTGCTTCAGTGGCATGAGATTTTCCGCCTCTCTCAAAAAATCGTCCCGGCAGGCTTCGAAGAATGCCACATCCGGGCGAAGCACCTTTACGGCGACCTTCTCCAGCGTCTCCGGATCCTGTCCGAGATATACGTCTCCCATGCCGCCGCGTCCCAGTTTCCGGAGGATCCGGCAGCCCGGTATGTCGAAGAGCGAGGATGAGCGGTCTCCGGTCTCCGGGATCCGGAAGGTCGCATCGGGATTCGGATTCCGCAGCCGGCAGTCGGCGCAGATGAATCCGGCCTTGTCGGTATCGTCCGAATCCGGGGGGAGGGTGACGTCGGAGCCGCAGACAAGACAGGTGCGGACGCGGAGCGTCTTGGTCGAGGGGAGGACCGGGTGTCTTCGTCCGGCGGCGGCGCATTCGGGACAGATCCGGTCTTTCTCTTCCCGGGATTTATCCGGTGACCAATCGTCGTCGTCCGCCTCATCCGCCAGCGGTTTTCCGCATACGGCGCACAGGAGGGGACGGATCAGACGGATCCGGAAAACATGGTCCACGATCCGGATCGTATCGCCATCTTCCAGCGGACAGACGGGATGCCGGCCGTTTTCCGGGCCGCCGTCTGTCCGGATGTCCCGGCCGTTGAGGAACGTGCCGTTGCTGCTGCCCAGGTCCTGAAGGGAGGCGCGGGGCGGATCCAGATCCAGCAGACAGTGGTGCCGGGAAACGCCTTCCCCATCCTTTCCCAGGAGCTGGATCATGCAGTTGTCGGCCCGCCCGATGATACAAAGCATCCGGGTATCGAACCGATAGCAGGTGCCGGCGAGCGGACCGCCCGTCGCTTTGAGCATGACTCTGCCTGCCATCAAATCGACCCCGGATGTTGACCCTCCCTTTTCAGGGGAATCAGGCCAGATAAGCCTGGATCTTCGCGGTCACTGCATCGGGCGTGAAGCCGAATTCGGCGGCGAGGACCTTGTAGGGAGCGGAGGCTCCGAAATGATCCAGACCGATGGCGAGTCCGTCAAGTCCGACGAGTTCGTACCACATGGAGGTGCGTCCGGCTTCGATGGAGACGCGCTTGCGGCATGCGGGCGGGAAGAGGGAGTCGCGGTATTCCTTGTCCTGCTTGAGGAAGGTTTCCAGAGAAGGAACGGAGATCACGCGGACTTTCTTTCCGGCGGCACGCAGCTGCGCCGCGGAATCCAGCGCCAGATTGACTTCGCTTCCGGAAGCGGCCACGATCACCTCGAAGTCCGCATCATCGGAGAGGATATAGGCGCCGCGGGTGACGTCGATCTTCTTCGCCAGATCTTCCGGGAAGGGCCGGAGATCCTGACGGGTCAGCAGCATGGCCGCCGGTCCGCTGCCCTTGAGGGCGGCCGCCCAGCAGTGAGCCACTTCGTGCGCTTCGGCGGGACGGTACACGGTCATTCCGGGGATGCTGCGGAGCATGGTGAGGTGCTCGATGGGCTCATGGGTGGGGCCATCCTCGCCCACGTAGAAGGAATCGTGGGTGAAGATGTACATTTCATGAAGTTTCTGGAGGCAGGCCAGACGGATGGCCGGCTTCATGTAGTCGGAGAAGACCGCGAAGGTGGAGGTGTAGGGGATGGCGGCGCCGTACAGGGCCATTCCGTTTCCGGCCATACCCATTTCCAGTTCACGGATACCGAAGTGGATGTTGCGTCCGGCGCGGTTTTCCGCGGAGAATCCGGGCTCGTCCTTGATGTCGCTCTTCGTAGAGGGAGAGAGGTCGGCGGCGCCGCCGGTGAAGGCGGGAACCAGCGCGGCGATCTTCTGAAGGATCTTTCCGGAGGAGGCGCGGGAAGCCGTGGGTTTGTCAACGGGTGCGGCGGCCAGGAGTTCGTCCAGGATGTTGGCGGGGACGGTCTTGTTGAGCAGAGCGTCGACAAGCGCGCTGTTGGTGGCGCGGAAGGCTGCGAATTTTGCATTCCAGGCCTTCGCTTCCTCGGCCAGCTGTTCCGTACGGGCAGCCAGGAATTCCGTAACGGCCTCGGGAACGGTGAACGGCGGCTCGGTCCAGCCCAGATTCCGCTTGGTGGCGGCGAGTTCTTCTTCGCCCAGGGGTTCGCCGTGAGCGCTGGCCTTTCCGGCCTTGTTTGGCGCGCCGAATCCGATGGCGGTGGTGCCGATGATGATGGTGGGGCGGCCATCGGGGACAACGGCCTGAGCGAGGACGGAGTCGATGGCTTCCGCGTTATTGGCGTTTTCGATGCGGAGGATCCGCCATCCGAAGGCCTCGAAGCGCTTCGCCACGTCTTCGGTGAAGGCCAGACCGGTGCTGCCTTCGATGGTGATGCTGTTGCTGTCATAGAACAGAACGATGTTGTCCAGCTTCAGGTGTCCGGCCAGGGAAGCGGCTTCCGAGCTGTTGCCTTCCATCATGCAGCCGTCGCCGGAGATCACGAACACGCGGCTCTGGGGAATATCCGTCTTGTCCATTCCCGTACGGGCCGCAAACTGTTTGGCCGCGATGGCCATGCCGACCGCGGATCCGAGACCGCTGCCCAGCGGACCGGTGGTGACGTCGACGCCCGCGGTGTGGCCGAATTCCGGATGGCCCGGAGTCAGGCTTCCCCACTGACGGAAGTTTTTCAGCTCGTCCATGGACAGGCCGTAGTTGAAGAGATGGAGCAGAGAGTAGAGCAGCATGGAGCCGTGTCCGGCGGAGAGGACAAAGCGGTCGCGTCCGAACCAGGAGGGATCCTTCGGATTGTGACGGAGGTACTTGTACCAGAGCACCATGGCGTAGTCGGCACAGCCCATGGGCATGCCGGGGTGTCCGGATTTCGCTTTCTGAATTGCTTCGGCGGAGAGGATGCGGACCGTATCGGCGGCCAGACGCAGTTTCTGATAATCCATTTTCCTGCTTTCTTTGTTTGTATTTTCGTTATTTGAGAGGAATCACTTCTCGCGAACTCCATGTAAAGTAGTCTCGAATCCCGTTTTTTCAAGTCCGGTCACGAATGTTTTTTCCTTTTTTTTATCCGGACCCGGATCGGCGCTCCGTCGATGTCATGTTTGAAAAAACGTTTTCCGCATGATATAGTAAGAAAGTCCGTAAAAATTACAATCACTGGAGATAACGGCTGTTATGGAACATAACGATAAATCGGACGGGAAAAAACGCCGTCCCGTCTCTCTCTTCCGGCGGCTTCTGCAGATCGCGGTCATTCTTCTGGCCGCAGTGATCCTGCTGATTCTGGCCGTGCCCTGGTTCGTTCCCGTCATGGTGGAATGGAAGATCAACGAGATCCTGAAGGATATGACCGAAAAGGGCGACGGAACTCCCAGCTTGGAATTCCGGGAGATAGGACTCTTTCACACCAGTCTTGCCGTGGATTTCAAACGGAAAAACCGGTCGGATTCCCTGTGCCGCCGTTTTACGGAAGACGATTTCGGCATTGCATCCTTTTCCATCGATTACAAGCCCTGCGATCTTCTGTTCCATTCGAAGATCGACTCCGTCCGCATCGAAGGAGTCCGGGTCCCCCTGCAGATATACGGCCGGACAGCCGTTTTTCCGCTGTGGGAAAAGGTGAAGATCGATCTGACTCCGTCTTCGTCTTCGGGCGGAGGAAAGCCGTTTACCGGATTCAATTTCCGGCTGGATACATTGCCGGTGAAGGTCGGGTCGATCCACGCCAGCGGGACCATCCTTCTGCAGATGCTGGAAAGGGAGAATGGTCCGGTCCTGGACTCCATCCTTCTGCCGCTGGAATTCGGCTTCGTGTCACATGAGGACGATGCGAACGTTCTGGACTGGCGGGTGAAGCTGCAGGGATCCGCCAACGGGATCGCGGCGTCCGGCGTGTTCGATCTGGTGAAGGCACGGGTGGCCGGGAACGCGAAGATCCGGCTGGATACGGCTCTTACGCCTCATACGCTGCGCTCTCTCCTGAAAGAGGAACGCAACCGCGCCGATCTGATGTCGGACCTCACCTTCGATCTGGATCTGAAGGATCCGAAGGCGGGCACGGCGTCCGGTTCGCTTCGGGGCCGTGTCCAGGCGTTTCTCACGGATACGGAAAACGTGCTCTGGGAGCCGGATCTCGATTTCACTCTTTCCGGGAAAAAACTTTCCGTGAAAACGGGGCATCTCCGGGTCCGCGGCGCAGGCGAGGAAATCTCCTTCCCCGAGGCGACGTGTCAGTTTTATCTGGATCACCTCATGGGGGTGGGACGGATCTGTGCCGTTTCCGGACGGGGGCCCGGGATCAACGTGCAATATGAGTTCCTGCCCTCGCCGAAGGGCGATTCGTGGCGGCTTCATCTGACTTCGGAAGACGCGGGCGGGACCGAAAGAAACGTCCTTTCCGCACAGCAGGGCGACTGCCGCATCTCCCTGGTCTCGCCGGAATTTGATGCCCGGGCGGATTTCCGGACGCCCATCGCGTTCGGCGCGTCCGCCATGATCCCGAATGTTCAGCTGCTGCAGCCCGGCTGGTCTTTGAATCTCGAAGGTATTGCGCTGGCGGGCGAAGGGGATCTGGCGGCATTCGGCGCGACCCTGAGGACGGGCAAACTCGATTTCCGGTACGGTCCGGGAAAAAGCATCGCCCGGGCCTCGTTCCCCGGACTTTTCCTGAATGTCCGGAAGACGAAAGGCGAAGAGGGGCTTCTTCTGTCCTTCGAGGCGGATGACGGACAATGTCTCCTGCCGGATCACAAGGTTCTCATGAAGGGGATCTCGTTCCATCAGCAGCTGTTGCTGAAGACGGATAGAACGGGCCGGGGCGTGTTCCGGATCGATGATATCCTGCTCGATGAAAAGACACTCGGTAATTTCCATGCGGAAACGGATCTGCAGAATGACAAATTCCTGGCCGGCGGACCGCTGACCCTGTGCGGCGTCCGGGCGGACTGCCGGGCCGAGGTCGGATTCGGTCATGGCTTCGCCGCTTCGTTCGGACTGGACATTCCCTCCCAGCCCATCCCCGGAGAGGCTTTGGCGGAACTCTTCCCCGGTCCCGTAGGCGACAAGAAAATTTCCGGCAATGTGGAAGTGAAGGGCGAATATGCCATCTCGGACGGCCGTCAGAGCGGAAGCGCCCGCGTGCGTCTCACAAACGGGGCGGTCTCTTCGGAATCCATGAAACTTTCCGCGGAAGGGATCCGGGGCGAAGTGCTGTTCCCGAACCTGCCGGAGATCCGGACGGCTCCGAATCAGCCGCTCTTCTGCCGGTCCATCCGCTTCGGAAATATGACAATGGACGGTGCCATCCTCCGGTACCGGCTGGACAGTCCGCAGTCGATCTGCGCCGAGCGCATGACCCTGAACTGGTGCGGCGGCAAGGTCCGGATGGAATGCACCTATTTCGAGCCGGGCAGCAATTCGCTTTCCGTGACGGTCCACTGCGATCGGCTGGACTTGATCCAGTTCCTGACCCAGACCGGGGCCGGGACCGGCGAAGGCAACGGCAACGGACGGATCAGCGGGACTCTGCCCGTTTCGTTCGACCGGAAGACCCGCAAACTTTCGGTGCGGAACGCATTCCTGTACTCCACGCCCGGCGAGGAGGGAAAGATTCAGTTCGTGCTGGATGAATCGATCCGGAATGCGCAGGAGAAATCCGTGACCTTCGACATGACCCAGGACGCCCTGCGGAATTTCGAATACTCCTGGGCCAAGGTGCAGATGGGGACCGAAGGCGGCTCACTGAAGCTTCAGCTCCAGCTGGACGGGAAACCCGCGGCGCCCCTCTACTACACCTATGGAGGAAACGGGATCGTCAAATCCAACGTTCCCCACGTGTTTCAGGGGATCCGCCTGGACGTCAACCTGAATCTTCCGCTCGACGTCCTGTTCGATCTGATGGATGATTTCAACTTACTTAAAAATTAACCGTAAACCACTAACAGACAGGTGAACGACAGATGAAAGCGACTTTTCACACCGCCTCTCTTCTCCTCTGCGCCGTCAGCACCGCCGCCTTGTCGGCCGGATGCTTTCAGGTCAAGACGGAAAGCGAGATCAAGCCCATCGAGGTAAAACCGATCCACATTACCGTGGACATCAACGTCAAGGTCGACAAGGCGCTGGAGGACTTCTTCGGCGATCTGGATGACGCCGAAACAGGCAAGACGGCCGGCGAAAACGCCGCCCAGTAACGGAACGATCACGCTGTAAAGCACAGGAGATTTTGAAATGAAAAAAATGTGTCAGACTGTTTTTATCGCCGCCGCCGCCGGATTGATCGGCTGCTTCTCGTTCCTGCCCTGCGAACTCCATGCACAGTCCGCTCAGCAGATCAAGGCGAACATGAAAAACCGTGCACCGGCGCTCGACAAACTCAAGGCGCAGGGCATCATCGGCGAGGGCAACACCGGATTTCTGGTCGTCCTTCAGAAGACGGCCTCTCCGGACGACGTCAAGCTCGTCGAGGCGGAAAATGCCGACCGCAAGCTGGTCTACAAGGCCATTGCGAAAAAGGAAGGCACCACCGTGGAGCTTGTGGGCTCGCGCCGGGCTCTGCAGATCCATGAGATCGCCAAGGCGGGAACCATGATCCAGGACGAAAAGGGCGCCTGGTCCAAGAAATAATCACGACGGATTCTCCGTCCCCGGTCATTCCTGCTGCCGGACGGGCTCTTCTTCCGCGGGTTCCGCCCGGATGAATCCCGTCCCCGGCGGTCCGGACAACACGATCCTGACCGGGATGTCCTCCATGGCCTTGACCGCCTTGGGCGGATTGTTCTTCATGAGAAAATCGGACAGGAATTTGATGATCATGGGGTCGGCTCTCAGATACTCCGGAATATCCATGATCCGAATGTACCGGGCATGCCGCGCCTCGTCCCGGATCGCCCGTTCCACGGAAAGCTGATTCTTCAGCATGGGGCCGTATCCCTTCGGCCCGGGAGATCCGCCGTTCCGTTCCAGAAGGACGAGAAAGCAGAGAAGGCTCGCCGCCATGACGCAGAAGAAATGCGGGGCGATCCGGCCCGTGCGGTCCCCGATGCGGCGGATCACGGTCATCCCCAGTCCCGTTATCAGGGCGGCGGGGAGGAATACCGGCAGTGCAGCCGTCGTGACGGGGGTATCGGGTTTCATGGTCAGCATCACCGGGAAGGCGGCCAGGACGGAGAGCAGAGCGAAGATCCCCAGGGCGGCGGTCGGATCGGTTTTGAGCTCGTGCCGTTTCCGGAACAGATAGCCGAGCCCCGCGGCGAAGAAGACGAGGCATCCCGCCAGCGAGAGAAGCCCGATGCCGTTCCAGAACCGGAGCAGGGCAGGGGAGAAGACCAGATCCGCCTCGGGCAGTACCTCCGATATCACTCCCTGCCATGACAGAGCGCGGATCGGCACCGCCGTCAGGGACCATGTGCCCCATCCGGGGAATGCGCCCCTGTGCCAGACGGGGAGAAGTCGGACCAGCACGGGAAGAAGGGCCGCGCCCGTACAGAAAACGACGGCGCCTTTCCGGTTCCGCAGGATCCCGGATAACGGAAGCCAGAGGGCGAACGCCAGGCAGGCGGGCAGTCCCGCTTCCGGATGGATCAGCGCGCCCGCCCAGAGCCCGGCCAGCGTCAGCAGGGCATCTTTGCCTTTGCCTGTCCGGGCCAGACGGTGGAATCGCCAGAGCACAAAGGCGGAGACGGGGATCAGCAGCGTGGCGCCGGAAAAGGACCGGACGGACAGATAGAAGAGAGGGGCGAAGAGCAGGAAGAGAAGCGGATCCCGGCCGTCGATATCCCCCTTTTCCCGGAACATGAGGCGGAAAATCACGAAGACCGGGAGGATCGTTATGCCCGTTTTCAGCAGAAGAAGCAGCACCAGATCATGGGGGATTATCATGAACATGATCTGATATGCCCAACAGGCCAGAGGTCCGCAGCCCGTGGCACGGACCACGTCGAGGATCCGGCAGTCCGCGTTTCTCGTATACCAGGCTTCGTATACGCTGCGTGCGCCTTCTCCCAAGAAGGATGCGCTCCCCGGCAGCAGAAAAAGAAGAACGAGTCCCAGAATCAGCAGGATCCATCGGAGGTCCGGCTGGAATGCGTTCTTCCGCAGAAGCAGACAGCTCCAGTACCGGGCCTCTCTGCGCAGGAACCGGCGGGCACGGTCCGTCAGGAGAAGAGCTGCGCCGAGGATCGACAGGGTCAGACCCAGGCAGGCTCCCGAAATATTCCGGGGGAGTCCGGCCCGTTCTCCGAAGGACGTGGTGCTCCGGCGTATGATCCGCGCCCTGTCCGGACGGAAGATATGCAGTTTCAGCGGTTCCAGCTTGAAGACGGGATCCGGATCCTTCCAGGTGGCGTATGCCATCCGGTAGACGGGCGAGGGCTCATCGCCCCAGCCGACGGGCGTGCAGATCGTAACGGCCAGCATGTTGGAGACGGAAAGCAGCGCCGTCAGGGCGAAGATTCCCCGGACTCCGGGTTTTTTCAGCGGGGCGAAGGCGGCCAGAAGACACCAGGCAGGGAAGGATGGAATGAGATAGCGGGGAAGGATGGCGTATCCGCCGTGCCAGCCGTTGAAGGCCCCGTTCATCAGGAGCAGGGAGAGGATGCAGGCTCCGGCAAGAAACGCCAGTTCCTTCCGCAGTCCGCCGCTTTTCCGGAGATGCAGGAATCCCGGGATCGCGAAGATCAGGAACGGCATGGCCGGGAAGATGCCCCGGTACTGCCCGATGAGAAGTTCCAGAAGGATCCGCAGACTGGGCAGCGCGGCGATCCCGCCCGTCCTCGCCTGATCCACGAAAATCGGATTGTTGTACATGAACGCGAAACGGAGCGGTCCGCCGAAGCAGATCATGTTGTACCGGAAATACAGCAGCGCCATAGGCACTCCGCCCAGCGCAAAAAGGAAGGGCTGGATCCGGTGGCCGGGTTTCCGCATGGTGAAGAGCAGGGCCGCCCCCGTCGCCGGGATCATGACGGCGGCGGAGTAGTCGAAGAGGACGGCCAGACCGAAAAAGAGTCCGGCTCCGCAGACTGCCGCCGGGGTCCCCCTCAGAAACAGGGCCAGAGAGAGGATCAGGAAGGCGCCCGTGGCGGGGAGTCCCCACAGTTGCGTGGCGTACGGCCACATGCCGGTCCCGAAGACCATCAGGAAGGTGAAAAGAGACGATCTTTCCTCCGAGAGTCCGAGGCGGCGCAGGATCCTGCGGAAGGCGATGGCGGCGAAGGCCAGCGGAAGGCCGGAGAGCAGGACGTTGAGCAGCCATCCGTTGAAAATGTCCAGTTCCGGCGAAAACTCTTTCTCCGAGGTGAGGAACGCCCGTTCCAGACTCCGGATCGGCATATATGCCAGGATCCCCAGAAGCGTCGTCCCGGGAGATTTGTTGGAATAATAGTGCCCCTCGTAAAGGGACCAGTCTCCCGTATTCCCGCCGCGTTCCGGATCGAATATGAACCGGTCGATCGCGAAGGTCCGCGGCGTGCCCGGCTCGTTCTCGCAGAAGGCGAAAATGGCGTCGTAGCGGGAATTCTGATTCCAGGAGCCCACCGAAAAGAACCAGGAGCAGGCGAGAAGGACCGTGAGAAACAGAAGCCGTTCCGCCCGCTTTTCGCGGCGGGCCGCATTCGCCGGATCGATCGCGCCGTTCATGATTCGGAAGGATCGCTGTGGAAAGCGAGATCCGGCTTCAGACAGCCGCGGCGGATCCCGTCGATCCTGCTCCACGGGCAGAGTCCGGTCTTCGCCAGAAAATAGCGGAGCGAAACGCCCAGACACCCGAATCCGTATTTGAGACTGCGGCGGAACGATATGCTGGACGCCTCCTCGAAGTACTTCGTGGGACAGCTCACCTCCGCAATGACGGCGCCCGTCCAGGCGATCTGCGCCAGCATTTCGTTGTCGAAAATGAAGTCATCGGAGTTCCCGGAAAGCGGAAGCTGCTCCAGCAGTTCCCGGGAGAAGGCCCGGTAGCCCGTGTGATATTCGGAGAGTTTCTGCCCCAGAAACATGTTTTCGAAACAGGTGAGAAAGCGGTTCGAGACGTACTTGTAGAACGGCATGCCTCCGCGCAGCGCGAAACCGCCCAGGATCCGCGATCCCAGCACGCAGTGATACAGCCCGTTCCCGATCATGGACGCCATGGCCGGGATCAGCTTCGGCGTGTACTGGTAGTCCGGGTGCACCATGATGACGATGTCCGCCCCCTGTTCCAGCGCGATCCGGTAGCACTGTTTCTGATTCCCGCCGTATCCCGTGTTCTTCTCCTTGCGGAAGGCGATGGTTTTTTCCAGCGTCTTCGCAACCTCGTAGGTCCCGTCCCGGCTGGCGTCGTCCACCACGATCACCAGATCCACAAAGGGCTGGCGGACCGTTTCCTCCCAGGTCTTCCGCAGGGTCTTTTCCGCATTGTACGCGGGCATGACGACCGCGACTTTCTTTCCGTTGATCATCTTCGTCTTTCTTTCCGGCAGTGCTGACTTCTTTTCTTTTCAGACACAATATAATCTGCCGTACAGAAGATTCAAGTCCCCTTCCCACTTTTTTCAGACGGATCCGGGGGTGGTTTCGGCATAGTCGAAGGAGAAATCCCAGAAAGTCTTTTCTCCGGGTGCCAAAGTTACCTCGTCCGTCAGAAATTCAGCGGAAAGTTCTCCTGCCCCGTACCAATTGTAGAATGCCGCGGCTTTCGGGTCCGGCGTTATGGTTATGACCGTCGGGTACCGGCCTGTGAATCCGGATATAACGGTGCATCCCGGATTCTTCCATTCGTATTCCGGACGAAGCGGTGAACTCATTCCGGACTGTTTGTCGGGTTTGACAAGCAGAAAATTGCCATCGGGGCGTCCTGCAATGGTCCGCCCATCTATTTTAAGAATCCCCGGAGCAGGACTGCCCGGTTTTGCGCTGATCCGCGGGATTGTCTGAATCTTGAGCCGGACTGGGATCGGATTCTTCGTACTTTTGTTTTCTGCTGTGCATCGGAGAATGGCTGACTTACCGGATGATGTGAGGACCCATTGTGCAGTGATGTGAAGTCCTTCGAACCGATTCTCCATCTCCTGGAATCCGGTGAACGGTTTTTGAACGTGTTCGAGCTTCATAGTCGGGCAGGCTTTTTCGATTACAAATCCCTTCAATTCGAACTTCAGAGGTATCGATGTACCGGAATCCATGAGGAAAATCCGCCCTAAATGTCCGCGGGAACGCCGTGGAAAGAAGAGCGGATCGCCTCTGCCCGGGCTGAACCAGGAACGCGGCGCTGCCATATCCTGGTCCACGACCAATGTGTTGCCCCCGGAAATCAGGGCGGGAAACGCCTTCCCATCCATCGCCCGCCATGCAGCGCCGGCCTGGCCATCCGCCAGATCATCCAACCGAAGATTTTTTTGAAGAAGATCGATTTCTTTTTTCAGTTCCGTCTGAAGCGGCTCCTGTTCCGGAAGCCGGGTCAGAATCACGGCATCGGAAGGAGCCAGCTTGACCAGCGAGTCGACGGCGAAACCGGGAATGTTGAGCCGGAGAAAGACCGTTTTCTCGTTGTAATTGAAGAGAGCAACGGCAAAACGTTCGTCTTTTCTGCGAACGCGCCAGCGGATTTTTTCATTCAGCTGCGGCATGATGACTTCGTTTGTTTTTCCCGAGACGTCAGGCATATCCATACGGATCACGTTGGCCGCTTCGACTGTACAGGATTCGGAAATATCCTCGCCAGCCAGAATATCCTCGGACTCGGCGATCATGGCGAATGCCTCTGCCGTCTTCCGGTAATAGAGGCCATCCATTCCCGCGGCGGGATAAAAGATAATTCCCTTTGTTCCCAGCACGGCACATGCCAGAATGTTTTGCCGGACGCCATCGGGCGTATAGCGATCAAAGAAAAGTTTGCTGTGTTCGAAGGGATCGATCCAGGGGATGAACGGTTTTTGAAGGAACTTCATATTCAGCGCTACATCGTCGAAAAAATCAGTTCCCTGCCAGTAGATCATGGGGGAATGGAGATCGATATACTTTTCGATTTCTCTCAGGTCTACCGGCGTATACGAAGAACGGTATTTGTTCTCGGGATGTTTCCGGTCCATGAATCCGGAAACGAGCATAAGTCCGGCTTCTGGCCAATACTGATGAAGAGCCTCGGAATACTTTTTGATAAGTTTCTCCGACTGGGAATAGAGAAAATCGCTCCACTCCCGGGCATGGCTTTTCACTGCCTCCGAATACTCCGGCGTATGATCCAGATTCATGGTCCGACGGAAGGATTCCAGATCATATTGCGAGTACTGCGTGGCCAGCGGTTCGTAATCCCAGCGGATATACTTTGCGGAAGGCGAAGCCTTGCGGAAACGTTCGATCCCGTCCTTCAGATATTGCGCGAAAAAGCCGTCCGGATCGTCCGCCATGTAAGAGAGAGCCAGACCCCTGTGTCCCCGATGGTCGGCTGTCGTCGGAAATTTGTCATTAAGTTTGCCCAGCCGGATCTCCCTTTCCAGCGGATCGGGGCGGAAATTCGGGAAATAGCATACCGATCCGGAATTCATAAAGGCGACGAATTGAGGGTCCGGAACAGGAGTGTCGTTTTTTAGGTTTGCGTAGATCCTGGCGGAGGTCAGCCCCTTCAGATATCGGCATATCTCTCGGGCATAACCCTCGTATTTCCCTCCTGGCATTTCGATCGCGGATATTCCGATGGAGAAATCTTTTGCCGGCCGGACAGGCATTGGGATCGGCGGAAGTACTTTTATCAGAAGTGATTTCTCCGCAGTTGCTCCACGATCCGTTTCCATTCGCCAGTACAGACGGGCCGTCTTCGCCTCTGAACCTGGGACAGCATCCAGTACGATGATTTGTTTCAGATAATAGGGAAAACCACTGCTGCTTTGAAAGGAGCTCCAGTTCGAAATGAAAGACCGGGAAAGCGAAATCCGTACCCGTTCATAAGATATGCCGTCTCTTTGCATCGCCTCGCTCTGTGCAGGATCCGAAGCCGCGGCATTGAAGAATTGACTTTCCCGGAATTTCAGAAAACCGGGGATTTCAAGGATCAGATCCGCCCGGACCGATGCAGGTTCATTGATCGGATAAAACCCCAAAAGTCCTGGAAATCCTTCGCAGATATGGAACACATTTTTCTGGAAGCAGGCAGGAAACATGAGAGAGTCAGGTTCTTCTCCGGATAGAAGAGATACGAGAAAAACAAAAGACAGGGACAGCAGTTTTTTCAACATGGTATCCTCCCTCAATAGTCAAAGCGGATGGAGTAATTGCCCGGGAAAACCGCCCCGTCGACACATCCCAGAGTCGGACCGCCGAAGGTCGTGTTATAGGTGGGATAGTAGTAGGTGTGGGTCGAGATCTCCGCAGGGCCGAGCTGATCGATATGTCCATCCGCCATGATGGTGTTGGCCTTTGTCGCATGAGCGAAAAGCAGGGCTCCCCGATTGTCCGCCAGGGTTGTGGTGTCGCCTGCAAGTCCCACTCTGTAATACTGATCGCGGTTGGCCGATGTCTTTTCGTAACGTGAATCGCAGGCCAGAACAATGCGTGCCGGTCCCGGCTTCGTTTCGTCCGCCTGACCGCTGTGATACGTGGAAGCCGCACGAAGATTGATCGCCCTGACGTCATCCATCACGTAAGGCGCGCCATAGGTTTGCTGAAAGGCCGCCTGCTGACTTATGCCGTCATAAAGCGGCGTCTTACTGAGACGGGTGCACCGCAGAAAACGATAACTGTCCACGTATCCGCACTGGCGCAGCTTCTGGCTCCAACCGATTTCGATATCACTCCAGAAATAATCCTGGAAATCATTCTGATACATGGTGAACATCAAACCGCACTGCTTCAGATTGTTCGCACAGGACGTTGACAGTGCCATTTCCTTCGCTTTGCCCAGTGAGGGAATCAGCATGCCCGCCAGAATGGCAATGATCGCGATGACGACCAGCAATTCAATGAGAGTGAAAGGTTTCCGATTCATGACCATTTGCCTCCTATATTTATTTTTATGGTATCCTGTACGGTGTTCCTCTATGCGCGGGAAGGCTGATCCAAGGCGAATCGAATTCATATCCCGCTCCGTGAAGCGGATCTTCAGGGCGCGCCGATAAATAAAAAAGAAGATCGTTGACTGCACGGACGACGGCCCCCGAAGCGGTAGTAAACCATGGCAGCTTTTTCCGCTCATAAACTTCGAAACACTCATAAAAACATCCGGTGGAATGATCGGCTGCATGGACGAGGAGCTGGAGCGCCTTTTCCGAATGTCCCATCCTGACTTCCGCGGAAGCGATCAAGCCCGCATACCAGGCGGTGAGCTCGGTACCGTGAAAATACTGACCGGCAAAATCTCCGATATTCTTCTCCGTTTCCCGTATCGCGGCAAACTGTTTCGGATCATCCGGGGAGATGACTCCGAAGGGGAACAATCCGTGATACATGGCTATGGAGTGGGCCCGGCAACCGGGATAGGGCACATATTTTCCCTTTTTCACGGGCAGACTCCCATGCAGCTTTTCCGCAAGAAACCTCCACTGTTTCCGCAGCGCGGCATCCTGTTCTAGTTCCTCCGCGCACTGTACGGCGGCGCGGAACAATGCGATTCCTCCGCAGGTGGTCGAATACGGACGCTCCACAAATTCGCCCAATCGCTCCATGTCCGTACATTTCCCGATGTATGGACCCGTAACGGAATCCGTATAAACCGCACTTCGGCGATAATATTCCGCGCAAGCCCGGATGACCGGATACAACACGTTTTTCAGCAGGTCCCGGTTTCTCGTGAACAGCCAGTGTTCCCAGCAGTTCAGTCCGATGGAGGCCATGTGCACATATCGATCCAGCCAGAATCCTTCCGGTCCGCCCTCCGTCCCGTCTTCCAGCGTTTCCCATGGGTAATGGGCCGCAAGATTTTTCTCGGGACAGAGTTTCAGAAAACAGGCTCGATGGATTGCAGATTCCAGTCCGGCCGAACGGAACCGGACGATTTTTTCCGCCTCCCGGATATGGCCGCTCGTCAGCAGAGCTCCGTGGGTGAAGAATTCATCATATCCGAAAAATCTCCCTTCCCAGTGTGTCGGGAAAATCCCTGTCGGCACGGACCATGGAGTGGAAGATATCTTCAGATGGTACTGGGCGGTCATATACATCTTCCGCAGAGCATCATCCGGGATGGCGAAGGAACTGTCTGACCAGTAATTTTGCCAGGCTTCCGTATGGGAACGGTACAGATTCTTCCAGTTGTCCGAGGGCTTTATCTGTTCATCGAAGGCCAGAAAAAATTCTAAAGTCTGATCTTGCCCCGAGATTTCCAGTATGCCTGTTCCCGCGGCGTGGACGGTATGATTCGGAGAGTAAAAACATACAACCCCGGATCTGATCCCGGAACACCATCTAAGACAATTCTCATCCGTACGGCGGATTTGCAAATATGGATTTCTCGGCAACGTGTAACGGATTCGGTATGCCTGCTTCACTTCAGCGGAAAAAGTCTTCCGGACAGCAATGATGTTCCGTTCCAGATGGCAGAAGACTTCCGTATCGACCGTCAATCCCGATTCGTACTTGCAGCGGCAGGTGCAGCATCCTTTTTCCGGATCGAGAGTCTGCCGAAAAGTCGTCAGCTTCCCTTCGCCCGGCAAAAACTGTTCGAAATAACCGAAGCGGATCAACTGTCGGGATGCATTGTCGTACCGGCATCCGGCCCGGACAATGACCGGCGTCATGCCGCAGTAATCATTCTGTGTCATGGCTCCTTCACGGTCGATCATCAGAGAAAGCTGACCGTTTCCGAGGGCAGGCGGGACGTAAAATCTTTGACGGGCAGTTTTATTTTCGAACGTGATTTTCATAAGGCGTGCAGTCCTTCGTTTTATATAATTTTATCACAATAAAACTTGAAAACAAGTAAAAAACGGGATATTTTATATACAAATGACTCAAAAATAATATATCATTATGCTTCCTTCGATGAAAAACATGGAACAGGTGGACGCTCGATTTTTCCGGATCAGTATGAAAAAGGAATTGCCTCTGTACCCGTTTTGTTCGGAGAAATCCGTGCGGTACGAGCCCAGAAAAACAAGCTGGCTGCAGCATCCCTTTCTGCTGATCTGCGGACTCCGGGCCGGTTCGCTTCATTACGTTTTCCGGAAGGAAGAGATCGTACTTCACGCTCGCAAAGTTCTGCTGATCCCACCTCGGACGCCGTATTATTTCGAGTCTTTCACAACGGGCGGGATATATGAAAAACAGGTCCTGGAGATCGGCGGAACGATCCTTCCGGAACTTTTGAACAGCTTGGAGCTGACTCGGATCGAAATATGTAAAGATGATCTCTGGCGGGATTTTTCGGAAGCGTTTGACTTCCTTCATTCCGCCAATCGGGAGGGCGAAACAGCAGATATACCGGAAATCGCCGCAGCATCGCTTCGTCTCCTTCACCAATGCAGCATGAAAGGATCTCGACAGAACAGATCAAAGACAGATCCCCTCCTGACCGCTGCATGCCGCTGGATTGAGGAGAACCTTGATAAACCAATCAATTTGGAAATGCTTCGTAAGAAGGTGAATCTCAGTCGCGCATCTTTGGGGCGTCTCTTCCGGGACGGACGGGGGATGAGTCCCCGTCACTACTGGGATCTGCGGCGGAACGAAACGGCGGAATTTCTTCTTCTTCATTCCGATCTGTCTATGAAAGAGATCGCATTCCATCTGGGATACTCCTCCCAGTTTCATTTCTCTCGTGACTTTTCCGGACGGCATACGATGCCGCCGAGTCAATTCCGAAGACGTGGCCTTGTTTGAGACTTTCGGCCGACTCAATTTTCTTCGAAGATCAGGACGCCGGGATCAGCGCTTTTGACTGTTCTCCAAGATCTCGGAAAGGCTTTTGACTCCGCTGAAAAACTCGTCCTGTGTTTTCTTTTGCAAATTCTTTTTATCTCTCCTATCCAGTTCCCGGCGAAGAGCAGAATCATCCTCGAAAACCCGCTGACCAGGGACGGAATTGAAACGGTAGTTTATCGAGAGCTCCG
>JAFZZR010000174.1 GCA_017615635.1 Lentisphaeria bacterium
ATCGAAATCCCGGATGTCCGTCTTGAGGAACTGCTCCACCGTCGAAGGAGCGGACCAGCCGAAATGAATGAGTTTCTTCTTCCCCGGCTCCGTGTATCCGTAAACGGTACAGCTCACGGAGAGGAGAGCACAGACGGCCAGGATCAGCGATGTCTTTCCTTTAATCGACGTGTTGTGCAAGGACCACATTTTCCCACCTTCTCTGTTCTTTCTTCCTTAATGTATCAGCAGATTCGAAAAAAAACAATCTTTTTTTCCCGCGAAAGCGAAAAAGCAGAACAGTTTTTTGCAGCCGGGGGATCCGGATCAGCTGCTGTAGGGCAGTTCGCCGGGATTGACCTGTTTCTGGACGAACCCGAATTTTTCATATTCCTTCAGTTTCATGGGGGCGGCGACCTGCCGGAGGTGCTGCGCCATGGCGAAGCGGGTCGGCTGGACAGGCTGGATCACATCGGGATTCCAGGCGGCGCAGGCGGCGGTCCCCAGGACGAGCTGATACCGGAAATCGTGGTAGATATGCCAGGTGGTTTCCAGCATCCCGAACAGTTTTTCCTTTTTGACCAGTTTGCCCAGCGCGGGTATCCCTGCACGGTCGAGCCAGGGACAGACCAGAACGTCGAATTCGGCCTTCTTGAAGAACTTCATGGTGGGCCAGGTGAAATCCGGATCCTCGGGCCGGGCCTTCGTTCCGCCGTACTGCCAGTCGGCAATGATGATGTCCTTCGGCAGCTCGCGGTAAAGTTCGCTCAGCTTGTGCTCTTCCTTTCCGTGGGCCACATAGCCGGTCCAGCGCGGATCGTTGCGGTCGATCAGCATGTCGTGCCACATGATGATCTTCGCGCCGCGCTTTCGGAACAGTTCGCGGAAATACAGAATATGATCCTTGAGAAGGTCCTTGAGTTCGTGCTTCGCGCACTCGAAACAGGAACCCATGTCATACGCCTCGTCGCAGCCGATATGGAAAAACGGCGGTTTCTCGAAGAAATCGAAGAGTTCCAGAACAAGATCGGTGAGGATGCGCCGGCTTTCCGGATTGCTGAGGCACCAGGTCCAGCCTGCGGGCTCGAAAAGGGGCTCGAGCTCGGGATGCCGGTCCAGCACCACGTGTTTGCCGGTAATCTCCCGGCAGGCGGAGGCGTGTCCCAGCAGGTTGAACTGGGGGATCAGCGTGATGCCCAGTTCTTTTCCGAGGCGGACAAGGCGCTTCAGCTCATGCCGGTCCAGCGCAAGATCAGCCCAGCAGAACTCCGGATGGGAGCGGAAGGGGAAAAGTCCCCAGGCCTCGATGACCGCATAATTGAATTTATGGTATGCGGCGAGGCGGAGGGTCTTTTCGATATCCCAGAGAGGAGTTTCCGGGAAAATGCACAGATGGATCCCCCGGAAGGCCATGGCAGGTTCATCCTTTATCACGCAGGGAACCAGAAAATATCCGGTAACCTTCTCCGTGCCCCGGTTGGCCTCGGCCAGCTGCCGGAGCGTCTTGAAGGCGTTCAGCAGTCCGTCCATGCCGGAGACGGTGACGGTCAGCAGTTTCTCCGTCACCGTGATCTCGTAGGCTTCGGGACTCTTCCGGGAGACGGGAGCGTTTCCCAGCGTGATGCGGGGAGAAACGTTCCAGTATTCCCGGAAAAGAGACTCCGCCCTCTTCTTCAGCGAGTCATCCGCTCCGCCGCGCACGTTCAAAAGGACCTTGGCCTGTTTTTGAATGGCGTAGGGAGCGCCTCCGGCGAACCGGAGGCTTTTCGGGCAGGGAATGAGGCGGGAGGACTGTATCAGTTCGTGACGATCCATGGTCTCTTCTCCTTCTTCGTCAGACGCGGGCGGTCTTTCCGGACTGAATGCTTTCGTAGCAGGCGTTCATGCACTCGATGGTGCGCTTGTGCCAGCGGAGATTAATCTTCGGCTGCTTGTGATTGCGGATGCAGTCCACGAACTCGTCGATGAGTCCCACCCATTCGTCGAAGTAGGTGTACTGGACCGTATAGCGGTCGTTGGGAGCGCCGTTGTGATAGACGTTGGGGCCGAAGCAGTCGCACTGGATCATGCCCTTTTCGCCGGTGATGGTCAGGTTGACCTCCATGCGCTTCGGGAAGACTTCCCAGCCGGGGGCGGGCACCTTCAGGCGTTCTTCCAGGCGGGACCAGGAGGGATCGAAGAGGAAGGCCGTGCCGTCCTTGAGCTTTCCGGCGGCCATAAGCATATCCTCCACTTCCAGTTCACGCCGGAGATTGGGAGCGACCTGGGCGAAGACCGTATCGAAATCGGATCCGGTAAGCCAACGTATCAGGTCGAAGATGTGCGGATGGTCGCAGAGCGCGCCGCCGCGGAAGCGTTTGTCGCCGGGCGCCAGGGGGACGCGTTTTCCATAGCTGGCCTCGGGGCTGCCCTGCCAGGGGAAAGCCCAGACGGGGGAGAGGGTGATATTGGTGGCCTGAACGGCCAGGAGTTTGCCCAGCTTGCCGGAGGCGATCTCCTGCTGCAGGCGCTTGACCACGGGATTGTAGTGCATTTCCAGCTCGATCTGGCAGACGATGTCCGCTTTCTCCACCATCTCGATCATCTTGTCATACTCGGCCATGTCGAAGGTGGGGATCTTCATGGAAAGGATGTGGATCCCGCGTTCCGCACAGAACTTCATCTCCTCGAAATGCTTCTCGTTGGCGGAGGCCAGCACGATGGCTTCGATGTCGGGATGTTCGGAGAGCATCTTTTCCGGATCCAGATAGCAGGGAACACCGGTTTTGTACAGTTCGTAGACTTCCTTCGCGGCCTCATCGGCGGCGCAGGACGCCACCCAGTCCAGCTTCTGATTCTCGATCAGGGTCTGATAGTATTTGCGGGTATGTCCGTGGGTCATGCCCATCATGGCGATTTTCACAGGTTTCATGGGGCGTCTCCGTTTCACAGTTGCACAGGTTGATTTTCGGAATCGGAACGGACAACGGCATCCGCGTACCGTTTCATAGAGGCAGCGGCCTTCGTCCATTCTGCGGCGAGCTCGGGCTTCATCAGGACCGCGAAGGCGGCGCGGACGATCCAGATCTGGTCGTTGGGCAGGCCGAAGAGTTCGGTATCCACATCGGTGAACGTCTGAAGGCCGGATCCGGTCCACTCGTAAATGGAGCTTTGGGGGACCTGCGTATCCACGGTGCGGTCGGAGGCCACGCCGCGGCGGGCGATGATCTCGTGTCGGTCCATGGGATCCGCGCCCGCAGGCAGCTTGACACCGCATTCCACCGAGGCGCTCATGCCGTTTGCGAGCCGGGCCAGGATGTTGCAGGCGGCATCGCCGCTCCGGACGGAGAAAAGCTGCTTGACGGGGGATCCGGCGAGGAACGAGGCGAGTTCCAGCTCGCGGGCGGCGCTTTTCACGGAGTCGCCGCCGGCGGTGAAGCTGGCGAACCGGAAGGTGGAGACATCTTCCAGCGTTTTGCCGTCGATGATTTTCTTGAGTTCGACGAAGCGGCGTTCGACGCGCCAGGGGAGAAGCGGGATCCGCGATCCATCGGGCAGCGCAAGCTCGAAACCTTCGTTTCCGGGGACGATCTCTCCGGCGGGGCATCCGTACTTGTCCCGCAGGAAAGCCAGCGAACGATTCATTTTTTCACACATGTTACAGACTCTTGACAAGAGGTTTGTATTTTTTGAGATAGGCGGCGTTTTTCTCATCGCCGCCCGGCGTGTTCGCACTGTTCCAGACCGGAGGCACAATGCCCCGTTCCAGACAGATCCGGCAGCATTCGATCTCCAGCAGATGGGCAATTGTGAAGTCGACCACGTTGGACACGGGCGCGATGGGCGTTCCGAGTCCGGGGATGTTCACGACGGCGTCGCCCACCGGATTGTAGTCGTCGATGCAGACTTCGGCGAAGTCGAACAGATTCTTGCCGGAGGAGTGCCGGATGAAGTGATCGGCGGGCATCTCCTTCTGCCAGTACGAGCTGGCGATCGCAACGATCCGTCCGCCGCGCTTCCGGATCTCCATGGCGGCGTCGATGGTGGCCGGGTTGATCCCGATGTTGTGGAAGATCAGCACCAGATCGTCCTTCTGAATGTCGTAATACTTGATAATGGAGGCGCCGAAGTTCTCCGTACGCTCCAGCTCCAGGTACTTCAGCGCCTGATTGAACACCGAAAGCGCCGTCTCCATCAGGGGATTGATGTTGGCCAGTCCGCCCGCGCGGAAGAACATCTCGCCCATGGCCAGCGTGGTGTGTCCGCCGCCGGCATAGACGTTGATGAGTCTGTCCGCCTGGATGGCGTCGGCCATGAGTTCCGCCGCACGGCGGATGTTGTCCGCCTGTTCGTCGGCGACCTTCCGGATGTTGGCTATGGCATTCTCCACATAGCCGAAATCGTTGAGTTTGATCATTCTTCACTCCTTGGATATTGAGTTCATGATTTCAAAACTTTTCGCCAGTTTCTTCAGATTCGCGGAGAGATTTTTCGCGGCCTGCGCACGGTCCGGCGCCATCTTTTTCAGCGGCGTCCTGTAAAAACTGTCCTTCACCGCCAGGTACCGGGGATCTCCGTTTTTCTTCAGATCCAGTTTCCGATCCGTGTACGCCTCGCGGAAGATCTCGCGGCAGACGTCCAGTTCGGGGATATAGAGTCCGGTGAACAGTTCGGTGATGAAGCTGCGGCAGTATCCGTTTTCGGCATTGCCCTTGAGCGTATACTCGAACTTCGGATTGGTCTTCTGCTTCTTCCGGAGGGACTGCAGGGAAGCGTACAGGGAGTAGTCGCTGTCGGCGGCTAGGATCTCCGCAAAAACGACTTCCGCGTTCCGGACGGAATCGAAGAGGGATTCCACCTCTTCCCGGTTGTCCGCCCCGTGCCGCCAGTCGAACAGAGCCAGGATCAGCCGGCTGAAGGTATGGCACAGCACGCGGGAAACGACGGTACGGATCAGGTCGATCACGTCGCGGCGGACGAATTCGTGTTCCTTTTCCAGTTTCAGAGCAGCGAGTCGGCGGAGGAGTCCGGGTGCCGCGGGGATGACCGGTGCGAGCATATCGCGGAAATACCGCGCCTTCTGTTCGGTCTCCGGATGGTCGTCGTTCAGATACCGGGGCTGGAAGATGAACTCGCTGAACAGATTGGTGTAGATCCGGCGGGTCCTGTCCGAACTGAACTGGCCGGGTCCGTTCCAGTGCCGGGCCTTGATGAAGGGCAGAGCCTCTTTCCAGAAGCCGAGCATTTTTGCGGCACTCTTTGCATCATAGCGTGCGGCGCAGAATTTTTCCAGGAAGGAGTCGATCTGATAATTGCTTTTCCGGGGATCCCAGGCGTTGGCGGCCAGAAATTCCAGCATCAGCGTATCGGTATGGGAGTTCTCCGGCCAGTAGACCATGCCCTTGCACATGGGATCGGCGGCGGCCACGGGCAGACGTCGTGCAATGGCATCGTAGTTGCCGCGGGGCTCCGAATTGGGTTCGTAGGCGTGGAAAATCCCGTAGATCCAGGGGAACTTTCCGCAAAGATCCCAGTTTTGGAACGTACGAAGCTCGTCATCGGTATCCGATGTGTAGTCGAAGATGAGCGTGCGGTCGGGGTCCAGTTCCTTCACCAGATCCCGCACCTCCTCGGGCGTCCAGTACATGCTGAAGTCCCAGCTTCCGATGAGGAGCGGCGCATTGGGATAGTGCTCCCGCAGCTTCTTCTGGATCCTCCGGTAGGTGTAGAGCTTCATCTGGTGATTGGAGTCCCGGTCGGCATAGCACCGCCGTTCCGCCAGTCCGATGGTATGGAAGAGATCCGGCGAGCCGTATTCCTTTATATGAGTCTCGGTGAGCTTCCAGTAAGCCTCGAGATTCTTCTCCTGCCGGATATCCCAGACCAGTCCGCTTTTTTCGCCGTAGCCGGACGTTGCCTGCGGCATGAAGTCGGGCTTCACCTTGTCCAGATACTCCTGCGGAGTCCGGCTGTACCAGTGCGTCATGGTGCCGATATCCTCCGGATGAAGCAGATCCCGTTCGCGGGCGTAGGCCAGAACTTTCTTCCGGAGTTCGCCGCGGTACTTCAGGCTCCAGAACAGCGTCCGGTCGTCGTACGAACGGGGAACGGCGTAGTCAGTTTCATATCCTTTCGGATACGATACGACATCCGGGAACGCCTTCTGGAACAGATCGTCCAGACCGATCCGGAGCATGAAAAGATTCATGCGCTTTTTCAGGATCCAGTCGATCTCCCGTTTCCACTCTTCGAAGTCCCAGTGTTCCGCCTGGAACCGGTTCAGACTGCGGTGCGCGAAGTAACGGAGTCCGCGGTACTGGAACCGGGGAGCTTCCTTCAGATCCAGTCCGGAAATATCGATCCTCTCCGCCTCGGGGACAAGATCGCCGTCCCAGAAATACCGGCAGTCCGCCCGCAGTTCGAAGAAGCGGTAGACACCGTACAGCAGGGCGCGCGGACGCGCCCCGGCGAGGAACAGGAGAGACCGTCCGTTCGAATCGACCGCGGAACGCATCTGATACTGATCCGTTCCGAAGGCCAGAGTGAACGGCGGAATGACCTTCTCCACGATCTTGGCATGGGTGAAGGCGTTGACGGCATCCGAGCCCAAAACCACCAGATCGCATTTCGGATCGTCTCTGGTGATGACCGGCAAACTTTCCCCGGTGACCTTCCGCCAGAACGAGGCGAATTCCGCTGCGGCGATTCCGCCGATGCCTTTCTTTTCAGGGACCAGGATTTTCAGCATGATCCGTCTCCCGGATTATTTTTTGAGAAGACGACGGTAGTTCTCTCCGATGGTATCCCAGAGTTTGAGGGCATCCGGAGCCCCTACCACAGTCCCGTAGCCGCCGCGGTAGGTCCAGGCCGCGATCCGGTCCACGCCCGCCTGCTCGGCGATATCCGCCCAGCGTGCGACCTGCGTCCAGTCCTTGGGCTGCTTGTAATAGCCCATGAGCCAGCGCTCGGAGAGCTTGCCGTATTTCTTCGCCACGGCCACGGTCCGCTCCGTGATATCGCGGTAGAAGTCTTCCGGAAGGGCCCAGTTGACGATGGTGGTGGAGAAGACGTCGAAATAAGGACAGGAGGCCACCATATCCCAGTTATCGTATCCGCGGTATTCGGAGACGTAGTATCCGTTCTGCGTGGCATGGACACAGCAGGTGATTTCCAGCTTCGGATCGATCTCCTTCAGCGCCTTGGAGGTCTCCGAAAGGACCACCAGCGCCTCCCGCCAGCGGAACAGCTTCACGTCATTGGTCATGTACCGGGGCATGGCATATCCGTAGTAATCCTCGAACCGCTTGCGGCAGACCGGACAGAAGCAGGTCCAGTCGTCGGCCACGCCGCCGGTGATGGAGGCGATGCCCTTGGGGAAAGCGTAGTGAGGCTCATCCCAGAAGAAACCGTCGGGCTTGCACTCCCGGGCCAGCGTGGTGCAGAAATTCCGGAAGTAATCGCGATAGCTGTTGGTGTTGAAGCACGCGTAGGGGAGCTTTTCACCGGTCAGTGCGGAGACCTGCCGGTTCTCCACATTGTCCTGCAGGAATTTGCTGACCTGTTCGCCGCCGAAGTATTTTCCGTTTCCCCACGGATCGATCAGCACGCGCAGGCCCATTTCCTTCGCCTTCGCCACGATCTTCGGGATGTTCGGACGCCAGAAATCGAAATCGAACTCGGTAACGGCGAGGATCACCGTGGAACAGCCGTGCTCCAGCATTTCCGCGAAATCCTTTTCCGCGTGTTCCACATAGTTCAGTCCGTAGTAGCTGATACTTGTCTGCGTGATGGCCATGGTGAGAATCCTTTCCTGTTTGGTATGGATGTTTTCCGGGAAAGAATATATCCCGGCAGGAGAGTCCATGCAATTTCAAAATCGACTGTTTTTTTATGAAAAGCGGCTGAAAAATGGAAAAAAGGGAGAAAACAGAACTTGAAAAATTATGAAATCCGGGTATTTTTCCATGTAAAAGCTAAAGAAAGAAGCCGTTCCATGAAAAAAAGACTTGCCGACCTGCTGGAATACGCTCGCGCCCTGCACGAACCGGAAAATCTTTTTGCCGGACGTCAGCTGGCCCGGAATTTTTCGCCGCCGGACAGCATCCTCGTGTTTTTCCACGATTTCACCGCCTCCGCCCCCAACTCCCACGGACGCCATACGCTGGTGATCCCGTTCGATGCCATGACCTACTATCTGGGCGGGAGGCGTCTGGATCTGGAGCCGGGGGGCGTGCTGTACGTGCCGCCCTACGAAACGAGATTCCTTCACCCGGGGTCCGCGGGATTCCGCCGGCTGTTCATCACCTTCGACGGCGATCCGGGACAGAAGTATCTGCCGGAGCCGGGATACTATACGCCGGGAGAGAGGGTGCGCGGTCTGCTGGATGAATTTCTCGCCGCCTACGAAAAAGGCACGGCGGAAGAAACGGCGTGCAGGCTTCTCTGTTTTCTGGAACAGCTTTCGGAGGGAGCCGCTGCTGCACGGCCGGGCGCAAGACTTCCGCAGGGCGTGGAGAAAACGCTGGCGCGGATCGAATCGGATCTTTCCGTGCCTCTGGACATCAAGAGTCTGGCGGAGAATGCAGGGCTTTCCGAGGGACGTCTCCGGACGCTTTTCCGGGAGCATGTGGGAATTTCCCTGGGGCGTTTCGTGGCCGGAAAAAAACTGGACTACGCCCGATACTGTCTTCTCAATACGGAGATGCCGCTCGCGGACATCGCCGCAGGCTGCGGCTTCGCCAACGTCTTTGTCTTCGGTTCGTTCTTCAAGAGGGAGACGGGCACGCCCCCGTTCCGTTTCCGCGTGCAGAACCGGAAGAAAACGGCTTTGGGCGACTGATTTTCTCCTTTTTTTGGCCGGACGCCTTTACTTCCGGAAAAAAAGGTTTATTGTACAAACTGGAAAATGACAATCCCATGGAGACTGCGGAAATGAAAAAATGTTTTCTCTTGTGTTTTATGATCGGTCTTTCGACGGCGTCCGCCGCCCTCTTTGCGGCCCCGGCGAGGCCCCTGCCCGGACTGGAGGGCGGGATGCTGAAGATTCAGGAGGCGCCCGCCTCGCTGGAAACGAAGGAGCCGGAAACGAAAACTCCGGAGATCCGGGATGACCGGAGGAACGTTCAAATAGAGGAAGGAGAAACGCCGTCGCCGTCATTTCCGGGGGCGGATTTGACTTCCCGCCCGTCCTCCTGGTCCGCCGCGACGCCTGTTCCGCCGCGGTCCCTGGCCGCGAGGCTGCGGGATCCCGGCAGTGCAGGGAAACTTCACTGGGCGCCGCTGGAACATGTCGGCGTACTGCGTGGGGTGCGGCTTCCGGCGGTGGCGCTCTCGCCGGATCAGAGCGTGCTGGCGATCGTGGAGACGACGGGAGGCGAGGAACCGCCGAACGGGAGCCGTATTGTGCTCATCAATACGCACACGTGGGAAATTCTGAAGCTGATCGAAACGCCGAGACACGCGGAAAAGATCGTCTTTGCCGGGAAGGAGCCGGCTCTTTATGCTCTGTGCCGCGTGCAGTCCGAACTGAAACAGAATGCCGGTCTCGTCCGGTTCCGTCTGGATTCCGGCGAAGAATCCGCGTTCATCCGGACGGGATCGCTGGGCTGCGCCGATCTGTTCTGCGACCGGGAAGACCGGGTATATGTTTCCGATGCGGCCAAGCCCCGGGTCCTGGTTTTCACGCCGGACCTTTCCTCGCACAAAACAGTAAAAACAGCCTCGTCCGGCTGCGCTCTGGCCCTTTCGCCCGACGGCAGACGGTGGGCCGCGGCGGGCAAAGCGGGCAAGATCGAGGTTTTCAAAGTCGGGGATGCCCGTCCGCTCAGTACGGAAAAGATACCGGCTGATTATCCGGTCCGTCAGCTCCTCTTCCTGGATAACGGAAGGAGCTTTCTCTGCGCACCCGACCCGCTGACGGACCGATCCGCCTTTGCGCTCCGGGCGGGCCGGATCCAGGAATTCGAGGGGACCAGCGCGGGAGAGCTGGCCGTAAGCACGGACGGGCGGGTGATCCTGCACCGGAAGAAAGTGGCCGGCGAGATCGAATTTCTGGACGCGCGGACATTTCAGAAGCTGGCCTCGGCGACTCCGGGGAGGATCGATCCCCGGACGCAAGGATATCCCCGTGCGGTGTTCCCGCTGGAAGCGGGTGAACTGACGGCCGTGCTGGATGAAACGGGCAATCTGTATGTTCTGCGCCGTCCGGAGCAGCAGACGAAATTCCAGAAAAAGATCATTCTGACGCCGTGGAAATGAACCGGATCCGGACTTTTCTTTTTCTCCCTCTCCTGACGGCACTGGCCGCCGGGACCGCGGGCTGTTCGCTGTTTTCCGACTCGAAATCCGGTGACGGCTGGCGGGAAGACGGTACGGGCGCCGTTTCCGTGCTCCGCGAGCGCGAGATCCGTCTGACAGGTTCGTTCCGGTGCTTTCTCCCCCCGGATACGCCCGATGCCGTACGGATCCTTCTGATCCGAACGGGAAACAGGATGGAGCTGACACCCTCCTTCCGCACGGCGGATCCCCAAACGTTCCCCGCCATGCTCCGCGCCGGATATGCGGACGCGGCATACGGCACGATTTCGGAAGCGGAGGCGGAGGAACTTCAGCTGAGGGGCATTCCCCTGCCCGTGGGCGGCGTGCTGCTGCTGCGTCCGGACGATGCCGCCTGGTCGGAACGGATTCAGTCCTCGATCCCGCTGGACTGATCCGGCCGTTTTACAGACAAATCGGAAGGAGCATGCTTGTTTTTTGCGGGATCCGGCACTACATTATCACGCGGGATGCAGGAAACAAATAAATATCGGAAGGAAAGTCTGAGGCGGATCCGCTTCGGACAGAAAAGCCCATGATCATCAAATGTCCGCAATGCGGTCGTGAAACCGAACTGGAACACGTGGAACGGGGACGGCATGTCGAATGCATGTGCGGCTCCCGGTTCTTCCTGGACGAACTGACCGTCGTTCAGGACTATTCGGCCATCGATCAGGCGCCTCCGGAAAAAATCGGTCCCTACAAAATCGAACGTTTTATCGGACGCGGGGGTATGGGCCGTGTCTATAAGGGGATCCATCCGTCGCTGGGTCTGCCGGTGGCGGTGAAGATCCTTCTGCCCGAGTTTGCGAACAATGCCGTATTCAAAGCCCGCTTCATCCAGTCGGCAAAAATCTGCGCCAAACTGAATCATCCCAATATCGTCCGGGTATATGACTTCGGAACCACGGACGACGGCACGCTTTATCTCGTCATGGAATACATCGCGGGCGGCACGCTCCACGATCTTCTCATGCGGTCCGGACCGCTGGATCCGGAAAAGACCGCCCGGATCGCCGAAGCGGTCTGCGACGGGCTGGAGGTGGCCTGGAGTCACGGGATCGTGCACCGGGACATCAAACCGGACAATCTGATGATCACGTCGGAAGGCGAGTACAAGCTGTCCGATCTGGGTCTTGCCAAGTACGAACCGGGCGCCGGAGAAAAGACGACCTGGCGCAGCGATACGCTGGAACTTTCGTCCCTGGGGACGCCGGATTACATGGCGCCGGAACAGGCCCTGAACGCCGCGAACTGCGACATCCGCGCGGATATCTATTCCCTGGGGATCACACTGTACCAGCTTCTTTCCGGACGGCTCCCCTTTATCGCGTCCAGCCGGGAGGAGGTCCGCCGGATGCATCTGGAAGTGGAGGCCAAGCTGCCCGGGTACTATCGGCCCGGGATCCCCATGGATCTGGAATACATCGTCATGCGCTGCATCCAGAAACGCCGGACCGACCGGTATCAGACGCCGGCCGATCTCCACGCCGATCTGCGCGCCTATCTGGAAGGCGCTCCCCTGCCCTCCACCACCTCCGGGCCGGATCCGGATCCCGCGGTTCCCCGGATGCCGGTATCCCAGGCTCGTCCCGGGAAGGAATCGAAGGGCGGATGGCGTCCGATGCTCATTCTTCTGGCGCTTCTGGTATGCGGAGCGGCGGTGATTTTCGCCAAAATCGCCGCATACCGGACGGCGGAGTCCGACAACGGCGGCGGCCCGTCTGCGGAATCCGGCGCCGGAGAGGAAAGCAAACGGGAGGATTCCGCCTCACGCGGCCGGGTCCGGCTGAATCGGGATGAAGTATGGTCCGACACGCTGAAGTTCGCACAGGCAGCGCTGCGGGACCGTTCCGATTTTGCCATGGCCATTCTGAATCTGAAATCCTTCGAAAACGATGCGGACCCCAAGAGGCGCGCGGAAGCCCGCGAGCTTCTGAAACGTCTGGATACGGCCTGCCGGGAGGAGATCCGGGAAAGAAGGATCCGTCTGGACCGTCAGGCGCAGAAGCTTCTGGACCAGGAGAAGTACGAAGAGGTCCTCCGGCTCTACGATTCGGGCTTTGCCGACCTGCGGGAAGAAAGCCGGAGCGTCCGCGAGGAGATTGCGGAGAATCTGACGAGGAAGATCGAGGAACGGAACGTCCGCCGGGCGAAGGCCGCCGAGTTTCTGGAAAAGAAAATCGTTCCTCTTCTGGCCGCCGGGGAATACGGAGCCGCGGAAGAGCTGTATCTTTCGAAAGACAATCCGGTCCGCCCGGGGAAAATTCTGGATCTGATCCGTCAGTGCGCCTCCGTGCCGCGCCTGTTCGCCGAACAGATGCGGAGCCGGACCGGGCAGGACTGCTTCTTCCGGTTCCGGAGCGAGCCGTTCGCCTCCTGGGGACCCGGCGGGATGAAGATACTCGAAGTCGAGCCGCCGGAGATTTACGTTCAGGCGGAGGGCCGGCGCATGTTCACGATCCGGGATCTCACCTGGGACGAACAGGCTTCCGAGATCGAAAAACTTCCGGGAACGACAGGGGAAGGCCGGACGCTCTGGCTGATCGGCGCCTGTTTCCGCGAGGTACCCGAAGAGGCCATGGCTCTGGCGAAACAGCTGCCTGCGGAACTGCGGGAGTCGTACAGCCGGTATCTGGAGGATTGGAACCGCAAGCGGACACAGGAGCTTTTCCGGAGCGAACTCCGGAATTTTCTCAACGAAGTCGGCTATACCAGCAAAGACGTCCCGGAGCCGGATCAGCTCCAGCGTATCCGCCTCTTCAGCGCGCTGGACTGGTCCGACGAGGAAACCTGTTCCGGCCTGTACGACCGGCTGGATCTCCTGATCCGGAAGTACATCGGTCTGCCCGATCTGGAACCGTACATCTCCGCACTCCGGCATATCCGTGCCGATGTGGAAGAACATATCATCGATCAACCTAAAATACCGGCCCGCGGGTCCATTCAGCGAACGGGAGAATAGTCTAATGGGAAAAAATTGCGGATCTCAAAAACCTCACATCCTTGTCACCGGATTCAATCCCGCCTGGCAGAAAACTCTTTTCTTTCCCTCCTTCCGCCCCGGAGAGGTGAACCGGGCGGACTCCGTCCTTTACACGGCGGGGGGCAAAGGCATTCATTTTCTGCGTGCGGCCCGGATCTGGGGCGGAGTCGACGGCTGCGTGTTCCAGTTTGCGGGCGGAGAAACCGGCAAACGAATCACGGACTCTCTTGCGAAAGAAGGACTGCCCTGCTTCACCGTCCCGCTGGAGGGCGAAACAAGGACCTGCACCACGGTACTCTGCCGGAAGACCTGCGTCATGACGGAACTCATCGAGCCCTCCGCGACCGTGTCGAAAGACGCCCTGGATGCCATGCACGCCGCGATCCGGTCCTCTCTGGAAACGGCGGATGCGCTGGCGCTCTGCGGGACCTGTCCTCCGGGCACGCCGCCCGAGTACTACGCGCTTCTGGCCGCGGAAGCCCGGAAGCGGAAGCGTTTCGTGTTCGCGGACGTGTTTCAAAATATCCGGACCGCTCTGGAGGAAGGTGTCGATCTTCTCAAGATAAACCGGGAGGAGCTTCTGATTCTGAGCGGAGAAACGGATACCGAATCCGCGTTCCGGGAATGTTTCCGCAAGTTCCGGATCGGAATCCTTGCGGTGACGGACGGTAAGGATCCCGCCATGCTTTCGGAAGGCGGAGAGATCCGGTACTTCGATGTCCCCGTTGTGGAAAAACCCGTAAACCCGATCGGATGCGGAGATACCTGCTCCGGCGTGATGCTGACCAGTCTGCTTACCGGCGCCTCCCCTTCGGAGGCGTTCCGGAACGGTCTGGCAGCAGCGTCCGCGAACTGCATGACCGCCCATCCGGCGATCTACGACAAGGAGACGGCGCTGCGTTTTGCCGCCCTCCCCGAAAAGGAGAAAAACTGATGGAAGAAGAAGCAAAAGAAGTGAGAAACACCGTGGAAACAAAAGAATGCAAACAGGGGAAAAAGATCGGCGCCTGGGGATGCTGCGGCATCTTCTGTGCCGGATTTTTCCTTTTCATCACGGTCTCCGTTGTCATGATGGGCCGGGCCTGCGCCTCCTGCGCCTCGACCATTTCCTCCGAGACCACGGGGAAAGAGGCGGAAACGGAATTCCTCTGCGGAAATCCGAATTCCTCCAATGTGATCGCGGTTATCGACATCCGGGGCATCATCCTGCCGGAAGAGGAGGTTTTCGGATCGCAGATCGTGTCCCCGGAACGGATCTGCCATTTGATCCAGACGGCGGCAAAAGATCCTGAAGTCAAAGCCATTCTGATCCGGCTGGATACCCCCGGCGGCGAAGTGACCGCCTCCGACGTGATCCGGAACGAACTCAAAAACTGCGGGAAGCCCGTAGTTGCCCAGATGGAATCCATGGCGGCCAGCGGCGGATACTTTATCGCCACTGCGGCCGAACGGATCGTGGCAAACCGCACGACCATGACAGGGAGCATCGGAGTCGTGATCCGGACCCTGAACTACTACAGTCTGTTCCGTCTTCTGGGACTCAAGGAGTGCATCTACGCGTCCGGGAAAATGAAGGCCATGCTGAGCGGCGGTAAAGAGATCGAATCCGAAGAGGAGAAAGTCGTCCAGGCGCTGGTCATGGAAACCTTCACGGAATTCCTCCGGGAAGTTTCGGAAAGCCGCGGGATCCCCATGGAAAAACTCCGCGATTCCGATATCTGCGATGGACGCATACTTTCCGGCGCACAGGCAAAAAAAGCCGGTCTGGTGGATAAGCTGGGCTATTTCGCCGATGCCGTGACGGAAACGGAGAAGCTGCTCGATATTCCCGCCGGATCCGCGAAAGTGGTGCACTACCGCTCCGGATCCCGCCTGCTGGACATTCTCGCTTCCATGGCGGCGCCGTCCAAGCGGCTTTCCGTGTCCCTCAACGGAGAGGCGGTAAAGGAATTCACCATGACGCCCGGAAAGGCATACTTTCTTCCCTCGTTCCCGTAATTCCCGGCCTGAAAAAGAGAAATGCCCTTCCCCGACTTCGAAAAGGAGCTCCTCTCCGCCGCGCAGTTCGACGGCTCGGTCCCCGCTGACCGCTTTTCCTGGTCTTTCTCCCGGGAACGGCTGTTCCGCCGGTGCCGCAGAGCTTTTTTCATCGGCAGCTTTCTATCCCAGGGCGGATGGGATCCGCTGGTCCATCCGCTGATCCGGTCCGCCTACATGGAAAAGCACACGCTTCCATTCCGGCTGTGGCTCACCCGGACAGTCCAAAGCGGGATCGCGGCCGGGCTGAAAAAGGCAGTGGTTCTGCCTCCGGATTCGCGTCGGAAAGCCTTTTCCTCCGGCTGCCTCCGCTTCCTTTCGAAAAATCTGTTTGACCTGGAGTTTTCCCTGGAACACGGGGAATATCTGAGCGATCCGAAAAGGCCCTGCGTCCGGGAGTGTCTTGACGGACAGACGGCGCGTTTTCCCGAACTCCGCCGACAGGCTCTGGATTCCTTTTCCGCGGCATATGCGGCGCTCATGAAAGCGCCCTGGTTTCACGACATTCTGCGGCTCGATGTCATGCACTTCCGGTTCGATGACGAACTGATCTCCATTCTCTTCGAACAGTGGCCCGTGTGGTTCTCCCCTGGTCTCGTCTTCTTCTCCGGAAAGCAGTTCAACATGATCCTCTGTTCCGCCTCGGAAACGGTTTGTCCTTCCGGAGAGGAACCCGGCACGGAGGATGATCTTCCCGATCCCGCCGGCGTGACCGCCGCCCTGTTCGAAATGCATATCCGGTCGAAGTGGCAGCGAGAACCGCCGCTGGCCCGTCTCTTCCGGTTCGGACCCGACGGCGCCGACGTGGAGGAGATCCGGCCCGCGCCCGGCATCCGGACACTGATCCGGAACGGAGCCGGTGAAATGTTCTCCCTGATACGGCCGGACGGATCGGCCCGCTTCGGCGATTTTCCCAAAACGACGGACCCGATCCGCTGTGCCGGATGTCAGTACGCAGATACCTGCCGTCTGCTGGATCAGTGGGCGGATCGTCACTGCTGAAGGAGCAGTTCGATCTGGTAGACGGCGTGCCCGGCAAAAAGGACGCCTTCGGCGGGTCCGGAGGAAACCGGCAGGTAAAAAACGTCCTGGATCGTCCGCCCCGAATCGGGGAAGAGACTCCGGACCTGTTCCGCCAGGCGCCAGACGGAGGACGCCCGGGAATCGCCTCCGGCCGTGAACGAATCCACCAGCAGCAGGCGGATCGTCTGTGTCTGCACAGCGTTTCCGTTGCGGTATCCGGACTCTTCCGGGAACAGAATGACTGCGGGCAGAGAAGCCCCGCTCAAGACCCGGAGATCCCCGTTTTCGTTCGTGTCGTCCGGAAGATTTTTCCCGGGAATGAAATGGACGGACCGGACACATTCCGACAGAATGGTCTTCAGATCGTCCGCGATGTTTTCCAGCGTTCTCATTTCGGTTTCTCCATGTTGTTTTATGGGCCGGACCGATCGGCGCTTTTCAGGAGAGAAAGCGGGAAACGGTCCGTTTTATAAAAGAGGGAGAAGCCGGTACGGAAATCCGGAAAAAATGAGATTTCCCCGGTGCGGCAACAGCCGAAAACTTACGGATATCGGACTTTCGGGAAACGCCGGAAGACCAGTTGCAGGTTTTGGCAGTGCCGCCTCACAAGTGGCTCTTCCGGTAGTCGCGCGGGGATGTGCCGCAGTGACGGCGGAACTGCCGGGAAAAATAGTTGGAATCGGGGAAGCCGCACTCCTGCGCGATCTCCGAGACCGGCGCCGACGTTTTCAGAAGCATCTCCGCCGCTTTGGAAAGACGGACATGCAGGAGATAATCGATGGGAGAATACCCCGTGACCTTCCGGAACACCGGCAGCAGCGTGCTGGGCGCCATGGCGGCGATCCGGGAGATCTTCTCGATGGTCCAGTGTTCCCGGTAACGTTTTTCCAGCAGACTGATCAGTTCGCCGAGGCGGAACAGCGAGAGCGCCATCGGATTCCTGATCCGGGAATACTCCCGGGAAATGAAAACGAATATCTCCAGCGCCTTGGCCAGAAGGATCAGGTCGGCTCCGGGCCGTTCGTCCTTTGTTTCCTCCACCATGCGCTGAAGCTCGGTTTCCAGGGGGAGCATGGTTTCGGGGCCGATATGCAGGCGGCTTTTGAATTTGTGGCTCCGCCGGTACGTCGGCTCGAACAGAAAAAAAGCGTTGAAGCCGGAAAGAGAGCGCAGGCTGTGAAGATGATCCTTCAGATACGAATCATCGAACATGATATTGTACATGTCAAGGTTGTGCCGTTTCTGAAAATAGTGCTCCGTGTTGCCCTGGATCAGAAAGATATCTCCGGCCTCGACCTGATAGGACGCCCCGTTGATCCAGTGTTCGCCGCCTCCGGCCGTGATGATGACCAGTTCGGAAAAATCGTGCGTATGCCGGATATCCGTCAGATCGCCTTCATGCTGGCTCGGCTGGTCTCCCTGAATGGTCCGCAGGGCAATGGGACAGCCGTCCTTCGGGAAGAAATCGGCCCGGTTTGCAATGACGGTTTGCATGCTCTCCTCCATAATTCGTAAGATTGTGCTGATATTTCGTAATATAGTCAAGGTTTATTTATTTGAAAGGGCTATATTGAGAAAAGTTCCGGATTTATTTCGTCAACCAAAACACAAGGAGAAAAGAAAAATGCAGGGAACATTCCGTTTCTCGTTCGGTCCGTGGAACATTCATGAAGGAGCCGATCCTTTCGGCCCGGAAGTACGTCGGACGATCCCGTTCAACAAGAAGCTCGAAGCTTATAAGAAAATGGGTTTTGACGGCGTACAATTTCATGACGATGATGCAGTTCCGAACATGGCAAATTTGAGTCCGTCGGAAATCATCAGAGAGGCGTCCGAACTGAAGAAGGTTCTGGACGATCACGGTCTGACGGCGGAATTCGTGGCGCCCCGGATGTGGTTTGCGCCTCAGACGATCGACGGCGGCTACACAAACAACTGCCCGAAATGCCGCGAATATGCGATCGAACGCACGAAGCGGACCATCGATATCGCCAACGCTCTGGGCACTCGTAATATCGTCTTGTGGCTTGCCCGTGAAGGCACCTATATCCGCGAGGCAAAAGATCCCGTGGTCGCCACGGAAAGGATCGGCGCGGCGCTTCAGACCATGCTGGACTATGATAAAAACATCCGGGTCATGATCGAATCCAAGCCCAACGAGCCCATGGATCACACGTACATCCCGACCATCGGACACGCCATCGCCATGGGCCTGATGACCAACGCCCCGGAACGCGTCGGCTGCCTGATCGAAACCGCTCACGCGCTGCTGGCCAACCTTTCCCCGTCCGATGAAATGGGATTCGCCCTGGCCCACAAAAAACTCTGGAGCGTGCATCTGAACGACCAGAACGGACTGAAGTTCGATCAGGACCTGACCTTCGGCGCCGTCGATCCCCGCCGCGCTCTGAATCAGGTTCGCGTGCTTGACCGGCATGGATTCGGAAACGACGGAGAATGGGTTGGTCTGGACGTCAAAGTCATGCGCACACAGAAGGAAGGCGCGGATATGAAGCATCTGGAATACAGCCGGAAAATCTTTCTGAAGCTGCTGGAGATCTCCCGCTCCCTCGATGATGCGAAAATCGAACAGCTTACGGCCGAACGCGATTATGAAGAGCTGAACTTCTACATCCTCAACGCGATGCTGAAGGGCTGACAGGCCGGACACGTCCGTTCCTCCCTTGAGAGAAAGACACAAGGATAACAGACATGAATCTCAATCATCTTGAAGATTTCAAAAAAAAGATCGCCTCCGGTAAGATCTGCCAGGGCCTCGTTGTCCAGCTCGCGGACCCGGTAGTCGGCGAACTCGCAGGCGAGGCCGGATTCGATTTCACCTGGATCGATGCGGAACACTGTCCGCATACCCTGCAGACGATTCAGAATCTCGTGCTCGCGCAGCGCGGTACGGGCTGTGCCCCCTTCGTACGGGCGGCATGGAACGAGTGGGGCATCATCAAGCCGATCCTCGATCTTGCCCCCGCCGGCATCATCATCCCCATGGTGCGCTCCCGCGAAGAAGCCGAGGAAGCCGTGGCGAACTGCAAGTATCCCCCTGCCGGAAACCGGGGCTTCGGCGCACGGCGGGGCACGGGATACGGTCGCGATCCGCTGCCGGCCTACCTGGAAACATCGGCATCCGACCCCATGGTCATCATCCAGATCGAGCATGTTGACGCCGTGAGCCGCCTCGAGGAGATACTGAAGGTCCCGGGCATCGACAGCATCTGCATCGGTCCCATGGATCTTTCCGGCTCCATGGGCCTGCTCGGACAGACATCCCATCCGGAAATGATGAAGGCTATGGACTACATCGCGGAAAAAACGCACGCCGCCGGACTGATGCTCGGCACCGCCAGCGGAGCTCCCATGTCCGACTGGCGGGCACGCGGCATCCACTGGATCGCCCGGTTCAGCGATTGCGACGCCATTGCCGCATTCAGCCGCAAAATGCTGGCGGAAGAGGAGTAATCTTATGATTGCGGCCTTTGTTACTCATGAAGAATCGGTGATTCCGCCGGAGATCCGCGCGCGGATCCGGAACGGCGGGATCACGCTCAAGTGCCATGACTGCGGCAAGGATCCCCGGGAACTGATCCGTTTCGCCGGGGACGCCGATGTGATATGGTTTTGGGGCGATGAAGTGCGGATCACGCCCGAAATGCTCGACGATCTTCCCAAATGCCGGGCTCTGTTCCGCAGCGGCAGCGGCGTCGATTCCCTGCCGTGCGAACGGGCAAAGGAACTCGGCATCCGGATCTGCAATACGCCGGAGTCCATCTCCGAGGCGGTGGCGGAACATACGGTGACGATCCTCCTGGCCCTGGCTAGGCTGATCCCGCAGGAAGACCGCAACAGCCGCACGGGACGCTGGCGTGAACTGCAGAATTCGTTGAACTGGCATATCACGGGACGGACTCTCGGACTTGTCGGATACGGCCGCATTGCAAGGCTCGTGGAGAAAATGCTTTCCGGATTCTCCATGAATGTAATTCACTACGATCCGTTTACACCGGATTCGACGCCGCTGGACGATCTGCTCGGATGCGCCGATTTCGTTACCCTGCACTGTCCGCTCACGCCGGAGACGAAGCATCTCATCAATGCCGAGCGTCTGGCGCGGATGAAGCCGGGTGCGCTGCTGGTCAACACCTCGCGCGGCGGCGTAATCGACGAGCAGGCGCTCTATGACGTACTGAAAGCACACAGGATCGGAGGTGCGGCGCTGGATGTCATGGAACAGGAGCCGTTCGATACGTCATCGCCTCTCTTCTCTCTCGACAACGTGATCTTCACCCCGCATCTGGCGGCATTCAGTGCGGACTTCGAGAAAAACTTCTGGAATTATTCCGCCGACAAACTTCTGACACTCCAAAAAGAGTTGACATCGGCTGACTGAAACGGTCCCGCCGTTTCCCGCCGGATATGATGATCCGGCACAGACTGCTGCAAAACAGTATTTTGCAGCAGTCTTCTTTTTTTTATAAACGGCATTGATTTTTTTAATTTTGTTTGCAGAAACCGATTTGGGCAGACATAAAATGTCATACATGGGGGGCTATAATATCCGGCAAGTGATTATGAATCGGAAGGGTCGATATGACAAAGTATCCGTACAAAAAAAAATAATAAATGAAAGGTAAAAATGAAGCATTACACCGAAAAAAAAACGTACTGGCGGGAATCCAAGGCTCTGGAATTCTTCCTCAACTTTATCCGGAATCACGACGGTTCCGTCAATGACAACGACACGTTCGAACTGGTCGCCGGACTGCGCTCGCATAAACAATGGGTCGATCTCATCAACAAATCGTTTCCGGCCGCGTCAATCAAAAAGATGGCCAATACGCCGGGGCGCGACCGGCTGGATTTCACGGACGATCCCAAGGAAATCATCCGCGAGATCTGGTGCTGTAAAACAGCCCGGAAGAAACTCCGGACGGTGCTTTCACGCGTGGCTGAAGAGGAGCTCCGGAAGAATCCGCCGGAACGGTATAAAGAGGAGACCTTCGCCCGGAAAACGGCCGAGCTCCAGGCGACACTGAAGCTGTCCGACCGCGAAATCAATATTCTGCTGGTTTTTGCCTTTGTGCGAAACGATCTGCTCTGCATCGCCGACGGGCACAACCGGAGATCGGATGAAAATGACAAGGCTCTGTTCGCGGCCAAGTCTCTCGACTGCGAACTCTCCGAAGTCATGGCCTGTCTGGACGAGAAAGGCAAACTGCGCCGCTATCAGTGTGTCGATGAGGATCTGGACTTCAACGGCGCGCTGTTCAATTTCCTGAACGGCTTTACCGAAGAACCGCTGACAAGCATGTTCTTCGCAAAAAGCAAGGAAGAAACCCTGCCCTGGGATTTCTACGGCGCCCTGACGGAGAAACACGGAGAACTGGTGGAACGGATCATTTCGAGCTGCGATGGCACAAACTCCGCCAACATTCTCCTCTACGGAGCACCGGGAACAGGCAAATCGAGTTTTGCAAAAACTCTGGCGGAACGGCTGCACCGGACCTGCTACGTGATCAGACAAAGCGCAATCGGCAGAATGGACCGCTCACGTAGCGATCCGGATTTTCGGTTCGCGGCTCTGCAGGTCTGCTCGGAACAGGTCGATCCCGCGCACAGCCTGATCGTGATCGATGAGGCGGACGATATGTTGCGGGGCGCCGGATCCGGGTCGTTCTTCTCCATGCTGTTCGGCGGGAATCTCCCGGTCGGAGACAAGGGGCGTCTCAACAGCGCGCTGGATTCCATCAGGGTCCCGACGATCTGGATCACCAACACCCCGGCAGGTGCGCTGGACGAATCGAGCCGCCGCCGTTTCGATTACTCAATCCGGTTCGATCCGCTTACCGATGTTCAGCGGAAGATGATCTGGCACAATAACGTCGAAAAGATGAATCTGGGATCGTTCGTCAGCGATGCGATGCAGACGAAATTCGCCTCTCTCTATCCGGTGAGCGCCGGCGGAATTACGATGGTTCTTCAGAACGTCGCAAAACTGAAACCGCAAACGGAGGAAGTGGAAAACCTGGTGGATAAGCTGATGAAGCCGCATTGCGAACTTCTCGGCCTTTCCGCACAGCGGAATAAAATGCTTCCGGCCAAGGACTATTCCCTGGAAGGCCTGAATATCAAAGGGAAAATCCCTTTGACGCAGATCCTGGAGGCCATCCGCAATTATCAATCCGGCAGTTTCGATGAAATCGACCGTCCTCGGATGAATCTGCTGCTTTCCGGCGCACCGGGAACCGGGAAGACGGAATTTGTCAAGTTTCTTGGCTCCGAACTGAATACGAAAGTCATTGTCAAAATGGGAAGCGATCTGCTGAATATGTATGTCGGCGAAACGGAACAGCAGATCAAACATGCATTCGAAACGGCGGGAAAGGAACACGCGATCCTTTTCCTCGATGAAATCGACGGCATGCTTCAGAGCCGCGACCGTGCCCGGCACAGCTGGGAAATCACGCAGGTCAACGAACTGCTTCATCAGATGGAAAATTTCAACGGCATCATGATCGGGGCGACCAACTTCTCCGTCAATCTGGATCCCGCAGTGCTGCGCCGCTTCACGTTCAAGCTGGAATTCGACTATCTTGACGAGACCGGCAAAAAAATCTTCTTCGAAAGGATGTTTCAGACGAAACTCTCTCCGGATGAAGAACGTAAACTCGCAGGGATCCCGCGTCTCGCACCCGGTGATTTCCGCACTGTTCGGCAGAGCTTCTTCTATCTCGGAGGAAGTGTTTCCAATGATGACCGCATCGAGGCTCTCCGGCGGGAAAGCGAATGCAAACGGGATCCGGACGCAACCGAAGACAGGAAAATCGGATTCTGATGCGGCGGAAATACCGGACAAATGGTTTTACAAAGAGGATGTTAAGGAGAAGAAAGATATGTACGAAATCGAACCTGCGCTGGCCGTCCTGTATGACAGTTTCCGGATCATGAATCATGTCTGCTGGCAGGGCAGTCTGCCGCCGTGCCTGCTGCGGTTGAGCCACCGGCTGTCGCCGAGGACTCTCGCCTACGCCGGGACCGACTTCCGGATCGTCTTCAACGCCGGGCACTGTCAACGCATTGACGATTCGGATTTTCTGCAGATCATGGCGCATGAAATGATCCACATCTGGCAGTATACCCGAGGCAAACGCGGCGGACACGGCCGCGATTTCAGGAATGAGCAGCTGCGTCTGGGACTGGTGCTCGGACGGGAGATCCCTCCGGACTCGCCCATGGGCTATGTGTTCTTCATGCACCGACTGAAGGACCTTCATCCGGCGGAGGCGGCGCGGAAAATCGCTGTGCACCGGAATCATAGAACATATGAAGCTGATTATTTCAATCAGTTTACAAATAAACAAAACAATTGACAAAGGAGAAAAAAATGCCTCTTACAAAAGCCGTCAAAGAAAACCGTTATGAAGTCGCTGAATTCCTGATCGAAAGCGGAATGCGCCCGGATCCGGAGAAGGATGCGGAACTTCTTTACTCCGCTCTGGAAAACAAATCCATGCCCATGATCCAGCTGCTTCTGCCGTTTTTCGATCTCAACCGGACCGGACCGGACGGAAGAACGGTTCTGTTTTATCCGCAGCTCACAAAAGAAGAGGCGGAGTGTCTGATCCAGAACGGAGCGAAAGCCGACTTTGCCGATCCGAACGGAACGCTGCCGTATCAGACGGCAACCGATCCGGAAACGTCCGAATACCTGAAGGAGCTGTACTTCGAACTTCATCCGGTGACGGAATATTCGCTCGCGGCCGCCGGAAAAAAGCAGCAGCTCGACTGGTCCGAACGGTTTGCAACGACCCGAGTTACCATTTCCGACCTCGTGCCGGTGGAATGCGATCCTGCAACGGGCCGGTTCAAGATCCAGTTCGAGGACCGCACATACGAAACCTCGGCACGTTTCATCACGAGCTTTGCACGGAAACTGAAATTTTCCAGCAATATCTTCAACTATTTCACCGCGGAAGAGGTCTTCGACCGCGTGCAGCAGCGGAATCCGGATGTGGCATTCAAAGTCACCTTCGACCGGCAGGACGGTGAGATTCTCGGCGTAGTGGATGAAAATAAAAAGCTTCTGCCTGCGGATATCGCCTGCAACGTCTTCGCGTCCGATCCGCGCGTTCAGAAGATCCAGTACTCCAAGGGCGTGTGGGAAGCGGAATTTCAGCTGGACGAGACGTTCTCCGTCTCCGGCGACAGCGAATACTCCCGGAAAATCTGGGTGCATTATCCCGTGGACGGCGTCAGCATGCCGTGCGTGTATCTCTCCGTCCTCCGGCAGGTGTGCTCCAATGGCATGGTCGCACTGGTTCCCGGATTCCGCACCGATATCGAAATCAACGACGAATCCGGAACTCATCTCTCCCGTCTGCTGCGGTCCTACAACAACGAAAACGGCTTCATGGCGCTGGAGAGCCGTCTCCAGACGGCACAAAACACAATGGCCTCCGTCAACGAACTGCTGAAATTCGAAAATCTGCTCACCACGCAGATCTCGGATCAGGCTTCGGCCTCTCAGCTTCAAACCCGCCTGGAAGAGATGGCCGGAGACCCGTGCGCCCGTTACGAGACGACTTCCCTGAACAATATCGCGCCAAAAAAACGTTCCCTGCTGCCGGTCAGCTGTTCGGTCAACGATCTCTTCAACTTCTGCTCCGAACTGACCACCCATCATGAAAACCTCATCTCCCGGGTGGATGCCTTCAATGCCGCGCTGGGCGGCATGCTCGCGCAGGAATTCGATCTGGAGGAGATGTACCACAACCGGCAACCGGCCAGGGCGTTCCATCTGGATGATATGGATCTCACGGAAAATATCATGCGGGGAAGCGCCGTGCGGCGTCACAATACGGTGTTTCAGGCATGAACGGATTTATCTTCGAAGAACGTCCCTATCAGACTGAGGCCGTCGAACGCGTATTGGACGAATTCGGCAGCGGCCGGGAGTCGGTTCTGCTGGAGTCTCCGGTGGGCTCGGGCAAGACCGTCATGGGCCTTCTCATCATCAAAAAGCTTCAGGAGCAGGCAGACGGCAGACTGCGTGTCAACTGGGTGGCCTCGCGGCGACACATCCTCGAACAGACGCAGGACCTGAACGAAAGTTTCTTCCACTGTGATGTGAACATGGTCTCAGTCTTCTCCTCCAATCCGCCGAAAGCGGATCTGGTGGTCCTCGACGAAGCCCACCACGAGGCAACGCAGAGCTGTCTGAGCATGTATGAAAACACCGGGAACACCCGGACACTCGGACTTTCCGCCACGCCCATGCGGACCGACCGGATGCGTCTTTCGTTCCAGACAAGCGTACGCTGCTGCGGGATCCAGCGGCTGATCAACATGGGGGTCCTCGCGCAGTATCATTCCTGCAAACTGCCGGAATGGAACGTGGAGCTGGCGGCAAAGGTCTTCTGCGAATCGCCGGAGAGATGGGGCAAGACTCTGGTGTTTTTCCAGACGATCCATGAGTGCATGATATTCAAGCACATCCTCGCCGAAAACGGACTCGGCTGCGAAGTCGTCACTGCCCAAAGCAACCGGGATTCCCAGCTCGACGCCTTCATCGCGGGCGACGTGCAGGTCGTGGCCAACGTCTCCGTCCTCAGCGAAGGATTCGACCTGCCGGAACTCCGAAGCGTGTTCGTGCGCGACGCCTCGCGGCTCCCGACCATTCAGATGGCGGGACGCGGACTGCGCCGGGCTCCGGGCAAGGATCACTGCAATCTGGTGCAGAGTTCGAATTCCCCGTACCCCGTAGAGAAGATCGCGCTTCCCGCCGAAGGATTCCGCTACATGAAAAACAAATGGCTCAGCTGTTCCGGCAATACGCAAATCATCCTGGATACGCTGGAGAACAGCATGAAACTCCTGGAAGGAAGAAAGATCCATCTGCCTCGCTATCTTACTTGCGGACGGCATGTCAAGGAAGTTTCACTCCGGGCCCTGACTCCCTTTTCCCGAAACTCGCTCTCCAAACTCTTCAACATCACTGGTGAAAAATGAAAGATGATGAAATCACAGCCCGTGCAATGGAACTGGCCGTTCTCTTCGCGGACATCCCCGACGATGTCCTCATGCGCTTTGTCAACCGCAGCACGATCGTATGCACCGAATTCGACCGCAGCTCCATTCTGCGCGCCCTGGCGAGAAAATCGAATTCGGGCCGCGAACAGCTGAAAGCGTTTCTTTTCAAACCCGTTCCGGATTCTCTGCTGAAAAAACCGAGCTGGAGCTGGGGCACCTCCCTGAAAAGCCGTTATGAGAAAAACGTCACCTGCGAGGGGCTCTGCCGATTCGATACGCCGCTTCCGAAAAACAATCCGGAACACGACGATGAATTTGTGGAAAATGCCAAGGAACTTCTCCGCCGCGACCGGGAACTGCTGAAAAAGCTTCAGCAGAAGGATGAATCGATCATCCGCCGGGAGATCCTGGAGGAAGCGGAATTCAACACCGCCTTCGGCGACTCCGAAGCCGCCCGCGCCGAAGCCGCCTTCCGCGACGGTGTCGTCCGAGCAAAACTGGCTGAACTGGAACGATATGTTAAGGAACAGATGGCGGAACTCCGAAGGGAAAACCGCGCCTATATGGAATCGCTCCGACAGGAATTTCTTCAGTCTTGTCCGGACCAGGGGCTTCCGGCGGAGTCATGCTCTGCGGGAAACGGATCGTGAAAGACAGCCCGGCAGGGTGGAGCGTCCCGTTTTTTTTCGTATCGTGCCTTGAAAAAAGCCGGAAGGAAGAGTATTGTACAGTGTTGAAAGTACCGGAAAGAACCGAACACGGAAGGCAAACGAGGCGAAGAGATGGATTTACCGATTCATCAGTTTCTCACGGAGGATTTTTTCAGGCCGAACTGGTCGGTCTCCGTTCATCTGGTCCGGAACGGTCCCGAGGAGTATCCGTCTGAATATACGCACCTGAATCAGAGGCAGTTCTGGAAGATCATGTATATCGTAAAAGGACACGCCGTCATGATCATCAACAACCGGAAATACGAACTGCCGGCCGGATCCACGGGACTCATTCATCCATCGGACCTGACAACCTTGGCGCTGACGGAGGATGTTCTACTGTACAATGTTCTGTTCCAGATGGATGCCATCGAAAGCGAATTGAAAAATCTCTGTCTGAAAGAGGATTTTTTCTCCATTTTCCGGCAGAATGCGGACAACCGGGATCCGATCCGTCACGATATTCTGCACCTGATGGACTCCAACCGTACGATCTACGCGATCATCCGGAAAATGTACCGGGAATACCAGTCCGATGAAGTATTCTCCCGCGAGCTTCTGAAAACGTATCTTCTGGAACTTCTGTATTTGCTGGCCCGGCAGTCCTTTTCCTCCTCGCTGAAAAGCCGCCGCGCCTTTGCTCCGGAATACATCAAGTCAACCTTGCAGAAGAACTTCCGGAATCCTCCGGACATCCGGAGTCTTATGCGGAAGACCGGTCTGACCCGCAACGAACTGTTTCGTCTCTACAAGGCGGAAACCGGGGAAACCATGGGGCAGACCGTTTTGCATTTCCGGCTGGGATATGCGCTCGACCTTCTGAAGAATACGGATTTGCCCGTTTCGGAAATCTATGCCATGGCCGGATTTACGGATATTTCCAACTTCTACCGGGTCTTCCGTCGGACCGTCGGCCATTCTCCGGGATTCTTCCGCGAAAACCGAAACGGAGATCGGGAACACGCATCCGGCGTCCCGTCTTCGGATCACTCCGTCTGACACGGTCCGACGGTTTCGCGGAAGCCGCAGAGCTCCATCCATTTCCGCATTCTTTCATTGCAGAAGTCAAGATTATGCGTAATGGTATCCAGCGCGTACAAAGTGGGATCGAAAAGCGGCCGATGCCGTGACAGGCTGCTGGAAAGCCAGGCAAACGGCAGAATCATCCCTTTCGGCAGCGTCAGTTCCCGGATGACTTTTCCCGGCAGGTATTCCGCGGCCAGTTCCCGGTAATACTGCGAAAGGGTCGTATATTTGGAATCCAGCACCGTCACGCCCTGCCCTCCGGCCTCCGGCAAAACCAGAGCGCAGAAGAGAGTCTTGCAGACATTGGTCACATGGGCCAGGGGCCATCGGTTCCCGCCCCGCCACTTGCCGAAGTGAACGACGAAAGGAGAACTTTTCAGGAATGCGATCGCCCTCGGTGTGATTGTGGTATCGCCGTTGCCGAAGACCACGCAGGGACGCACGCAGGCAAAACGATCCGGCGGCAGATTGTCTTTGAGCCACTCCTCCGAGAGGATCTTGTACTTCGGATACGGATTCGTGACACTCCGGTCGAAACGCAGTTCCTCTTCGGTTTCGCCGTGGAAATCGTGCAGGCCGTAGACGTCGGCCGTGGAGAGATAGACAAACCGCCGGACATCGTGTTTCATGCACAGTTGCGACAGATGTTTCACGGCCTCGAAATTGGGGATCCGGAACCATTCATCCCGGCCCACGTCGCTGGCCCGTGCGGCAATATGGATCACGCCGTCGAACTTTCTTTCCTCAAACAATTTGTCCAGGGCAGAAAAATCGCACAGGTCCGCCCGGACGGCCATCGCGCCGGATCTCGTGAAACGCTCGGCGACCCGATTCCGGATCATTCCGGTGACTTCGCAACCCTGTTTCCGGAAAAATTCGGCTGCGTTGGAGCCGATATAGCCGCCTGCGCCGGTGATGAGGACTTTGAAGCTCACGGCAGTACCCCGCATTGCTTCGCACAGCGTTCGAGAATCTCCGCCGCACGGCCCAGCTGATCCGGGGAATGGGTCGCCATCACGTTCAGGCGCAAACGGCATTTCGAGGCGGCGACGGCGGGCGTGGTCCCGATATTGCTGAAGATGCCCTCTTCGAAAAGCATCCTCTGGAAGCGTCCCAGTTTCTCCTCGCTGCCGACGAGAACAGGCAAAATCGCCGAACGGCTCCCCAGCGTATTGAATCCGCGGTTCTCCAGCTCGGCCTGAAAGAAATCCCGGTTCCGTTTGAGATTCCGCAGATGCTCCGGCTCCTCCCGCACGATCCGGATCGACTCCAGCACGGCGGCCGCAGTCGTGGCGGGCAGAGCGCTGGAGAAAAAGGTGCTCCGCGCATAGTAGCGCAGGTAGTCGATCACGTTCTTCCGGCCTGCAGCGAAACCGCCCACGCTGCCCAGCGCCTTGCTGAACGTGCCGTAATGGAGATCCACCGAATCCCGTACGCCGAAAAGGTCCGCCGTACCGCGTCCGTTTTCTCCCATGACCCAGAAGCCGTGTGCGTCGTCGATCATCAGGAAGGCGTCGTTCTCCTGTTTGATCCGGACCAGCTCATCCACCGGAGCAAGACTGCCTTCCATGGAAAACACGCCGTCGGAAACGATCATCGACCGGGGTTTCACGACCCGGCGCAGATATTTCATGTTCAAATGCGGATACGGAATCAGCTCCGCACCGGAAAGGCGGATCCCATCGAATAAAGAAGCATGGTTCATGCTGTCGCAGAACACGGTGTCGCCGGGCCGGAGAAGACCGGAAAGCACCCCCAGATTGCCGCTGTATCCGGCGGGAAAGATCAGGGCGGATTCCGTGCCGCAGAAACGGGCCAGAGTCTCCTCCAGTTCGGCATGAAGATCGGTAGTCCCCGCATAAAGAGGCGGCGACCCGGCGCCGGATCCGTATTTTTCCGCTGCGCGGCGCTCCGCTTCGATCACTCTCGGATGGAAGTTCAGGTTCAGAAAAGAATTGCTGCCGAGCATCAGCATATCTCTGACGTCACCGGACGGAGTACGGACCCTCGTGATCGGTTTTACCCCTTCCAGCAGAGTCATGTGCAATCCGCCGTAATACTCCGGGGGATTCACAGCAAGCTCACGGGCAAGGAGTTCCGTCTTACCGGTGATCCCCTCCCCGGCCTGATAGCAGCGTTCGAACAAAGACCGGCTCATGACATCATCTCCCGAAGATATTCCATTGTTGCCTTAACCCATTCTTCCTGACGGATATTACGATAATCCGGCGGCGGATTTTTCATGCGCCCGATCCATTGTCCGCCCTGTCCCCAGCAAAACATATTTTCCTCTTCCGAAGTAAAATCGCCTTCCCCGATCCGGATCCCGGGAACCGGCATTCCCCGCGGCACGGCGTAGATCAGTTCATACTCGCCGACGCCTCCGACCAGGAATGACATCCGGTCAAAATCCATGCTCTGCGGAATATCTTGGGAAAGAACCTTTTCGACATCAAAAAACAAATTCATTCCGGTATTGACCCGGCGAAAATTTTCCAGCGCGTCAAAGAATCCGCCGCTGGTATCCGTGGCAAAAAGAGTTCCGGATGGAACTGGTTCCCGCAAAGGAATTTCCGGCATCGCTTCTCCCGTCACGGCAGCAAGATTCGCCTTGCCCATGGGCCCGGAAATATACAGGTCGAACGGCTCGCGGCTTTTCGCCGTCCGGGTCACGGGCGAAACACATTCCGCGCTGACCGCGGCAGTCCAGCTCCACGGGCGGGCGCATCCCAGATCGCCGCCGATGCACCGTGCGCCGTAGTGACGCAGAACGGACTCAATCCCGGAGGCGATCTTCCCGTAGTATTCCATCGGCCGGGAGTCATCGAGGTTCCAGGACTGGATCAGGATTTCCGGCCGGACACCGCAGGCAAGCAGATCGGTGCACGCGCCCGCCGCGAGATTGTGTCCGATGATCTCCGGCGGAGTGTGCGTGAAGAAATCCTCCGTTTCGGAAAACGAATCCATGGAAACCGCGCGGTTTCCGAAGTGCTCGGCGTCCGCGGAAAAAGGGTTCAGGCCGTGAATTCCGGCGAACATGGCAATATATTCCTGCTCAAGCATCCGGGATCTCCTTCGTTATCAAAGGTAATGTACGCCCGTAAAAGGAAATTTCAAGGGGCAGTGCTCCATGCGGATCGCCATCGAACTCGAAATCGCCCGGTCCGTCGATGCGGAGCGGCCCCCGCAGAATGAGGAATTCGCCGCAGGAACCGCCCCGGTACAGCTTCCGCAGAAGGCCCGGCCAGTCGCGACCGCGGACGTGCCGCAAAACCCAGACCGCGTATTCATCGTCGCGCAGTTTCGGAAGGGCAAGACGGAGTCCGCCGGCAATGAACGGCATCCGGGTAACCAGAAGATGACTGCATCCGGTCCGTTTTTCGCCATTGAGGATATAACTCTGCGGTTTGAATTTCAGGATGTTCCGCACCGCCGCACAGAATGTGCCGAAACCGTCTCCCAAGACGGGGCGCCAGGCGTTGGCATCCCGTGCGACCGCCGCGCCCATCCCCAGATTGCAGGAACAGAAGAACGCGTGTCCGTTGGCGCGGAGAACCGGGATGTTTCGCACAAAACCCCTCTTCAGAACTTCGACCGCCTCCGGTCCGCCGGAAGGGATCCCGTGAAACCGGCAGAAGTCGGGACTGGTCCCGGCATACAGGACGCCGAATTTCAGATTCGGATCGGGATTTCTCAGGATACCGTCCCCCACCGCGTTGATCGTGCCGTCCCCGCCGCAGGCGACGACGGCGTCACAGCCGGCCGCTTCCGCCGCGAGGGTCTGCGCCTGTCTGATATCTTCAAGCACAACTGATTTGCAATCATCCAGCTGCGAAGCATACTCACGCCAGATCTTCAATGCGCGGCCGCCGTGCGAGGATGGATTGACCAGTACCAGATATTTCATCGGGTTCCGCGCTCCCTTTTCAGAACAAGCGTCAATCCTCGCGGAAAAAATTCTTCATTATGCATTGTACAAGAGAGTTTTCCGGAATCCGGATCGCATCGATAGCGAATGATCTGTCCGACTTCTTCGCTCAGCAGTTCGACCCCGCTGCCGTCAATGCGCCATTTCCCGTGCCCCTCTTCCGTCTGGTATTTTTCCCGGATCTCAGAGCGATACGTCCCGTCCGGCAGGAAAATGAAATATATCTTCTCAAACGGGACTTCCCTGCCGTCACGGTCAAGTGAGTACAAACGGTATGTTCCACAAACTTCCTCCGGACGGAGCTCGACGCTCCGACATCCGGCAAACAAGCAGACGACGGCACACAGCATCAACATTTTCTTCATCGGTAAATCCCCATTTTCCGGTAAACGGCGGTCGGTCTGCCGCATTTCCAGTTCGCAACAATCTTCTCCGTTGTTTCCCACGGCAGAGGAAGCGCGCCCCCGGCGGCGTGCTCTGCGATCTCCTTCGCATGAAGGCAGCAGGTCCATTCCGCACAGGGCACGGCAAACGTCCTGCGCATCCGGGCGTAAGCCGTCTCGAACGGGACCTCTTTCAGATTGCCGAAGGAGAGATTGACGAATTCGCATGGCTGGACATCGCCTGCCGCACCGACATAGAACCGGTCGATCCCGCCGCAACAGCAGCCGAGCATGTCCGGCGACTCCTCGAAGACCTGGGCGGTCAGGATCGGTGCGTGCTTCTCTTTTGCGGAATTGTAGCGTTTCTGGGCGGCGCAGGCGATCCCGATGGCTTTCCGGCTCAGCTCGGGATCGAAATTCTTTCCCATCCACGCTCCGCAGGCTTTCGGATGGATCAGCTGGATGTAATCGAAATCATGTTCCTTCGCCAGGTCCATGATGCCGTCGATACCGCCCGCAACGATCTGTTCGTCGGTCAGCACGGTGTTGAACCCGGTCAGGATCCCGGCGTCTTTGCAATCATGCAGAAAACCGATCGCCCGTTGCCACGAACCGGGCATGCCGGTGAAGGCATCGTGTTCCGCCGGATCCACCGAATGGATCGAACTCATGATCCCGGTCACTTCCAGCTCTTTCAGACGGGCGATCTTTTCCGGCGTCGAGGAGTATCCCGTGGAATTGACCCAGACCTCCAGCCCCCGGATCTCGTTCAGCACCGCCTCCAGACGCTCGAACCGCAGCAGCGGCTCGCCGCCTTCCACCGCCCATGCCATGATCCCGAAATCGCGCATCTTCCGCACGTTTTCCAGCAGAAGATCCAGCGGGAGTTCGCTCGCGGGGTCGTGCCTCTGATAGCAGTGCGGACAATGATACGCACAGGCTTTGGTGATCGAGAGCACCACAGAGACCGGACGCGGGGGCCGGCACTGCAGTTTGTCGCGCATGGCCGTGAAAAACGCCGCCGAGGGATAGCGCGGCATGTAGAAATCCAGCTTGTATTCGCCGGACGCAAGTTTCAACAACTTGTGACGAAAGAAGATCCGCGTGAACTTCGCGGCTTTCCACAGGACCGGCACGGAATGAAACTTCCACGCGCAGACAAGCGACATCCGCAGATAGAACAGCAGTTTTGGAAAACCGGTCACAAATCTACTCTTTTTCATCGGGATACCATTTGTACAGAAAGTGGATCAGCAGAAACGAAACGAGGGCACCTGCCAGCCAGTACAGGGAAAAAATCATCGGAATGAACCAGAGCCACATCACGCACAGCTGACAGTTCAGTCCAGTTGCGTTGTGATACTTTTTTTTCCAGAGGCAGTAAAGCAGACGGGCCGTCAGCCACAGCACCAGGAAGAGGTATACGAGCCATGAGAATCCCTCCAGCCGTACGCTGAGCGAGGAACACAGCAGACCGTTGTGCGTAATGTACAGCGTCCATCCGGCGGTGAGGATCATCCCAAGCCACAGGGAAAAACGGGGGAACAGGACCGGCAGCGTCTTCAGTCCCGCCGCCCGGTCTCCCTCGATGTCCTTGAAGTAGCTGTTGTGACACATGAGCACATGCGAGGGAAAAGTCACCAGCAGGATCAGCAGAAACGCAAGAGACTTTATTTCAATGTCCGGAGAGACACCCAGCCCGAAAATCGAACAGCAGGCCATCGCCGCTCCGTAGACAAGGGTGTTGACCACCGGGATTTTTTTCAGCAGGGAATACAGGATGTTCAGGAGGCCCCCGACGATCAGCGCTTTGAAGGACAATGGCGAGATCAGCCAGGCCGTCACCGCAAAAACCGCCATGAGCGCACCGGAAAGACACAGCGCGGGCCGGGGCGCCAGTTCACCTGTCACCATGGGGCGGTGCGGCGCATTGACCGCATCCTCCTTGCAGTCGTACCAGTCGCTGAAGATCTGATTCACGCCCCAGGCCAGAAATCCGATGGCCAGTACGGCCGCGTCGCGCAGGCCCCATGCGAAGGAAGAGAAGTAAGCATGGGCCGTCACGACGCCAGCCAGCGTGGCTGCGCCGGTGACGAAGCAGTAATACAACCGCATGGATCGCAAATAGAAGTATAAAAACCGGATCATACCGTTCCTTTCCCGTCACAATGTAATCCGTGAACCGTGTTTTTCAACCGGCCAAACAAAGCCGACCGATGTTTTACGTCAAAAGGAAAAGCGCCGTTTCCGGCTCTTCGAATTCGTACTCGAACGAGGGCCCGTTCACCTCGATGATTTTGCCGCTGAAAAGTTCCTCCGCCCGGCGGTACTCCTTCGGCAGCGAGATCTTTTTCCGTCCCCCCCTGGCGCAGTGGATGGAAAGCATATCGCGTCCGAACCACACCGGACAGCGGTCCTCCGTAAAGAAATGCACGCCCGCCTTTTCCGCCTCGGAGCGCAGATCGTCCGCGGTGATGGTGCGGTAATCCTCGAACCGGGCGCCCGGCAGCGTCTGTTCCTGCCAGACCTCGCCGTCGGTCAGGCCGGCGGGACCGTTCCACAGCAGATGCCGCTCTTTTGCGAAGGCGTCCAGTTCCGCGCGGTTGCGCTTGTCCAGCCGGACGACACCCGTAAACACGGCGAATTTGATCCGGTCCGGGATGCGCGGGAGATCGTTCAGCGAATAGATTTCGCAGGGCGCACCCAGGCGGTTTGCCGCCTTCAGAACCGGAAGCAGGATCGGGTTGTAATCGTTGATCCCGACAAGATAGGCGCTTTCGGGGTCGACGATGAGCGCGATCTCCGCCTCGGGCGTGAAGCTCCGGTCCGCATATTTCTCCCAGATCTCACGGCACTTCGCGATGACAGAGAGCTGTTCCTGCGTCTCGTAGAATTTGCCCCACATGTCGAACCACCAGAGATGGGATCCGTGGAAAAGCGTACGGCAGAACTCCCTCCGAAGCCCGGCCCGGTCCTCCGCGGGCGACTTCCAGCGGATCATCCACGGCAGTTCCACGTAGGGCGTCAGCTTCATGTTGGCCGTAGTCGTCCGATGGTCGATCTCGTACAGACAGTTCTTCCCGTGGCACTTCACGGTCCCGTTGGGCGTCATGAATCCGCTGCCGCCGCCCATATCGCGGTCCTGATAGTCGCCGGGGCTGATGAGGAAGTCGATATCAGGCGAACTCTCCAGTTTTTCGTAGGCCAGATGCGCCCGGTGCACCACGCTGTGCGCCAGCTCCAGGATATACCCGTAGAAGACGCCCAGTTCCACCGGACGCGACACCAGAGAACGCACCAGCGCGGCGAACTCCAGAATGGTCTCCACATTGAACTCGCTGTGGAAATGCCAGTACTGGACCGCCTCATGATCCGTTACGGGATCCCGCAGTTTCATGCCCGTATGCTCGTGGGATATATGATCCCGCGCAGCAACGCCGGGAATATCGGCGGGCTCGGGCAGCCCCTTCCGGGCGCACCACTCCCGATAAGCCCGGAGTTTGCCCGGACTGTCGGCACCATTGGAAAAATCCATCCATTCATCCGTAGTCCCGCACATCAGGATGTAGCAGAGGATCCGGTCGCCGAACTTCTTTTCCACATGTTCCACAAAGGCCCGGACATATTTGCGCGTCTCCTCCTTCCAGCGGTCGTGGGCCGCCGCCAGAGTGACGGCGGGATAGCTGTCCACGTAAAGCTGACGGGCCAGCCAGAGAGGCGAATTGAGGTCGATCATACAGAGGATCTTCGCCTGGGGACAGATCCCGATCACATCGTTCATCTGCTGATCGAACGGAGCAAAATCATAGGTATCGTACCACAGCCACGTGGGATCATACTGGCAGTACGGTTCGCCCAGCGAATTGGTGCTGTGGGAGGCGAACACGGCGAACTGATCGACTCCGATGGCGGCGAAACGCTTCTTTGCGTCAAACTCTTTCCAGAACGAACGATAGGCGAAAAACGGCTTTGTCTGCTTCATGGTTCAGCTTCCTTTCGACTGCATGATTACCGGATCGAATTCCCAATACAGTACGTGTCTTCCCCGCATTTTCAAGCTCCATCCGTCTTCTTTTCGGTATATTCAGCGGAAAAAGGAAGGGATATCACTCCCCCCGGCGCCAGAATTCCATTTCCCCGATATGGAGATCGCCTTTGGAACGTTCTCCGAACTCCAGTTCGAAAACAGCCGCTTTCCCCCGGAAGGGGATCACGATCTCCCGCACATCCACGTCTTCGGCATTTTCGGGAATGGACGCCGTCCCCTCTTTTATCCGCTGTCCTCCGGAAAGCGAGTACAGTTCGATGGAGGGGATGTCGCCGTGACACCAGAGCCTTACTTCCCCGGGTCCGATGTCTTTCTGAAACTCCAGACGGATGACGAAGGGACTGCGGTTTTTCCATGCGGCGGCCCAACCCGGGAGCCAGTCCGAGGTTTTTCCTCTGCGGCCCGGCAGGGGTGCATCCAGCGCCTTGCGGCGGTTGAACAGGGCGCCGCAATTTTTCTGATCGTCCGGGACCAGGTCCGGAGCCAGAGAATAGGAGGCAGTGAAGGGACAGAGTCTGTTCGGGCCGTCCACGATGCTCTCCAGTTCCCAGGCGCAGGCGTTGCCCGTGACACAGACAAGGTCGTCCGGCCACGGCGACCGGGGTTTGGAGGCCGGTCTCGGGAAACGGAAGCGCCAGACAGGCTGATCCACCCGGCATCCCGCCCGGGTCTGGAGAGACCGGAACATCCGCCAGGCGTTCTTATCGGTCAGCAGGCTGAAGGAGAACGGATTGGAGGCAAAGGTGATCACTCTCCCCCTGCCGTAGGGATGGGAGATGACGGCGGGCTCTCCGCTGCCGAACCGGGCAATGACTTCGGCATTTCCGACGGGCTGCATTTTCCAGACGGGATTGCCGGACGCGGCGATATTGAGATCTCCGAACTGCAGGCCGGCGGTCTGCATGTCTTTTCCGGATACTTCCAGTCCCATCAGTTCCTTTTTCAGGCCGGGCCGCTTCGATCCGTCGTCGGAGAGTTCCAGCATATCCGGCGATCCGAAGATCAGGGTGCCGCCCCGGGCCGCGTATTCTTTCAGGCGGTTCACGGCGGCTTCGTCCTGGAATCGGGCCGAGGGAACGTAGACCGTCTTGTAGGAGTCCAGCTTATGATCCTGCTCCGTGATCTGGACGTCGCTGACGAACCGGAACCAGCTGCCCGTCCGGGGACCCAGGACCGTGAAGGCGGCTTCGTATTCGCGGGCATTGGGATCGGGGGACTTTACGAACCACCAGTTTTCGGCGAATCGGGTGACATTGGAGAAAAAGATCGCCGTATCGGGTTCGGGGAAGCGGAGTTTTCGCATTTTTCCGATTTCCAGCAGGATGTGACGGATCTCCGCAAACCGTTCCGGTGCGCCGTAGTAGTCCGTGTAGGTCTTGCCGAACCAGTCCACCAGCCACAAGGCCAGGGAGGTGCCTCCGGCCCGGAAGACCTCCGAAAGGACCTCATTGGTTTCCTCTGCGTTCAGGGACATGAAATAGTGTTCCACATGGGGGCCGCCGCGGACGGGTGTTTCCGCCAGATCGCCCATGATCTTCACTCCGAAACCGATGCTCTGACGGTTGGGACTGCCGGAGGGTACCTGCTGCTGCGTGATGTAGTCGTAGGTCCCTTTTGCGTGCTCATAGAGCATGGCGGCGAAATCGCCCACCTCGACTTCGGAAAGGAGCACCACTTCCGGCTTGATCTTCTTGAGCCGGGCCGCGGCTTCCTTCATGCACTGATTGTATTTGTCCAGAACCCAGCGGTGATAGACGATCCGTTCGTACGGGGTGGCCGAGTCGACGGACTCGGGGAAGCCGAATTTCCCGAATCCGAACTTTTCCTTTGCCTCCCGTTCGAATCCCGCCCAGATCTCCGGGGATTGTTCCAGATACCGTTTTTTGAATTCGTCGTAATACCGGAAATACAGGCTGTGTGTCTCGTGCCCCAGGGGAACGACGGACACATGTTCATGGACTCTCCGGAACTCCTTTTCCAGTTCGTCGCAGAAACGTTTTGCTATCCGGTCGTCGGCAATGAAATAGAACCGCTTGTGCGGAACTTTCGGATTCGGCGTGTAACTGGGATATTCCTCGCTCCGGCCGCCCGCGAACTGAGGGATCGCATACCATTCGACCGCGAAGGGATATTTTTTCAGCATCCGGCTGGTAAAACTGCCGTTGGAAAAGGCGTTGACCATTTCGGAACTGATCCGCATCTCGCGGGTCAATTCGTAAATTTCCGAAAAATGGTACTTCATGCCGCTTCTCAGGGCGAAGCCCGTGGAGTTCCACCAGTAGTTTCCCGAAACCGTCCGGCCGATCTCGCAGTCGCCCACGGGTATCCGGGGATCGGGATGCAGGAGTTCGTCTCCCATGAGCTCTTCGTACAGGGGATGATCCGTTTTCCAGGCCTGACGCGGACGCGTGGTCATGGGGCTGTCCACGCCGTAGTAGAGGAACGAAAAATGTTCGCCGGGCGCTCCGTTCACGCAGGCGGTCAGGGGCCAGTAGCGCTGGGCGTCCTGATAGACGGGCCAGGCCCATTGGAGGAAGGATGAGCGTTCCAGAGGCTTGTCTTTCAGCAGTCTGTTGCGGAAAACGGCCAGTCCGATCTTCTTGTCGGGCATCCGGTATTCCTGTTCGCCGTATCCGAGATCCAGAAAAGAGATGCTCAAATCCATGATCCAGCGGCCGGATTCCTGCGACACGGTCACCTTCAGCGACTTCGGGTCCCAGGTCTTGTCCGTTCCGAACGCATCGTACACCACGCCCGCGGTGTTGACGGCGATCTGGTGGAAATTCTGACGGTCGCGGGTCGGATCAAGGAATATTTCGACGCTGTCGTCGTTGTACGGGTTCCCGTCGTGCCCGGAGGCCTTCAGTACACGCTCGTCCATCCGCGGCTCTTCGCCGATGATCCGCATATGCAGCGTTCCCGCCTCCGTCAGCAGCAGAACGCTGGTTTTGACGTCTGAGGGAATGACTTCCGCCAGCGCGTCCCGGGAATTTTTTGTCTGGTCGCCGACTTTGATGAAGTCATCGAACCGCAGGGCATTTTCCCAGGCCGCCTCATCGACTTTTTCCGTCAGCGGGATCTGCGGGATATGGCTCCCTTCCTGAAACTGTACTTTGTCCACATAAAATTTGCCGGAAAAATTGTCGCCGGCCACGAACAGTTTCACCCGGCTGCATTCCACCGGTGTCCGGAAGGAGTAGGAGACCGGGATCCAGCCCTTTTCATTCAGCTTCGGCTCCAGCGGGAAATATTTCAGCGGACGCGGATAGGCCGCAAACGAATGGGAATACCGGTCCAGGAACTGGAACCCGAAACCGGCCGAACCGCTTTCCAGCGCCCCTTTCATCATGGCGGAAACCGTGTAGGTCGTATCGGGCTTGACCGCCAGCTCCTGCCAGCATCCGGCGAAATGTTCCCAGCCGGCCATGGGCTCAGACTTCTTCGTCGGATCGGACGATATTTCCAGATACTGTTTTCCGTCCGGGGCCTCCCCCTCGCAGAGCGTGATGTCCGTGAAACGGCCATCCCAGTGCCAGGGGAACAGTCCGTTGTACGCGGGCGTGCCCGCCTCGAAGGAGCCGTTCACCGCCGCATCGGCCTCATCCGGCATGCTGCCCTGTGCCTCAAGCGCCCGGATCTCCGCCGAACCGCCGGGACACGAGGCAAAGAAAAGACGGACTTCCTCCGTGGGGGCTCCCTGAAGATCGGAGACGGTCAGTTCCGCCTTCCGGTCCTGCCAGTCGGAGGTCAGTTCCATCCGGGTCGAGGACACGGGGCCCGTGTAGGGATTTTTCGATTCGCAGGAGTAACAGTACAGTCCGGCCCGGAGCGTTCCTTTGCCCCGCGCCTGGAATGTGAGGGTGACCGTATCGCCTTTCTTCACCCGGACCGGACGCAGGGAATGGATCGCCGCCTCTTTTTCCCCCTTCGATTCCAGCTGAAGAATATTATTTCCGTCCGGACCGGGCTTCACGCTCATTCTGACATCCTGCCGGGCCTCGCGCGCGGCGGATCCCATATTCCAGAGCATCGCCTGCCCCCGGTTATCGCATTTGAAATTCCCGTTGACAAAGAGCTCGCCGGCTTCCGCGGCGACGACAAAAAGCCCCAGCAGGACTCCTGCGAATTTCATGACGCTCTTCCTTCCGTTGTGCGTATGATATTATTTGAAATTTGTAATAGAATATTTCTTGTCCTGAGCCGCGTCCACCAGATCGGGATACGAAACCGTCCCCACATGTCCGGGAATAAAGAGCAGGTTCGCGGAATTGCTGTGCCGGGCATGGGCCAGACGCGCTCCCTGAACAGGCGTGCTGACCGCAGTAACGATGTAATACGTCTGGTCCCGGTAGAGGAGGCCGGACGTATGATAATTCAGGTATTTGACGCTGTCGGCGAATACGGCACCCGCAAGACCGTCTTTCCGTTTGCCGTCCGCAGCATATTTCCGCATCAGCTCCGTCGTTTTCCAATAGGCCTGGCGGTCGCCGTTGAAATAAGATAACGTCACCATGCCGTATCCGCTGTTCGCCACAGCCGGATTCCTCTGGTTGTCGAGCATGGTCTCGGAAGTCCAGGAGGGACAGTATGAGATCTGCCAGTGGGAAGGCCAGTTGAAGGTCCCCTGCGCCATGAAGATCTGCACCCAGGTGCGGCTGCCGTCATAATGACTCGGCACCCAGTCGTCGGAGCTGTCCGCATAACTCTGCCAGAGGAGCCCCATCTGACGCAGATTGTTGGTACAGGAAATGGCGTAAGCCTTCTCCTTCGCCTTGCCCAGCGAGGGAAGAAGCATCCCCGCCAGCACAGCGATGATCGCAATGACGACCAGAAGCTCGATCAGTGTAAAATGCTTCAGAGATGATCCTCCGCCGCACTGCGTGCTATGGAGGACGTGGGTGTGAGAGATGAAAGATGAGAGTTTAAAATCATCCTGCGGATTTCTCATGACTTCTTCCCTTTCCGAAGACGTGTCCATATCATTTTCCTCACGTTACCGGATGTTGGTGATGGAGTAGTAACAGTTCCCCGTCTGCGCGCGGGAAACCAGATCGGAATACGAAACCGTCCCTACGTGCCCGGGAATGAAGAGCAGATTCGCGGCATTGCTGTGCCGGGCGTGACAAAGCAGTTTGTTTGCCGTCGGAGGCGTAGTGGTCGTGGGGATGTAGTACCACTGACTCCGCTGGGCGCCCAGGTACACCATGCTGTCGGCGAATATGGCGCCGCGGAACCCTTCTCTCTGAATGTCGTCCTCGGCATATTTCCGCTGCAGTTCCGACATTTTCCGGTAGGGGGCCACATCGCCGTTGAGGAAGCGGGCCACCATGCCGTACCCGCGGTTCGCCGCGTTTTTATCCTTCTGATTGGTCAGCATGGTTTCCGAGGTCCAGGAGGGACAGTACGATATCTGCCAGTGGGATTCCCAGTTGAAGATCCCCTGCGCCATGAAGGTCTGCACCCAGGTCTTTTTCAGCGTGCTGTCGTAGTGAGCGGGCACCCAGTCGTCGGCGCTGTCCGCGTAGTTCTGCCAGAAGAGCCCCATCTGGCGCAGATTGTTCGTGCAGGAGATGGCGTACGCCTTCTCCTTCGCCTTGCCCAGCGAGGGAAGGAGCATCCCCGCCAGCACGGCGATGATCGCGATGACGACCAGCAGTTCGATGAGCGTGAAAAATCTTGTTTTCATAGATTCGGACTCCTTACGTTTATGGTTCGACGGATTGCTGCCGCATAGCAGTATTTTCCACAACTATATCCTTCATTTTCCTTTTTACAAGCATTTTAGAGTTGTCATTTTGTGATATCGTGCGGGAACCGGAGAAAAAAACAATCCGGAGAAAGCGGCGCCGGCGGGCTTCCGTCAAATGCGGAAATGTCTTCGTCATCACCGCTCCTTATACTGCATTCCATCGGCAATTATACCCTGACTTTATCGCAAAAACAAGGGTTCGGAGGTTTGCATTTTGTGTTTTGACATGTCATATTATGACACATCCCGGAGAAAGAAAGACATGATCGACATCGATAAAGTCCGCTTGTGGAGTGTCCGGTTCGTACGCACGCCGGAGCTGAGATATATGCCGTATTCCGGCATGATCGTGGAGGAAGTCGAGGAACCCGGCTACTGCATGCCGGAGGTGTCGAATTCCCTCATTCCCCTGTCCCTCGGCGGACAGCTGACTCTTACGCTGAACGGGCACGGCATTTTCCAGATCGGAGGAAAACAGTACGAATGCGTACCTGGGACGGCGAACCTCGTTCACTGCAGGAACCCTCTTTTTTCCTGCCGCTGTCCGAAAGAGGGACGGGAAAACTGGCATTTCATCTGGATCAATTTTCCTGGCGAGGCCAGCAGCCGGATCATCGGGGAAATCAACCGGGCGTACGGTTATTTTTTTCATCTCGGCAGAGAGAGCGAACTGGAGAAGGAGCTGCTGTCCTGGCGGAAATATGCCGGCGCGACCTTCTCGCAGACACCGCAGGATGCGGCCGAAATGGTATTCGACATTTTCAGGATGCTGCTCCGACCCGGAGAGATGGATCTCCGCAGGCAGGAAAAAAAGAGTCAGGTCCGGGATATCCGGAGCGAGATCCGCAATTCGTTCGACGAATCCGTAACAGCTACGGATCTTGCTAAAAAACTCGGCGTATCGCAGAGTTATATTTCCAAGACATTCCACACGGAAACCGGACAGACGATCCGGGATTACAAAGAAAATCTGAGGCTCGGGGAGGCGATATCCCTGCTGCAGAACAGCAATCTCTCCTGCAAGGAGATCGCGCTGCTGTGTCATTACGGATCCTACCACAGTCTCTATCGGGCCTTCCGGAAAAAATATCGGATTTCACCGGAGATCTTCCGGAAAAAAAGCATCGGCAGGACGAAAAACCATCTTCTGCCGGAGTTTGATGAAAAGCAGCCCGGATATGCGGGAAGAGAAAATGTTAAAAACAAACACATAATGTGCAATTTTAACACGAATCGCTGATGATTTCCCTTGCATAAGCAGAAATCCGGGATATACTATGACAGGAACCGAACCGGAATCACCGGTCACACGTCTGCGGATTTCTCAATATTACAATATGGAGGCAGAAACATGTATCGCACCGAATCACTGGAAGCCATCATCGCGGAAAACGCCGGTCAGCTGGAAGAGTGCTGTGAAAAACTGTTCCGGATCATGCCGGAATACTTCTTTGTCACGGTCAGCAACGAAATTCTGGGGATGCTGCTTCCCTGCATTTCGCAGCTGCAGCCGGGGAGCCAGGCCATCGAGCGCCGGCACGAGCGCAAACTGTACCGCATGTATCTGGCCTCGCACGAGGATTTTCATGCGTACAATCTGGCGGAGAAACTTCGGTTCCGCGGCGCGCTGATCCATGAATCCACGCATCCGTTCATTACCGAAGACGGCGAAGATTACTATCTGGTGGTTGAGATCTTCACGCTGGAACCCGAATACGGGTCGGCGGGACGGTTCAGTTTCCAGGAGATCTGCGGATCCCTGAAAATGGAGAAGGGCCGCAAAGCCGCTCTGAAGAAGCTGTACGACCGGCTGAACTGGAGCCAGCTCAACGATCTGACGGAGGACCGTCTGCTGGAACGCATGGAAATGGCGCTGGATGTGGAGGGCCGGGCCTGCGCATCGGTCCGTATCACGGGAAAAGCGGACGAACACCGCATGCTCGTGCTTGCGCAGAACGCGGGCAGCGGCAGTTCCTATTTCAATCTTGTGGTTGCCGCGCTGAATCTCTACGGCTTCAACATCAAGCGTGCCTACTGGCGTGAATTCGCCCATGGGAACGATCCGGCGGATCTGGCGCATGCCACCGTGGACTGCGGAAGTTTCTATTTTTCGGGCGACAAATCCAAACTGGCCGATCTGGAACGCGCGGTCAAAGCGCTTTACTGGGGAGAGATCGAGGATATCTTCTACCGGGAATTCTGCCTGAAGCGGGGATTGAATCCGGCCGATGCGGCATTCTTCCGCGCCGCCGCCGAATTCCTTCACAGCCAGTTCGCGTTCGTCAACCATTCCGCCTACATGGAGAACAACATCAAGCGGATCATCACGATCTATCCGGAACTCGCCTTCCGGATCTTCGCCTATTTCCGCTCGAAATTCGATCCGTCCGTCAGGCGCCCTGCGGCAAAGGCGCTGAAGGCGGAGGCCGCGGCGATCGAGGCGGAGATCGCTGGAATCAACAGCGGACTTTCCGAACGGGACACCTGGTCGAAAAACATCTTCCGGGCTATGCTGAACTGGGTCGAATGCATCCGCAAATGCAATTTCTTCGTACCCGATAAGGGCGCTCTGGCGTTCCGCCTCTCCCCCGATTTCATGGATTTCTTCGCCTCGGTCTCCCCCAACTACATCGGCGCCTTCCCGAAGGACCGGCCCTTCGGCGTGTTTTTCTTCCACCGGTCCAATGCCGCCGGATTCCAGATCCGTTTTTCCGACATCGCCCGGGGCGGCTGGCGGACGGTGATCCCGCGCCGGATCCCCGGCTTCCTCGAAAGCCGCGATCTTTACAATGCCGCGCACGATGAACTGTTCCGAGAGGGCTACGTGCTCGCCCACACCCAGCACATGAAAAACAAGGACATCTACGAGGGCGGATCCAAAATGATCATGCTGCTCGACACCGACCTGCCCCGCGAAAAGGTCAAGCCCACCCTCTGGGAGGCGCAGGCCGCCGTCTTCGACGCCTTCCTCTCCCTCATCAACTGCGACGCAAACGGCAGACTCCGCGAGAAAAACATCGTGGACGCCCTCGGACGCCGCGAGATCATCGAGATCGGGCCGGACGAAAACATGTTCGACGCCATGATCGCCTACATGGGCGACTACGCCGCCGCCCGCGGATATATTCTGGGCAGCGGGATCATTTCCGGCAAGCCCGAAAGCGGCATCAATCACAAGGAATTCGGCGTGACCAGCTTCGGTGTGCACACGTACCTTATGCGCACACTCCGGGAATTCGGCATCGATCCCCGCAAAGATGCGTTCTCCGTCAAGATCTCCGGCGGTCCCTTCGGCGATGTGGCCGGCAACATGATGAAGCTGCTGCTCCGCACCGAAAAGGGGAAGCCGGTCTATTCGAAGATGCGCATCACCGCCATTACGGACGGACCTGCCGCCATTTATGATCCCGCCGGGATCGACCGTACGGAACTCGCCCGTCTGGTCCTGAAACAGAATCTGGACGCCTTCGATCCGAAGAAACTCAAGGGCGAAGGCGCACTCATGCTCTTTTCCGAGATCATCACCGGCAAAAACGGCGATGAATTTCACCGCGCGGTGGAAGTCCGCAAGGGAAAGAAAGTGGAGATCACGCTCAGCAGAGATGAATTCATGCGCCGCTTCCAGGAAAATCTGGAAACCTATGCCGATTTCTTCATCCCGTGCGGCGGACGTCCCTCCACCGTCAACGGGTCCAACTGGGAACGCCATGTCAAACGCGAGGGACGCGGATGCCTGGCCATCGTGGAAGGCGCCAACTCCTTCCTGACCCCGGACGCCCGCGTGGAACTCCAGAAGAACGGCGTGCTGATCGTCAAGGATGCCTCCGCCAACAAATGCGGCGTCATCACCTCCTCCTACGAGATCCTCAGCGGACTGATGCTGGATCCGGACGAATTCGTCAAGGTCAAATCCGTTCTGGTGCCCCAGGTGATGAAAAAGCTGGAGCAGACCGCCTCCCGCGAGGCCGAATGGCTCTTTTCCATGCGCCATACCACCGGCCGCATGATGACCGAGCTGACCGAAGAGCTCTCCCGCTCGATCAACGCCAAGAACATTCAGATCGGGGAATATCTGGAAGCCCATCCGGAATGCTTTTCCGAAAAGATCATTCTGGATCATCTGCCGGAGATTTTCCGCAGCAAGTACAAAAACCGACTGAACCGCATCCCCGCGGAATACCGGAAGGCGATCGTCTCCGTGGAACTGGCCTCGAGGATCATCTACACCGCGGCAAACCGTCTGGAAGACGAAATCGCACGCGTCTGCCGGTAAGGTAGTAATACGTCGAGCCCGATATTCCGGTTCCTGACTTCAGCGGCCGGAATACCGGGCGGCGGTCTTTTCCAAAAGCCAGGCCATGTTCCGGCCCAGGTTCTTCATGTTGGCGACTCCCTCGGCATCGGAAAGGACATCCCCGATCTCCCGTCCGTACACCATGTTCCAGTAGGTGGATCCGACGAGAAGCATTTCCTTATTGAGGAAGAAGTGATTCATGGTATCCACGGCGGCCAGTCCTCCGCCCCGGCGCACAGCGGCCACGGCCGCGCAGACCTTGTGCTTCAGGAGTCCGGGATTTACGGCGGCGACTACGCCTGCGCGTTCCAGCAGGGCCTTCATTTTGGCGGAGACGTCCGCCGAATAAACAGGAGAGCCGAGCAGGATCCCGTCGGCGGCAATCATTTTCTCCATGACGGAGCAGAATCCGTCGTCTTGAAAAACGCAGTTCGACTTCCCTCGGCAGGAGAAGCAGCCGCGGCAGGGAGCGATTTCGAGATCCGCCAGCTGGATCAGCTCGGTTTCGACCCCCGCCGACTCCAGCTCGTCGAAAACCAGACGAAGGATCAGAGCCGTATTCCCGTCCTTCCGGGCGCTTCCGTTGATCCCGATCACCTTCATAAGCTCACCTCCGGTCCTTCGTCTCCTGTTTCATGCGTACGGATCATACTGTACACCCTCCCCGACAGGATTGCAAGGCGCCGGATCGGGAAGGAGGCATCAGTCCGGTAGGATCATTTTCTCCCGACGGACCCGGAACAAATAAAAGCTTTCATCGTTGACGACAGGTTCGAATACATCCGGATGCGCCAGCGCGTAATCCAGTTCGATCCGATTGTTTTCAAAATAATTGTGCTGGGCGTTAACTTCAATCGCCAGATGCGTGATCCCCGCATTGCGAAGACGCTTCAGCCAAACCTCGCAGGAGGCCGGCGGATTCCGCAGAGTCCGGATATCTCCCGCTTCATGGGGGTGCACCGTGTCCTTCTCGGATGGGGAAATCGCCAGAACCAGATTTCCCGGCTGATCTTCCATGAACATATAGCTGTTCCAGAGCGCTACGGAAGCGATGCGGCACGGCCTTCCGGTCGAAAAGAAATCATCCTGCACGCACTGCGCTGCACGGCTCCGAACCGGATCCGAGACCTGTTCATAAGTATATGACTTCAGTTTGATGCGGAGCAGGAAACAGGCCGGCAGAAGCAGAAGGAAAACCAGGACCGGCACCGCGACGAAGTCCGCATACCGTTTGCGGAACAACAGAGCACCGGCCAGAAACGGGAGGAAAAACAACGGCAGGAACAGGCATTTCGTCGTAAACGGGAATGCGTACAGCGAGAGAAGGACGACGAATGCAGCAGCCACGCTCAACCGACGAAACCGCTGCGGCATTTTACAGGCACGAAGGAGCGGGATGAATCCGGGCGTCAGGAGCATCACTGCGGGAATGAACTGTCTCGGCTGAGCTATGGCCGGATAAAAGAACAGATGCACAAAAAAAAGTACTGTTCCGCAGCAGACGGGAACAAGGAGAAGCCTTTCACAGAGATGCAGGCGGCGTCTTTTCAGCAGAAAAAAGAGAAAGAAAGCAGCGGGCAGCGATCCGTACAGAAGAACGGTCGGAAGGTTGAATCCCCACGAATCCCCGGTGACAAAAAACTCCCAAAGCTGCGGCCAGGCCGAAATCACCGGAGGACGGAAGAAATCGATCCCCTGCGGAAAAACGGCGCCGAAGCGGACCGGATAAAAAGGATTCCCGGTCCGAAGAAAGTTTTCAAGATAGGCGCAACCGCCGGCAAACAGCGCGGCGGGAATGATGCAGAGCGTGTAGGGACGCCATTTTTTGCGGAAAAGAAATACGATGCAGAAGACTCCGGTAACAAGCGGGGCCGCGAGCAGCCCGGAATATTTCATACCCGCAGTACATCCCATGACAAGACCGGCGAGGATACCGAGCCGTTTATCCCCGCCTCGTACAGCTCCGGTAATCAGGAAGACCGTTCCCGTCAGAAGGAAAGAACCTGTGAGTACGTCGGAATAGCAGAGCATGGCGTTTTCGCACAGAATCCCCGTGCCCGGCAGAAGCGTAAAAAGGAGCATCGATCCCAGCGGACCGCAGGAACAGATTCCCGCAAGCATAGCGAGAGCGCACGCGGCGCCGAGCAGCGCAAGCGGCTGAAGAAATCCGGCCAGAAAAGATGTTCCCGTCGGCATCATAAGCCAGCCGTAAAGCATTTCGCTGTAAGGCGGCAGATATTCGCAGGGAAGACCGTGAATGGCAATCGGAGTCAGACGCCCCATCCGGATCCACATGGCCGGAAAATACAGGTGATATAAAAAGGTGTCTGTACCGCTGTGAATGATGGCACACTTGAATCCGATCAGAAGGAACAGGGCGGCGCCGAGACCGAGAAGGACGCGCACGGGCAAACCGTATTCTTCAGCCGAAGGGATTTTCTTCCTGCGGAGGCCGACGAGAAGGCAAACCGCAATCCCGACTCCAAGCGAAACGAGGAAATAAACGGAAGGATCAAAAAGTGCAAAGGATGCCGCGATCCCAAAGGAAGCGAGACCTTCGAGCATCCATACGGTGAGAAAAAATGCGAGAAATCCGGTGCGTCCGCCGCGGTTCATACGTGAAGCCGCACACCAGGCGCCGACGGCCGGGACGGCATTATAGAGGATGAAGGAAACAAATACGATCAGATAATACATTCGTATACCCCGAAGTTTTGCTGTTCTTCCCGAACCTGGCAGAAGGTAATTTCAGAATCCGAATCCGGGCGGTCCCATGCGTACGATGTACTGTACACCCTCCCCGACAGGATTGCAAGGCGCCGGATCGTGCGAAAAACCGTCGGCGGCCCGAACCGACTGTTGTCTGCATTTTTTTTGTCTTCCGGAAAAAAAGGACTGGCATTTTAGGGGAGATGGATGTACATTGCCTCGAACATCAACAACAAAGACGGCCCTGACAAAATGAGTCAGCGTCGTCAGCAAACGAGGCGGGATACGCAATGACGAAAAGAAAAACCATTCTTGTGACCGGAGGCGGCGGCTTCATCGGTTCGCATCTCTGCGAACGTCTTCTTCAGGAAGGCTGCGATGTCATCTGTCTGGACAACTTTTTCACCGGCAGCAAAAACAACATCCGGCACCTGCTCAATTCACCGGCATTCGAGCTGATCCGTCACGACATCACCGTGCCTATCAGCCTGGAAGTGGACGCCATCTACAATCTGGCCTGTCCCGCCTCTCCGGTGCACTATCAGCACGATCCGGTACAGACGGCCCGGACAAACGTGCTGGGAGCGATCAACATGCTGGAGCTGGCGCGCCGCCTGAAAATTCCGATTCTGCAGGCGTCCACCAGCGAGGTGTACGGCGATCCCAACGTTCATCCCCAGCCGGAAAGCTACTGGGGGAATGTGAACCCCATCGGGATCCGCAGCTGTTATGATGAAGGGAAACGCTGTGCGGAAACACTGTTCTTCGATTACAACCGCCAGTACGGGATTCCCATCAAGGTCATCCGCATTTTCAATACTTACGGACCCAGAATGCTGCCTAATGACGGTCGCGTGGTGAGCAACTTCATCGTCCAGGCACTTGCGGGCAAGGACATCACCATCTACGGCGACGGACGGCAGACCCGCAGTTTCTGCTATGTCAGCGACCTCATCGAAGCCATGATCCGCATGATGAAGACGCCGGCCCGGGTCACGGGTCCCGTCAATCTGGGCAATCCCGGCGAATATACAGTACGCGAGCTGGCCGAAAAAATCATCCGGACGGTCGGATCCAAGTCCAAGCTGGTGTTTCAGCCTCTGCCGCAGGACGATCCCGCCCGGCGGAAACCCGATATCTCGCTGGCGAAGGAACTCCTCGACTGGAAGCCGACCGTCTCGCTGAAGGACGGCCTGAAAAAAACCGTGGACTACTTCCGGGAACTGAAGGAAAACAATCATGGATAAAGAGCTCTTCACTTTTGAGGAAATCCTGCAGGCCACGGGCGGGACATCCGTCGGCGAGAAAAAAAACGGCGTGTCTGTCTGCGCCGTCTCCACCGACACGCGAAAGCCCATGCCAGGCGCTCTGTTCATCGCACTGCGGGGCGAAAGTTTCGATGCCCACGCTTTTCTGGGGGATGCCGTTGAAAAAGGCGCCGCCGTCCTCTGCGTGGAAAAGAGTTCCGGCGCGCCGCTGCCTCCGGGTATTCCGGTCGTGGCCGTGGACTCCACGGAGAAAGCCTATCAGGATCTGGCCCGGTTCCATCGGATGCGGTTCCCGGCGCTCCGGGTGGCCGCTCTTACGGGGTCCTGCGGAAAGACCAGCACGAAAGAAGCTCTGCGTGCCATATTCAACCACGTATACGGAAACGATCACGTGCTGGCCACGGAAGGCAACACGAACAATCAGGTAGGCGTTCCGGCGAATCTGCTCAAGCTGGAACCGCGGCACAAGATCGCCGTGCTGGAGGCCGGAACAAGTCATTTCGGCGAAATCGAGCCGCTGGCCCGCTGCATCCGTCCGGACCACGCCTTGATCGTATCCATCCGCTCCTCCCATATCGAGAATCTGGGCTCTCTGGAAGGTATAGCCTCGGAGAAGTCTCACATTTTCGGCGAACTTCCGCCGGAAGGCGGCGGCGTGATCCCGTTCCGCTGCGCGGGGAATGACATCCTCCGCGAAGCTCTGAAGGGACACCGTATCCTGACCTTCGGCACGGAAGAGGAAGCAGATTACCGCGCGGAGTATCTGGGCGGGAATCTGCGGGGCGCCTCCTTCCGTCTGATCCGGAAAGAAACCGGCGAGACTGCGGAAGTGAACTGGTCCGTGCCGGGCGAGCATCAGGCCGTGAATGCGGCGGGCGCAGCGGCGCTGGCCTCGTTCTTCGGGATATCGCTGGCGGACGCGGCGGAGGGGCTGAAGGGAACCACGCTGCCGGGCATGCGTATGCGGATCGCCGAACACGGCGGCGCAACCTGGATCAACGACGCCTACAACGCCAATCCCGACAGCATGAAGGCCTCACTCCTCTGGCTGAAGGAATTCGCGGATGCCTCCCGTCTGGTCCTCGTTTTGGGCGATATGGGGGAACAGGGCGACCGCGCGCCCGAGGCTCATGCCGACGTCATCCGCTTCGCACGGGACAACTTCCCGGCGGCACGGATCGTTGCCGTCGGCCCCATGATGTCCGAGGCAGGGAAAGGCATTGCCGATTCTTCGTTCACCTCCTCCGCGGAGGCAAAAAATCTGCCGGTCAAGCCGGGCGATCTGGTATTTCTGAAAGCCTCGCGCTCAACTCGACTCGAACTCGCGGAACCGGAAAATTGAACCTGCTGACTCTGGATCATCTGCGCAAAGCGCTCTCGCCGGTCCTTGCCGATCCCGGCGCGGGCGATCCCGATATCACCGACGTCTGCAACAATTCCTCATGTGTCCGGCCCGGCTCGCTCTTCTGTGCCGTCCGGGGCTCCCGGGCCGACGGTCATGCATTCCTTCAGGAGGCAGCCCGGCGGGGCGCCGTCGCATTCTGCATTTCCGCCGACTGGACGGGTCCCGTTCCATCCGGGCGATCCGTCCTCCGGGTTTCGGACTCCTATTTTGCCTGGAGCATCCTGTGTGAGGAAGCGGCGGGCCGTCCGGCGGATGCATTCCGCGTACACACCGTCACCGGCACCAACGGAAAGACCACCATTGCCTTCGCGCTCCGTCACATTCTGCGAACGGCGGACCGGAAGACCGCGCTCATCAGCACGGTCCGGTTCGAACCGGGCAACGGCTCCGCGGAAGATTCCTTCGTCACCATGCCCGACGCCGCCGGACTGCAGAAGCTGTTCGGGCGGATCCGCGACTGCGGCGCATCGGACGCTGTCATGGAATCCTCCAGCCACGGCCTGCACCAGCATCGGGCGGGCACGCTGAAGTTCGCCTCGGGGATCTTCACGAATCTCACGGGCGATCACCTGGACTACCATAAGAACATGGAAAACTATTTCCAGGCGAAAAAACTCCTGTTCTCCTCCATGCTGGCCGCCGGCGCCCCCGCGGTCATCAACACCTCCGACGGATGGGGGATGCGCCTGTTCCGCGAAATCGAGGGGAACAAGCTGGACTTCTCCTCCGAAGATCCTCATGCCTTCTGCTTTCTCAAACAATTTACCCCCGACGATCACGGATCCACGCTGGATTTCGTCCTGGACGGACATCCCTTCCGGTGGCACAGTCCCCTGCGCGGGCCCTACAACGGCGCCAATCTGCTGGAAGCCGTCACGACCGGATACGCACTGGGGCTGGATCCCGATACGCTTCAGCGGGCCGCCGAAACCGTGCCCCCTGCCCCCGGACGGCTCGATCCCGTCCGACTCCCCTCCGGCGCGCTGGCTTTCGTGGATTACGCCCACACGGACGATGCCCTCGCC
>JAFZZR010000175.1 GCA_017615635.1 Lentisphaeria bacterium
CGGATGCGGAACGGCGGTTCATGTCGGGCGTCTACAACTGGATGACCGCCGGACTGCTCCTTACGGCGCTGGCTGCCTGGCAGGTCGTGGGGATGATGGAGGACAAGGATTCCTTTTTCTGGAAGAATCCGGGGATTTTTCTGGCGCTGCTGGCGGGAGAGATCATTCTTGTGCTGATTCTCAGTTTTGCGTTCAAAAAGCTCTCGCCCGCTGTGGCTGCCGTATGCTTCATCGCCTATTCGATTCTCAGCGGCATCACGCTGGCCCCGATTTTCATGATCTACACCCGTTCGGCCATCTACGCCGCCTTCTTCACCTGCGCCGGAATGTTCGGAGGAATGAGCATTTTCGGCTACATGACCCGCATGCGTCTCTCGGGGCTCGGATCGCTCTGCTTCATGGGCCTCATCGGACTCATCATCGCCGGAATCGTCAACTTTTTCCTGCAAAGCGAGACTTTCGGATACATCGTCAGTTTCATCGGCGTCGCCGTGTTCCTCGGTCTTACCGCCTGGGATACGCAGGCGCTCCGCGAGCTGGCGGCCCGGAATATGCCGCTGGAAAGTGGACGGCCCCTTTCCGATGAAATGAAGAAGTATTCGATCCTCGGAGCTCTGAAACTCTATCTGGACTTCATCAACCTGTTTCTGTATCTTCTCCGGATCTTCGGAGGAAGGAGACGCTGATGTCCGCGCCGGGAAAAATCGGAAAAACCAATGCCATGCGCCTGCTGGACCAGGCGGAAATTCCCTACGAGGTTCTGGAATACGATACCTCCGACGGGCAGCTGGACGCCTGTTCCATGGCCCGAAAGCTCGGTCTGCCTTCCGATCAGGTATTCAAGACGCTGGTCACGACCTCCGGTCCCGGCGAGTTTTTTGTTTTCGTCGTGCCAGGCAGCGGAGAACTGGATCTGAAGGCAGCCGCCCGGGCCGCCGGACGCAAGAAAATCGAAATGATCCCGCAGAAAACGCTTTTTCCCCTCACCGGATACATCCACGGCGGCTGTTCGCCCGTGGGCATGAAAAAGGGCTTCCCCACCTTTATCGACGAAACCGCGCAGCTGTTCGACCGCATCTGCGTCAGCGGCGGAAAAATCGGATATACGGTCTCCGTGGATCCGCTTCTTCTGGTCCGTCTGGTGAATGGTTCCTTTGAAGATCTCACGGTGAAATAAGACCTCTGCGTCCGCCCCCGAAAAAAGAGTTCCGGGGGACGCGCCGCGGATGGCGAAAAACGGGAAAGGTCCGCTTGTATTCGCCGGAATCATGCTGTATATTACCGGATAATTCGTCAGGAAAATTCTTCAAAGACATCACAATCGAAAGGAACGGCGCATCATGGCAAGAAAAATCTTTATTGCTGGCAACTGGAAAATGAACAAGACGGCGGCGGAGACCCGGGCTCTCTGCGAAGCGCTGAAAACCTCCCTGGCCCCCTTTGCGGGCAAAGCGGAAGTGGCGGTCTGCCCCACTTTCACCAGTCTGACGACGGCGGTGGAAATCCTCAAGGGAACCAACGTGAAGGTGGGAGCCCAGAACATCCACTGGGCGGATGAAGGCGCGTTCACCGGCGAGATCTCCGGCGCGATGCTGAAGGAGATCGGTGTGGAATATGTGATCATCGGTCACAGCGAGCGCCGTCAGTACTTCGGGGAAACCGATGAAACGGTCAACAAACGCACGGCCGCGGCGCTCAAATACGGCCTGAAGCCCATCGTGTGCATCGGCGAAACTCTCGCGGAACGCGAAGGAAATCAGACGGAGGCCGTTCTGGAAAAGCAGATCCGCGGCGCGTTCGCAGGGATCCCGGCGGCCGCGATGGCCGATATCACGATCGCCTACGAGCCTGTCTGGGCGATCGGCACTGGCAAGACCGCTACGCCGGATATGGCGGAAGCTACGCACGCATTCATCCGCAAGGTTCTGACGGACCTCTTCGGTGCGGCCGTGGCCGACGCTGCGGTGATCCAGTACGGCGGAAGCATGAAGCCGGGCAATGCAAAGGACCTGGTCGCACAGAAGGATATCGACGGCGGTCTGATCGGCGGAGCCGCGCTGAAGGCGGACTCCTTCACCGAACTTGTGAAGAACGCCATCGGAGCCTGATCCGAAGCTGAACGAGGGGAACGGAGCACAAAGGATCCCGTATCGTCCGCCCGGAGCGGACTGCGGAGAGCCGGAATGCTTCGTTTCCCGGCTCGACATTTCATCGGGAAGGAAGACATGAACATATACGGCGAACTGAAGGCGCGCGGCTTCATCTATCAGGAGACGGACGGCGCGGCGATCGAGCGGAAACTGAATACGGAACAGGTTGTGTTCTATGTGGGATTCGATCCCACGGGAAGCAGTCTGCACGTCGGACATCTCCTGCCTGTCATGGCCATGCGGCTTCTGCAGAAAGCCGGACACGTTCCCATCGTGCTGGTCGGCGGTGCCACCGCTCAGATCGGCGACCCCTCGGGCCGCTCCTCGGCGCGCAACATGCTCTCCCGGGAAACGGTGGCGGCCAACGCGGAAAGTCTGCGGAGCCAGCTGGCCCGTTTCATCACGCTGGAAAACGGAAAGGCGCACTTCGTCAACAACAACGACTGGTTCAAGGACCTGCGTCTGCTGGATTTTCTGCGGGATATCGGAAGCCGGTTCTCGGTGAACCGCATGCTGGCCCAGGAATCCGTCCGTCAGCGCCTGGAAAACGGTCTTTCCTTCCTGGAATTCTCCTATTCCCTCCTCCAGGGATATGACTTCTACCATCTGAACCGCACGCTGAACTGCACCATGGAAATGGGCGGACAGGATCAGTGGGGCAACATGGTGGCGGGCACCGAACTGATCCGCCGCATGTCCGATGAAAAAACGGAAGTGCACTGTCTGACGATCCCGCTGCTGATCAATCCGGCCACGAATCAGAAGTTCGGAAAGTCCATCGGCGGAGCCAGCGTGTGGCTGGATCCGGAACGGACGAGCGTATTCGACTATTACCAGTTCTGGAGAAACTGCGACGACTCCATGATCGCCGACCTCCTCCGGAAATTCGCACTCGACATTCCCGTGGACGAAGCCCAGGCGCTGGTCGGATCCGGCAACATCAACCGGGCGAAGGAGATCCTGGCTTACGAAGCGACCAAGCTGGCACACGGCCGTACCGAAGCTGAAAAAGCCTATATCCAGGCCGGCATGAAGTTCGGGTTCGCCGATCCGGACGGAAAAGTCGCCACCACCAGCGATATAAAGAATGTTTCCACGTCCGGCGCCTCCGTGGAGCTGCCCAGCGTGGCGATCAGCGCGGCTCTCTTCGAAGACGAGGCCGGACTCTGGATCGCAAAACTCATCGTGGAAGCCGGTCTGGCGAAGTCTACCAGCGAGGCGCGCCGCCTGATCCAGGGAAACGCCGTATCCATCGACGACGTCAAAATCACGGATCCTTCCCGTCAGTTCCGCCGTGAGGAATTGAAAGATTCCTTTGTGCTGAAGACGGGGAAGAAAAACTTCAAACGGATCGTGATCCAGTGACCGATCCGGCGGCAGCCCTGTGTGAAAGGCACGCACCTCCGCCGTCCGGACCGATCTCGAAGCAAGCGATCCGTCCGGGCGGACCATGCCCTCCCCCCGAGGGAAGCCAAATCCGTCCGGACACGGGAAACGTCCTTCTTATCCGTTCTTACGGGAGCATCTCGTAATCGTCCTCAGGGATCTCCACGTTCTGGATCCACCGGGAGACGGTTTCCCTTTTCAATCCAAGAAGCCGCGCAATGTGAGCGTGCGTCATCTCCGGATTGTAAAAATGAAGTCGGTTGACATGCCACCAGTCCGGACAGGCAGCCGCCCGGTCCATGGCGCAAATGAACCGCCGTTCCGTAAAGATCCGCAGTTTGATCTCGCTCCAGTCGCTTTTCCGGCGCAGAAGAGCAAGAAGATCCTCTACACGCACGTTTTCCTGTTCTTTTTCCTTTTCCATATCCGATCCTTCCCCGGTCACAGGGCCTCCTTTCGAATCCGGTTTCATCATAGTTAAAAGTCCATCAGTTCTTCCGGCCGGCAGCACAGAACGCGGGAATACTGCTTTGCGACCCGCACGGTCTTGATCCCGTGAACGCAGAAATGATTGATCAGAGTCACGCTTTTCTTGAGCCTTTTTGCCAGTGCCGTCTGGGTGATCCCCATGACTTTGAGCCTGGATTTCATCTTGGTTGAGGGCTTCCTTGTCTTTCTAGGCATAAATTCATTCTCCTTTCATGATGTTGCAAGCCGCGTGCGGCTTTTTCGACGAGCGCGTTCACGTTCGATCCGTGCTGATAAAATCTGACCTCCTTTCCGCCGTTTTTCGTGTGACGCAACGGGCCATAATAAAAACCGAAGGTGAATATTTTCAAGCGATAATTTTGAAATTTATTGAAAATTTTTTTAGTATATTTTCAAAAATACGCATGATTTTTTATCAGAAATCCAAAATTTATTGTAAATTATAAAACATATTCAGCGTCTCATTGAAGGCCGCGTTTTCTTCCATCTGTAATCCTATCACGAAAGCGAGGAGTATGAAATACGACAAAAACAAAAACCGTACCCTGTCCGATCTTTCGGACCGGGCAAATGCACGTCTCCACAGGGAACTGACACCGGTCGAGATCCAGGACATTCTGGACCGGGCGGATTCGGGAGATCCCGCCGACCTGTGCCGTCTGGCGGTGGATCTGGAAGAGAGAAACTGGGAGATCCGTCACTGCGCGGGAACGCGCCGCAACGCACTTCTCGGCTGTCCCTGGAAAGTCGTTCCCGGCGGGGAAGGTGCAAAAGCGGCGGAAGCGGCGGAAAAATTCGAAGAAGCACTGAAACAGGCCGGAACAAAAAACGGATACGATACGTTTCAGGATCTGCTCAGCGATCTTTCCGGCGCCATCGTGGCGCCGTATGCCGTCTCGGAAATTCTCTGGGAGGGAGCGGAGATCGCCGGGTTCCGCGGCATCGAGGGACGGCATTTCACGTTTCTGCACTCCCGGGAACCGAGGCTGGTCCTGGAAACGGAGCCGGAGGGGATGGAACTTCCGCCGGGCAAATTCATCTTTCACTGGATCCACCGGACCGGAAACGAAATCGGCCGAGGGGGACTGGTCCGGACCCTGGCCTGGCTCCACTGCTTCCAGAGTTATCCCCTGAAGGATTTTCTGGCATACTCCGAACGGTTCGGCATGCCGTTCCTGGTGGCCAAGCTGGACCGGGCATCGTATGACCGGGACCGCGATGCCGTGCGGAACGCGATCCGGAACTTCGGAGCAAGAGGAGGAGGCGTCTTTTCCAAATCCATGGAGATCGAGCTTCTCCAGGCGGCCTCAGGCGGGGGCGATGTATACCGGAACATCATTTCGTATATGGGAGAGGCTATCACAAAAGTCATTCTGGGACAGCTGGCCTCGTCGGACAAGGCGTCCGGGCTCAGCGGAGGCGACGTGCAGAGCCGGGTCCGGCAGGATATTCTGGAAGCCGATGCCCGCAAGATGGAAGCCACCCTGCGCGCACAGCTGGCCGTTCCCTGGACCTCGTTCCATTACGAGGCGGGCACGCCGGTCCCCGTTTTGCAGTTCCAGGTGACGCCGCCGGAAGATCTTTCCGCATTCGCGCAGACGCTGAAGGAACTCCACGGCGCGGGACTGGACGCGGATCCGGAAGAGATCGGCAAACGCTTCGGACTTCACCTCGAACGAAAGGAGGATAACGTATGACGAACAGAACTTCGAACGCAGGCATGCCGGACCTGGAACAGCCTCGGTGCGGCGTGATCCGCGACAAGGACGGGATCCCCGTGGAATGGACGCTGCTCCGGCTGGGCGCCAATCCCATCATGCAGGACGGCATCCCGGGGAACATCGAGCTCACGCCCGACGGAATGCAGTCCATACTCCGGTACTTCCGCGAAAAGGGAGAACTGATCCCCGTGGACTCCCGCCATTTTCTCTTCGAGCTTTCGGTCCGGAAGGGACTGGATGAATCGGACGTGCTCCGGATGCTTCCTTCGAAGACCGCAGCCATGGGATTCGGCACCCTCTTCGAAAAAGACGGACTTCTCCGTTTCCGCGTTCAATGGAACGACCTGGCGAAAACGCTCCTCGGGGAAAAAATCTTCCGCTATTTCTCACCGGTGATACGCGGCCTGAAAAACGGCCCGCTCCGGATCACCAGCGTCGCTCTGGAAAACGAACCGGCCATCAATGGTCTGGACGCGCTGGCGGCTTCCGCCCGCCCCGGACCGAACGATATGAACCCAATCCAACAAGGAAAGGAAAAAGGAATGGAGAAAAAACAGGAAGAAACCGTCGAAAACGAGGTGAAGGAGGAAACGGTGCGTCCGCCGGAACCGGAACTTGTCCGTGAGATCCGGCAGATCCTCGGTCTCGATGAGAAAATCGAAGAAAGCGTTCTGCTTCTCACGCTCAAGACCGCCATGGAGAAGGCGGAAGCGGCGGAGCAGCTGCGGGACGAACTGGAACACGCAAACGCCGTCATTTCGGAACTCCGACGGAAGGAGGAGGAACGGAAAAAGCTCGAACTTCTGGATCAGGGCGTGCGCGAAGGCAAGATCACGCCCGCCACACGGCCCTGGTGGGAGAAGCTGGACTGCGTTCAGCTCTCCGCTCATCTGCCGCAGGCGCCCGTGCTGATCCGTCAGGGCGCCATGGAGCGGGATACGCTGGTCCCCGATACGGGCGCGCTGACCGCGGAAGACCGCAAAGTCTGCCGGCTGTTCGGTTTTCCGGAAGAAGAGTATCTCCGTTTCAGAAATAAAATGAACTGATTCCGCACATGCGGACAGAATAAAACAAACCAAAAGAAAGGAAAAAGAACATGAGTTCACTGACAAACATCCGTGACACCCGGGAAATCCTTTGCGGAGCAACGGTCGTGTCCCGCAAAGCGGTTCCCGCCGAAGGAGCCGTCATCTACACCGGCGCCATGGTGGCGCTCAATGCCGATGGCAAGGCGGTCCCCGCTTCGGACAGCGCCTCGCTCACGGTGGCGGGGATCTGCCAGGGGCACGGCGACGACGGCTCGGTCCTGATCCGGAGCGGCGTGTTCCATCTGGAAAACGGGACCGGATCCGATGCCCTTTCCGCATCCGATATCGGAAAGATCGTCTACGTGCTGGATGATCAGACTGTCGGAAAAACGGGCGGCACGCACAAAATCGCCGCCGGGATCCTCCGCGCCGTCGAGGCGTCCGGCGTCCATGTGGAAGTCGGAAACGGCCCCGTCACCGGATACATTCCCGTCCCCGACGTCGTCTCCGCCGATCCTGATTCGGCCGCCTCCGGCAATCGCGGCAGCGTGGTGATCGTGGGTGGATCCGGCTGGACCAGCGGCACGTCCATTCCGACGGGCAGCGCGGGCGAGATCTACATGAGCAACGGAAGTGCCTGGGTCAAACTGGGCTGACAGACAGAAACAACAAACAAGGAGATGATCTGAATTATGGAACTGAACGCAAACGTGCTTTCCGCCATGCGTACGGCTTACAGCCTGAAATTTCAGAAGGCTTTTGAAGCCACGCCCTCCATCTGCGAAAAATACTGCATGATCGAAGGAGACTACAATCACACCGCCGTGGAATTCCCCTTCCTCGAAACCTTCGCCTTCATGCGCGAATGGATCGGACCCAGACAGGCCAAAAACCTCAAATCCCAGACTCTGCGCGTCGTCGAACGTGCCTTCGAGGATACCGTGAAGGTCCGGGTGCGCGACATCGAGGCCGACAACTGGAAACAGTATGCCGTCCTCATCGCGCAGATGGGCCAGGCCGGCCGTCAGCTCTGGGACCGTCTGGCCGTGGAAGCGCTCACCGGCTCCGCCAAATGGCTGGACGGGCTCACCTTCTTCCATGCCACGCGCAAATACGGGAAGAACACCATCTGCAACACCGCTTCGTCCGCCCTCGCCAAGGCGAGCTTCGAAAGTGCCTATCTGACCATGACCTCCTATCAGGCGCACAACGGCGAACCTCTCTGCGTCGTGCCCGATATGCTCATGGTCGGCCCGAAACTCCGTGCCTCGGCCTGGGACATCATCAAAAACACCAAGGTCGTTTCTTCCGGCGGATCCGCCACCGTGGACAACCGGAATTTCGAGCTGGTGGAGATCCTCGTCAATCCGCGTCTGACCGGCGACTTTGAGGACGACTGGTATCTCATGCAGACCAACGGCTTCGTCAAGCCGGTGATCCTCCAGAAATCCAAGGATTGCGAACTCGTCGCCATGGATCGCGCCGATCACGAAAACGTATTCGAACGGGATGAGATCGTCTACGGCACCAAGGCGTACGGCAACGCGGTCTGCGCGTTTCCCCACCTCATCTTCCGCGGCGGACGCTGAAAAAAGGAGCGATTCTCATGTCCTATGCCGATATCAGCGATTTGAGGGTCCGGCTCGGATCCATCTTTTCCGAGATCTACCCGTCCGACGAGGCCGCTTCCGAGGACCTGAAGGACGCGCAGGCCGAGATCAACGGCGCCCTGGCGCTCCGGTATATCGTGCCCGTCGAGGCTTCCTCCGAAGTCGCATCCCTGCTCAAGTACTGGACGCTCGACCTCGCTTCCGAACTGGCCTTCACACGTACCGCAGGCAGCACCTGTCCCGATAAGATCCGCCGCAGAGCGGATAAAGTCCGGACCCGTCTGGCCGATGTGCGCGAGGGCCGTTTCCTGCTCCCCGGCGCCGCCGAACGGGAATCCGCCTCTCTTGTCAGCCTCTCCATGGAGAAGCCTGTCTTCGGCAGGGACACGTTGAGACGATTCTGATTTTCACTCAACCTGAAAGGAGTCGATTCATGGCTCGGCAATTCGGTATCATTTCCAACACCTCCGGCGGCATCGCCGGATGCGTGCTGAACGCCGTCCGCCAATCCACTTCCGCGCAAACCGCGGAAGCGCGGGGCGAGGATGGAAAAATCACCGACAAGTGGTTCTACTCCCGGGAGGAGAATGTCTCCCTCTCCGGAGTCATGGACAGCAGTGCGCTTTCGGTAAAGGCGGGCGACACCATCACCTATGGCGGAAAAAGCTATGGCGTGGTCTCCACCTCCATGGATGAAAGCAGCACCGGCGCGGCTACGTTCGCCATCGAGGGAACGGCGCCTGATTCCGCTTCCATCCACACCTATTCGTCGTCTTCCGCCTCGTCCTGATCCCGGTCGACCGGCGAATACAGCGTCCCTTCGGGCGGCGCATGCTGACAGTCCTCTCTGTCAGTGTGCGCCGCCTTTTTTTTCGGATTTCAGGTTTTTTCCCGGAAAAACGGTTTGACCCGGACGCATCGGCGGATATATTATCCGCAATGATCCAACAGGGAGCCGACCATGGCACGAAGTCCGATTAAACACTATAAACTGCGCCCGCACTGCAAGTCCGACTGGCCGCTTTCCATCGCCTATTATGCCCCGTTTCCCTGCTACGAACCACGCCACGACCACGACTGCTATGAAATCATGATCGTAACAAACGGCAGCGGCTGGTGTGCCGTCGGGAAAGAGCGGCATCCCATCCTGCCGGGCATCATGTTCCTGATCCCTCCGGGTCAGAAGCATGAATACCAGATCCCCCTCGGTACCCTGATCTTCAATATCATGTTTTCCCGGGACATCCTTCCCGAAGAAGGAAGGAAGATCCTTCTCTCGTTCCCCTCCGGCGCCGCGGCGCAGTGTCCGCCGGACGAACTGGACCAGCTTCAGGAAAAGCTCAGAACCGCAGACCGCGAACTTACGGACCAGCGCTACGGATATCAGTGTCTCACGGCCGCGATCATCTCCGAGATCCTCGTCGTCTTCTCCCGAAGCGAATGGGTTTCGTCATACAGTTCCCCCTCCGGCTCGCCGGATGAACTGAACACCCTCATCGACTACATCTGCCGCCACTACCGCGAAAAAATCACGCTGGCACAGCTCGGCTCACTGATGAACTGGAATCCCGCGTACACCGGACAATTCTTCAAGCGCTATACCTGGAAGACCACGCGCCAGTACCTCCTGGAGATCCGTGTCTCCAAAGCCCGGGAACTGCTGGAAAACACCTCCTGGTCCGTCTCCAGGATCGCAGAGGAAACGGGATTCTTCGACGCCGCTCATTTTTCTCATACGTTCCGCCTCATCACCGGCATAACGCCGCGGGCTTATCTCCGAAAAAAGCGCGGAGTATCGAAAATCTTGTAAAAACGCGGTCCGTTTTTTGTAAGATCTATAGATTTTTCTCATTTTCCGCCTTTTTTTGCTTCTCCCGGTATTGTTTTTCCACAGAAAAATGTATAATGTACGGACAATAGAAAAAACTGCACGGAAGGGATGAATGATTATGAAGCCTTTGAGTGAAGACGTGCTGATGGACAAGATCCGCGGCTGTTTCCTGGGAAAAAATATCGGCGGTACGCTGGGCGCTCCGTTCGAAGGAAAGACCGAGCTGAACGATATCGATTTCTACACGCAGAAGCTGGACGGAAATCCTCTCCCCAACGATGACCTGGATCTGCAGCTGCTGTGGCTGACCCTGGCGGAGTACTACGGACTGGAGCATCTGACCTCGCGGCACTTCGGCGAATACTGGATCAACGGCATGATCGGTCCGTGGGGCGAATACGCGAACTGCCGCTGGAACTGTCTGGAAGGATTCTTCCCGCCTCTTTCCGGATCGTGCGAAAACGAATCCCTCAAAATCTCCAACGGAGCCTGGATCCGCAGCGAGATCTGGGCCTGTCTTTTCGCCGGACGGCCCGACGACGCCATCCGCTACGCATGGCTCGACAGTTCCTGCGACCACAGCGGCGACGGTATTTATGCGGAGATGTTCACCGCCTCGCTGGAGGCCGCCGCGTTTTACTGTTCCGATATTCGGGAACTGCTGAAGATCGGCCTTTCCAAAATCCCCGCAGGACGTCTGCGCGAAAGCATCGAACTGACCATCGCCGGATACGATGCCGGAAAGGACTGGAAGACCGTCCGCAATGAAATCGTGGCGCACAACGCCGATATCGGCTGGTTTCAGGCCGCCGTGGACATACCCTTCATGGTACTCGCTCTCCTTTATGGCGAAGGCGATTTCGGAAAAACGGTCTGCCTCGCCGTCAACTGCGGCGATGATACTGACTGCACCGCGGCCACCGCAGGCTCGATTCTCGGCATTATTCAGGGGGCAAAAGCCCTGCCCGAAAAATGGACGAAGCCCGTCGGCGACGGCATTGCCACGCTCTCCCTGAATCAGTTCTGCATGCCCCTGCCGATCCCGAAGACCGTGAGCGAACTGACGCGCCGGATCCAGCGCCTCCGCAAGATCGCGGAACTGCGCGATCCACTCGCCGCCCGGCCCGCCGACGATTTCCTCTCGTCCGATGCTGCGAAAGAGATCTGGCAGCGCTCCGAACACGAACTCCGGTTCGATCTGCTGTTCGCCTCCGTTTCGGTGGATTATCCGGAAGGACCTTATGCGGAACAGGGCAAGGAAGTTCACCTCAAACTCCGCGTGATCGATTCCATTCTGGAGCCGGGCGTGATCCGGATGCGCTGGCTGCTCCCCGAAGGATGGTCCTGTGCCAGCCCGGAAATGAGCTTCGGCGTGCGTCCGTTCTGCCTGGCCGAACTGGAAACAACGGTCACTCCCCCGGATCAGCCCCTCCCCGCCATGTCGTATCTCCATCTGGAAGTCTCCTCCGCCGAGCGGGCATGTCCGGCCGTCATCACCATCCCGCTCCGCGCCCGGTCTGCGGTCTCCTTCCGGCGTCCGAGGGTCTATCCCTCCGGGAAAAACTGGTTCCTGCGCAACGGCAGCATGCGGGCGCAGCAGGCCATTCTGGATCAGGGAAAGCAGGAAAAATAAGCGTGTCGGGGATCCATTTCCGGCTTGAAACGGGGCGAATCCGTGATACAGTAACGGAATGCAAATTGCCGTCACGGAGGTCGTTTTCTCATGAATCTGCTGCTTCTTGATCCCGCCGAACTGGAAAAGGACGGGACCGTTCGTCTGGATGGATACCGCGCCGAACACATTTTCTGCATCCTGCACGCTCAAAAAGGCGATCGGCTCCGCGCCGGACTCCTCAACGGGAACACCGGAACGGCGGAAGTTCTGGAGTCCACCCGCCATTCCGCCATTCTGAAGACGGAAGGCTTTCCGGTCCCGCCCGTTCCGGAGAGTCCGCTGATCCCGGTCATTGCCCTGCCCCGGCCCCAGAGTTTCAAGAAGACTCTGCACTTCCTCGCGTCCTGCGGGATCCGCACCGCTTTCTTCACCGGCGCCGCCCGGGTGGAAAAAAGTTACTGGAAGAGCGCCTCCATGCAGCCTGAAGCCGTCCGCGGCGAACTGATCAACGGACTGGAACAGGGCGGCTGCACGGTTCTGCCGGACATCCGGTTCCGCGCCTCTCTCCGCGAACTTTTCGACGATCCCGGTTTTCAGTCGATTTGCGGATGTGCGGATAAACTGGTCGCCCACCCGGGAAACGCCGTCCCCTGCCCCGGTGAAATGAAGCGGACCACGCTTTGCGCCATCGGTCCGGAAGGCGGATTCCTGCAGCGGGAGGTCGATTTTCTGGAACGGAACGGATTCACCCGCGTCTCGCTGGGCCCCTGCATCCTGCGCGTGGAATTCGCTCTCGCCGCCCTTTACGGACGCCTTTCCCGCTTCGTGTCGTGACCCGGATCCACGCAGAGAAGCCCCATCGGCGGCGCTGCCGTTCTCGAAGCCCCGGACAAAAAGAGACGACAATGGATTTCGGATGAATCTCGAAAAAGACGATGTCCGGAAGTTTGACGCTGCTGCCCGATGCGGCAACAGCCGAAAACTTGCGGATATCGGACTTTCGAGAGACGCCGAAAGGTCAGTCGCGGGTTTTGTCAGAGGCGTCGTTTTCGACGGTTTTTTGAAAAAAGGGTGAAAAAAAATGCTTTTCCCATTTGAAAAAAAGGATTCACGGATTATATTAACCGATCAGAATTTCAAAAAACTTTTTTTCAGGAATTACAGAGGATCTTATGGACAAAGCAAAAAAAACCGAAATCATGGAAAAGTTCGCCCGGAAGCCCGGTGACGTCGGATCTCCTGAAGTTCAGGTGGCCGTCCTTACCACCAAGATCAGCGAGCTCACCGAGCACATGCGCTCTCACAAGAAGGATGTCAGCTCCCGCCGCGGCCTGATGATGATGGTCAACCGCCGGAAAAAACTCCTTTCCTATCTCTCCCGTGAGAATCACGCGAAGTACCTGGAGATCTCCGGCACGCTGGGAATCCGCGGCCAGAAGTAATCCGCTTCCCGCATTATCGCTTTTTCGAAGAGACGGACTCTTTTGCGTCCGTCTCTTTTTTTGTCTGCGGAATGTATTTTCAAAAAGGCGGAAACGAGGCTCACTCCCCGGTCCGGGGTGTAAAGTCCGGACAGTCATCCATGGGATTGACGTCCTTTTCATGACGGCCGCAACGCATGCGGAAGGCTGTGGCGATCCGGTACGCGCAATCACGGCAGAATCGGCGCTCCTGCTTCAGGAATCCCTCGGGAACCGCGGCCTTGCTTTCCGTATCGCCGCCCAGAAGTGCGGAAAGCGCATCCAGACCCGCGGCCTTCCCTCCGGATGCCTCGCTTTCCGGACCGGATGATCCCGTTTCGTCCATACGTTCGATGACTGCCCCGCAGGAGGCGCACTTCAGAACCTCCCCCGCGCGGGTCCATCCGTTCATCAGGGTCTCCTTTTTCAGAAACGAATCTTTCCCGCAATGGGGACAATCGAATTGATCGCCGGGTTTCATAATTGCTGTCAGAGCTCCTTCCGTTTGCATGGATATAATGTAGTGCATTTTACGGAAATAACAAGGGGGTGCGCCCGGGTCGAGTCATATTGTCGCTAATTTTTATTTTTATAACAGTGTCATTCTGTCGCATATCCGCCCGCCTTCCCTCTTGGCACGATTCATGCTCATCTCTCCTTTGCAGGACAAAATCAACAACAAACACAGGAGGTGTACCATGAACGAAATGATGAATCTCAGAAACACGGGCCGCGGAACTCTGAACGAATTCGACCGCTTCCTTCAGAGTATGTTCTCTCCCTTTGCGGATTTCGTCCCCGAAGTCCTGGGCTCCGGAAACCGGTATCCGCAGATCGAGATGGAGACCGGAGACGACAATGTCGTAGCCAAGCTGCCTCTCCCCGGATTCCGCAATAAGGATATCCAGGTGGAAGTCGTCGGCGACATGCTGACCGTCCGGGCGAAACGTGAAACCGCAGCGCCGGAAAACGCCAAAGGTCATTACCTGAAACGTGAAAGAAGCTGCACCGAATACGAGGAAACGGTCCGGCTTCCCGCCCCCGTCAAGGGACAGGACGCGACCGCAAAGTATACGGATGGCGTTCTGCTGGTGACGATCCCCCGGGAATCGGAACGCAAGCAGAGCCGCAAGATCCCGGTGAAGTGACGGAAAAACAGCAATTCAACAGAGGAGAACAATAGTATGAACGACAAGGAAATCATGAAAGCGGAAACGAACCCGAATCCGGAAGCGGAAATTCAGGAAGTCATGCCCCTGGCCGACATTCTGGAATGCGAAGACGGTGTGACCATGTGGTTCGAGATCCCGGGCGCCAACAGCAAAACCGTCACGATCGAGGTGAGGAACAAAGTCCTCTCCGTCCGGGCGGCCAGCACGCTGCGCAAGGGCGGACGGTCCATTCTCTTCCGCCGCGAGTTCCAGCTCTCCGATCTGATCGACGTGGAGAACATCAGCGCAAAGACCGCGGACGGGGTCCTGACCCTGGTCCTGCCGAAATGCGAAAGGGCCAAGGTCCACAGGATCAAGGTTTCCTGATCCCCGCGATCATCGGACTCCGTGCGCCCGGGAAGGTCCCCGGGCGCACGGATGTTTTGTTTTTAAACCCGGTGAGACCGGTGTGAAAAATGCGTGCAAATAAAGATATTCAGCTTGATTTTTATACTTCCGGGTGTAGATTTATCCGTATTTTTATCCGTTGAATTTACAGAAGGTGAAATCCATTGAAAACTCGAATCATGATCGTGAAATGGTCCACGGCCATTCTGTCGCTCTTCCTGCTCGCCATTCTTCCCGGATGCCGCTCGGTGCCTGTCACGGACCGGACGCAGCTGATGCTGACAACATCCGAATATGAAAACGGACTCGGCACCGAGGCGTATGCGGAATACAAGGAAAAATACAAAACCTCGACCAATGCCGAGTACAATCAGGCGCTCACGCGGTGCGGTCAGGCCATTGCGGCAGCCTCGGAAGTCAAGGATTTCGACTGGCAGTTCACGGTCCTCGAGGCCGATGAACAGAATGCCTTCTGTCTTCCCGGCGGCAAAGTCGCGGTCTATACCGGCATCATAAAGCTGATGAAGAACGAAGCCGAACTCGCCTTCGTGGTCGCTCACGAGGTCGGGCATGCCATTGCCCGGCACGGCGGCGAGCGCCTGTCGTGGGGATATATCCAGTCTCTCGGCGGACTCCTGGTCGAAGCCGGTTTCAAAAGCGAGACCGCGTCCGAAGTGTACGGGATCGGCACCAACCTCGGCGTGATGCTTCCCTTCAGCCGAAGCAACGAGGCCGAGGCGGATATGATCGGTTTGATGCTCATGGCCAGGGCCGGTTACGATCCCCATGCCTCAGTGGATTTCTGGACCCGATTCAGCAGCAACTCTTCGGCCAGCCTCCTCGGCAACCTGATGAGTACACACCCCTGCGATGCCGACCGGATCGCCGCCATGAACAACGATATGCCGCGCGCGGAGAAGGAATACGAGAACGCCCGGAACAAAAGAGGGTACGGCATAACATTCTCCCACGCAGCGGGAAAGAAAAAGTGAACAAGCGCCGGACGTAAGCGCGCGGACGCTTTTCAGAGACATTTGCGGCAAGGATATTCTATCACCATGGAAATCAAAGACAAAACGCCGGTCCCGCTGTGGTGCGGGACTCCTCCGGCGGGAGAAAGCGGCCCGTCGTCGCAGACCCCCGTGATCACCCCGTATCTTCCCCCCGTCTGGAAGGTCAATCACCGTGCGCTGGTGATCTTTCCCGGCGGCGGCTATCGGGCTCTGGCTCAGTACGAGGGAGAAGGCTATGCAGAATTCTTCGCAAGCCACGGATACTGCTGTTTCGTGGTCCAGTACCGGCTTGGCGGCGAACAGGTCGAAAAGCCCTGCCATCATCCGGCGGAGATTTCCGATGCCGCACGCGCCGTCCGGCTGGTCCGTTCTCTGGCCCCGGAAATGCACTTCGATCCGAATAAGATCGGCGTCGTCGGCTCCTCCGCCGGCGGACATCTGGCCGCCAGCGTATCCGTCCTCCCGGAACTGGGGTTGACCATTCCCGAAGAGGGAGAGATCGCGAAGATCTCCTCCCGTCCGGACTTTACCATTCTCTGCTATCCGGTCATCACGCTGGGCAAGTTCACGCACGCCGGCTCGAAAAGGTGTCTGCTGGGAGACGATCCCGATCCGGCACTGGTTGAGAAACTTTCTCTGGAAAACAGCGTCGATGCCCATACTCCGCCCGCCTTCCTTTTCCATCGGCTGGGGGATACGCTTGTACCGTGTGAAAACAGTCTGCTGTATGCGAAGGCTCTTCGCCGGTTCGGGATCCCGTTCGAGCTGCACATCAACGAAAAAGGCGGACACGGCGGCGGACTCGCGCAGGGGCATCCCTGGACCACGGAAGTTCTGCGCTGGATGAACACGTTGTGACGCGAAAACAGAAGGAGACGATTTGATGATTTTCGAAAACACAAAAGAGATTCCCCTGTGGCCGGGCAAACCCGTCCTGAGCCGTGGAGAGCAGCCGGGGATCGACATCCCCACCATCACGCCCTATTATCCCCCGGTCTGGAAGACCAACCGCAAAGCGATCGTGATCTATCCCGGCGGCGGATATTCCCACCTGGCCGAACACGAGGGGAAAGGCTATGCCGAATTCTTCGCCGCCGCCGGATATCACTGCTTCGTGGTGAAATACCGGCTCGGCGCAGACAAAGGATATTATCATCCCGTCGAACTCTGCGATGCGGCCCGCGGCGTGCGCATGGTCCGTGCGGCAGCCGCTGAACTGGGGATCCGGCCCGACTGCATCGGCGTGATGGGGTCCTCCGCGGGCGGACACCTTGCGGCGGCCGTCAGCAACATGCACAAAGAGGCGCAGACCTCGCCCGATGAAGGCGATACGGCGAAGATCTCCTCCCGTCCGGACTTTGCCCTCCTGTGCTATGCGGTGATCACCTCGGATGCCCGGCACGCCAATAAGGGCTCGTTCCTGAATCTTCTCGGGGTGAAGGATTTCACCGAAGAGACCTGCGGCTTCCTGAGTCAGGAGCGCCTCGTCTCCGCCCAGACGCCGCCCACTTTCCTGTGGCACACCATGGAAGATATGGCCGTGCCGTGCGAAAACAGCGTGTTCTATGCGGACGCTCTGCGAAAAGCCGGCGTGCCGTTCGAACTGCACATCTACGAAAAAGGTCCGCACGGACAGGGGCTGTTCAAGGGACATCCCTGGGCGGAGGAGTGTCTCCGCTGGATGACCCGCTTCTGAAAATGGTCAAAACGGAGCCGGTTTTTATCGGTTATCGCTTGATTTTTCTGAAAACTGTGCTCTATTACATACCGTAGAAACCGGTCCGCTGTTCAGGCGGAAATGTTCAAAAGCAACAATAGGAGAAAACGACATGTTTTTTCAGGATCTGATCGCAAA
>JAFZZR010000176.1 GCA_017615635.1 Lentisphaeria bacterium
CGTAACGCCGGCAAGAAGAAAATTCTCGATCTTGCAGCGTTCCTGTTTCGTGAGATGCGACATTGCTCTCCTCCTGAAAATTTGTAAGACTAAATGCACTTCCCCCCTCCGGAGGGGGGACCATCTCCTCTTACTATGCCGCATCCTGACCCATCCATCCAGTTTTGTAAGACTAAATGCACCCTTTCCTTTTTGTAAGACTAAATGCACCTGCATCCCTTTGTAAGAGTAAATGCACTTCCCGCTCTCCTCTGCGTGCGTTTAACTTTACAACGCACAATATCGGAGCGGATGCGGAAAAAAGGATTGAAAAGCGCGGTGCGGCGAGGTATATTACCGTCATGCCCGGCGCAGAATCAAAAAGAACCCTTCACTTTACAGGAGACCGATCATGGCATACGACAAAATCAGAGAAGCATCCGGCGAGGCTATAACCGTTGCAAAGGACGGAACTCTCACCGTCCCGGACAATCCGGTGATCACGTTCATCGAAGGCGACGGCGTGGGGCCGGACATCATGCGGGCGAGCATGCACATCTGGAATTCGGCGATCCGGAAGGCCTACGGCGACCGGCGCAAGATCGACTGGCTGGAAGTGTATGCCGGGGAAAAATCCAATGCCGTCTACGGGGAAGGCACCTGGCTGCCCGAGGAGACGCTGGACGCCATATCCCGTTACCGTGTATCCATCAAGGGACCGCTGACCACGCCTGTGGGCAAGGGATTCCGTTCCCTCAACGTCACGCTCCGGCAGAAGCTGGATCTCTATGTTTGCCTGCGGCCTGTCCGGCACTTCCCCGGCGTTCCCTCGCCCGTGAAGAATCCCGATCTGACCGACATGGTGGTCTTCCGGGAAAACACGGAGGACATCTACGCGGGGATCGAGTGGATGCAGGGTACGCCCGAGGCGCAGAAAGTCATCAGGTTCCTTCAGGAGGAGATGGGCGTTTCCAAGATCCGGTTCCCCGAGACCAGCTCCATCGGGATCAAGCCCGTGTCCCGTCAGGGCTCCGAGCGGCTCGTCCGGGCCGCCGTCCGCTATGCCATTGCCAACGGCCGCAAGAGCGTGACGCTGGTGCACAAAGGGAACATCATGAAGTTCACCGAGGGCGGCTTCAAGGACTGGGGATATGAGCTGGGCCGCCGGGAGTTCGCCGACAAGGTGGCGGTGGGCCCGGACTGCGACTTCAAGGCTCCGGAAGGAAAGATCCTTATGAAGGACTGCATCTGCGACGCGTTCCTGCAGCAGATCCTGACCCGGCCCGCGGAATACGACGTGATCGCCACCATGAACCTGAACGGCGATTATGTATCCGATGCGCTGGCGGCCTGCGTGGGCGGGATCGGCATTGCGCCCGGCGCGAACATCAATTACGAAACGGGCATGGCAATCTTCGAGGCCACCCACGGCACGGCGCCCAAGTACGCAGGCATGGATAAGGTCAATCCCTGCTCCCTGACGCTTTCCGGCGAGATGCTTCTGCGTCATATCGGCTGGAACGAGGCCGCCGACGTGATCGTCTCCGCCATCGAGGAGACCTTCCGCCAGAAGAAAGTCACCTACGACTTCGCCCGGCTCATGGAGGGCGCCACGGAGCTCTCCTGCTCCGGATTCGCCAACGCCGTCGTGGACAACATGAAATGATATGAAATGAACCCGCCGGGGATTTCCTTTCGTCTCTTTCGCGACCCGCCGGAAGGGGAGCTCGTCTCCCTTTACCGGACCGCGGGGTGGATCGGCCCCGAAGATACGCCGGATCGGATCCGCCGACTGATCGCGGGCTCCTTTCTTTTCTGCGGTGCCTTCAACGAAGCCGGTCGCCTGGTGGGATCCATGCGCGCTCTGTCGGACGGCGTCAGCGATGCTTATCTGCTGGACCTCGTGGTGGATCCCGCATACCGGAGACAGGGGATCGGCGGGGAGGTCCTGCGCCGTCTCTCCGGGCATCTCCGGTCCCTGGGCGTGGACTGGATCGTGCTTGCGGGTGCGCCGGGCACGGAGCCGTTCTATCAGGCCACGGAGTTCCGCGTGATGGAAGGGTATGTGCCGTACCGTCTTCCGGAGGAGGGGTAGACAATCATGAGCGACGTATTCCGCTTCGAAGATCTCCGGCCGCTGGAGCTGGCGGACCGTGCGGTGGTGGAGACGGCGCTTCTCGCCTCGCCGGAGCAGAGCTGCGAATTCGCCTTTTCCAATCTCTTCAACTGGTGCGGAAGCTATCACACGAGATGGACGATGTTCGACGGCCTCCTCTGCCTCTGGATGGAGACCAACGATATGCTTCTCCTGGCCGAAACCGGACGGCCCATGCGGACGGAAGACTGTCTGGCCGTTTCCGGCGAAATGCAGCGGGCCGGTCACTCCGGGATCCTTCATCATATCCGGAGGGAAACGCTGGAGCGTCTTCCGGATCTGGAGAAATCCTTTCGTGCGGACGTGATGCCGGATGAGTTCGGAGAGTATCTGTACGATGTGGAGCGTCTGGCCTTTCTCCCCGGAGAATTCCTTTCCAGAAAACGCAACATGATCGCCCAGTTCAAGCGGAATTTCCCCGATCACAGGGTCGAGGTCAATAATTCGGCACGGATCCCCGCCGCCCGGCAGCTGTCCGCCGAATGGTTCGCCGGACAGGAGCCGCCCGGATCGCAGGAGCTTCAGCGCGAGGCCGATGCCCTGGACCGGGCGTTCCGGCACTGGCGCGACTTGGGCATGGACTTTCTTGCCGTGATCTGCGGAGAGCAGCTCGCCGCGTTTTCCATGCTCTGTCCGATCAATGATCATGTCTGGGGCGAGCCGTTCGAGAAGGCCGACCGCCGGTTCAAAGGCGCTTCCCAGTTCATAACCTCCGAATCGGCACGGCATCTGATCGGCCGGGCAAGGCTGCTCAACCGGGAGCAGGACCTGGGGATCCCGGGACTTCGTCAGGCAAAACGCTCGTACGATCCGGTCCTTTTTCTGAAGAACTATGTCCTGACCCCTCGGACATGAGGGGTTGACCGTTCCTGCTGCCGTTTCGAATGCCGGACTCTGTATTCGCCCGGTGTGCAGCCCCGGCTTTTTCTGTATGCGCGGGAAAAGTAGAACGGATCCTGAAATCCGGAGAGCGAGGCCGCTTCCGAAAGAGTCATGTCCGGATTCTCCACCAGAAGCATCTCCGCGTGCGCAAGCCTGCGTTCCGTCAGCAGGGCCACAAAACTCTTGTGTCCGCCGGCACGCAGGGCGTGGGTCATGCCCGACACGCTCCGCCCGATGGCCTTCGCCGCCTGTGATGCCGTAACTTTCGAACGGAAATTCTTTTCGATCCAGTCGCACAGCCTCGTATAAACCGGATCCCCGCCCAGCGTCACGAGCTCGCACCGGACAATGTAATCCACCAGCAGCTCCAGCAGGCCGGAGATGTTCCGGACCGCCTCCTCCGAGTAGTAGGGAAGCTCGAAATATCTTTTGCCGGCCTCGCTCCGGAGACGGCGCCCGACCTTCCTGTCACGCAGAAAATCCGGGAGCGTCTCCATGGTGCGGAACTGCCCGAACATCAGATACCCGAGCAGATGTCCGCCCGGCGCACGGATCGGCATCACAGCCTCGCAAAGCCCCGCATGACACAGATAACTCTCGCACTGTCCCGTCCGGGCGCATTTCGATTCCATTTGCTGATCCAGCTCGGAGCAGTGGCCCGGGGAGAAAATATGCGTCTGCATCAGACGGCAGTAATCGGAACAGCCCTCCTCGCGCCCGCGCCTCAGCACGGATCCGTCGCTTCCGAACAGCACGATGTGGATCCTCATGACCGTGGCGAAATCGTCCAGCAGCTTCTGGATCTGCTCCTTCAGGATCAGGTTGAGTGAAAACGGATGCTCCATGATTCATTATCCTTTTATGCACACTTTTGCTGAATTATCCATATAATTGCCGTTTAATCTATTGCCGGAAGCAGAAATTTCAAGTATAATAAAACACAAATTCACAATATTTTTTCACACAACGGAGGAAAACAGAAAATGCAGAAAGTCAGAATCGGTTTGATCGGTCTCGGGTTCATGGGAACCACGCACTTCGGGATCCACAAGGCCAACTCCGACACCGAAATCGTGGCGCTGGCCGATGTGGATGAGGCAAAACGCAGGGGCGACATCTCAAGCGTCTCCGCCAATCTGGGCGATCTGGACAGCTCGAAGCCTCTGGATCTCTCCGGGATCCATGTCTACGAGTCCGGATTCGACCTGATCCGTGACCCCCGGGTGGATGTGGTGGATATCTGCACGCCCACGGAGTTTCATGCGGATCTCATCGTTGCTGCGCTGGCCGCGGGGAAACATGTCTTTTCTGAAAAACCGCTCTGCCGGAACGAGGAGGAATTTGCCAGGATCCGGAAAGCCGTGTCCGAGGCGAAGACCTTCATCAATTTCGGCCTCTGCATTCGCGCATGGCCCGAATATGAACACTTCTGCGCCCGGTATCGGGAGGGCGACTTCGGCAATGTCCTCTCCGCCACCTTCCGCCGGCTTTCCCCTTCCGTGGGGGACGGTCACTGGGAAGACTGGTTCCTGGACGGCGAACGGTCCGGCGGCGCGATCCTCGACCTGCATACCCACGATACCGACTTCATCGTGCATCTGCTGGGACGGCCCCGTGCCGTGTCGTCCTTCGGCCGCTGCATAGTCAGCCGGAATAACGGGATCGACCACGTCATCACGGTCTACGACTACGGAAACGGAATGCTGGTCGAATCGGAAGGCGGCTGGGGTGCTCCCGCGTCCACGCCCTTCGAGATGTCTTTTCAGGCCATCTGCGAGAAGGCGACCGTCCAGTTCATGTCCGAAGGATTCAAAATCTACTGGAACGACGGGACCGTGGAAACGCCGAAGGTTGAGGCCACTACCGGATGGCATGTGGAACTGCGCTACTTCATCGACTGCGTCAAAAACGGGATCGTTCCGGATAAATACCAGACTCCCCAGTCTGTCTTCGATTCCTTCCATGTCGTGACGGCGGAACGGGCTTCCGTCCGCTCCGGCAAATCCGAGATCGTTCACTATTAAGGAGGCAAAACGATGTACAAGGCTTTGAATTACTGGGTATTCGGCGGCTTCTCCGGGGAAAAGACTCCCTTCGAGTTCATAGAATGGGCCGCAAAAAAAGGACTCGACGGCGTGGAACTTACGGTCGGTGACGTCATTTCTCCCGACATCACGGAAGAGGAATGCCGGAAAATCGCATCCTTTGCTTCCGAACATAATATCGGCCTCCGCACCCTGGCCTCCGGCACGGGATGGAACTGCAGCCTCGCCGCTGTAGATCCCGAAGAGAAGAAGGCCGCCATGCGCTTCGTCCGGAAATACCTCCGCATCGCCTCCTGGATCGGCGCCGAAACGATCCTGGTCGTTCCCGGTGCCACGAGAGTTGCCTGGGATCCGTCCCGTCCCGTTCTCCCCTACAAGACCGTCTGGGACAACTCCCTGGAAGCCCTGCGGGAGCTGGCGCCCGAAGCCGAACGGATCGGCGTGAATATCGGACTTGAAAATGTCTGGAACCGTTTTCTCCTCTCCCCCATGGAGTGGAAACTTTTCCTCGATCAGATCGATTCTCCCTTTGTCGGAATGTACTTCGATGCGGGAAACGCCTGCCTCAACGGACGTCCGCAGGATTATCCGGCCATCCTGGGTAATTACATCAAGGCTGTGCATCTGAAAAATTTCGAGGAGTCCGACTCCGCCGGCGGCCTTCACGGATACGGCGACGATCTCTTCAAGGGCGTTTTGAACTATGAGGAGCTGTTCGACGAGTTCCGGAAAATCAGTTACTCCGGGCCCTTTACGGTCGAAATGATCCCGTTCTGCCGCCTCCCGGACCTCGTCCTCCCGGATCCCGCTCTCGCCGACAAGATGGCGGAACAGATCGCCCGTCTGTAAGCGGCGGAATTTACCCCTTCCGTTTTTTGCGCGGGGGGACGGAGGATCCGGCGGTCCGCTTCTTTGCGGTTCCGGCGGTTTTCTTTTTTCCGGCTTTGGCATCCTGAAGAAAAGGAACGCGGTCCAGATCGTCGGAGATGGCGCGGATCCGGTCGCGCAGCGCCGCGGCGCGTTCGAATTCCAGATTCTGCGCAGCCTCCAGCATTTCCGCTTCCAGCTCGTCCACGATGGCGTCGAGATTCTCTTCCGTCGGGGCGGGCATCGGCTGTTTCTGTGAACGGGAGCTGTCGTTCGAGCTTGTGAAGTAGGCGCCGGGCGACTCGCGGAGGGCGAGTCCGTGAGCGTCCTTTGCGAGGTTCGCGCCGGTTTTTCCGGAGATGCCCAGTACGTCCGTGATAGTGGCACGCTGCTGCTTCCGTACGGAGTGGGGCACGATCCCGTGGATCCGGTTGTATTCGATCTGTTTCTTCCGGCGGCTTTCCGTGATATCCATCAGGGCCTTCATGCTGTCCGTCACATGGTCTGCGTAGAGGATCACGCGTCCTTTTTCGTTTCGTGCGGCGCGGCCGGCCACCTGGATGAGGGACCGCGAACTGCGGAGGAATCCTTCCTTGTCGGCGTCGAGGATGGCCACCAGCATAAGCTCGGGCAGATCGATCCCTTCGCGCAGGAGGTTGATTCCCACGATGCAGTCGAAATCTCCGCTTCGGAGTTCGTTCAGGATCCGGACGCGCTCGATGGCATCGATCTCCGAATGCAGATACTTGACCCGGATGCCCAGAGAGGCCAGATAGTCGGTCAGGCGTTCCGCGCTCTTTTTTGTGAGCGTGGCCACCAGGGACCGGGCGCCCTGTGCCGTGCAGCGCCGGATCTCTTCCATGACGTCGTCGATCTGCGAGCCCAGCGGGCGGACCTCCACCGGGGGATCCGGAAGGCCCGTGGGGCGGACGATGAGTTCGGTCACGTTTGTTCCGGCCCGTTCCTGTTCGAACGGACCGGGCGTGGCGGAAACGAAGACGGTCTGGCCCATGAGGCTGAGGAACTCCTCGAATTTGAGGGGACGGTTATCCAGCGCCGAGGGGAGACGGAAACCGTAGTTGACCAGCATTTCCTTGCGGCTGCGGTCGGCCTTGTACATAGCCTGCAGCTGAGGCAGCGTCACGTGGGATTCGTCGATAAAAAGCAGATAATCTTTTTCGAAGAAATCCAGCAGACAGTACGGGCGGCTTCCCGCGGGCCGGCCGGCCAGATGCCGGGAATAGTTTTCGATTCCGGAGCAGTAGCCGATCTCGCGCATCATTTCCACGTCGTAGTTCACACGCTGATAAAGCCGCTGCGCTTCCACCAGCTTTCCTTCCGCCTCGAAGTTCCGGACGCATTCCTTCATTTCGGCCAGGATCCCCGGGATCGCCGCCTCCACCTGCTCCTGCGGCATGACGAAGTGTTTCGCCGGGAAAATCAGCGCCTCGTCCGGACGGCTCTTCGCCTTTCCGCTCTTCACCTCGTATCGGCTGATGGTGTCCAGCGTGTCGCCCCAGAAATCCAGGCGCAGGAATTCCTCCTTCTGGGAGAGGAAGACGTCCACATGATCGCCCCGGACGCGGAACTGGCCCCGTTCCGGGGAATAGTCGTTGCGTTCGTACTGAACGGCGATGAGTTTGTGAAGCAGTTCGTCCCGGTCCAGACTCATGCCCGCTTTCAGATGGATGCTCATGCTGTCGTAGCTTGCCGGTTCCGTCAGACCGTAGATGCAGGAGACGCTGGCCACGGTGAGCACGTCCTTCCGTTCCAGCAGAGAGGCGGTGGTGCTGAGGCGGAGGCGTTCGATGTTTTCGTTGATGCTGGCGTCCTTGGCGATGTAGGTATCGGTCTGCGGGATATAGGATTCCGGCAGATAGTAGTCGTAGTAGCTGATGAAGTATTCCACGGCGTTTTCTGGAAAGAACGCCTTGAATTCGCCGTACAGCTGGGCCGCCAGAGTCTTGTTGTGGCTCAGGACCAGAACGGGCTTCGTGGTTTCGAGCCGTTCCAGCACGTTGGCCAGAGTGTACGTCTTGCCAGAACCGGTGACGCCGAGGAGCGTCTGGAAGGGCAGCCCTTTCTTCAGACCCTCCGTGAGGGAACGGATCGCATCGGGCTGATCGCCCGCCGGCTTGTATTCGGAGTGAACGCGGAACTGCGGCATGATCCTCCCCTCACCTTTACTTCACGCGGAGCGTGATCTCGATCTCCAAGGCCTGGGGCGGCGGGGGAACGGCCTTCAGCCTGGACCGAAGATTTTCCAGCGACTGATCCATGGGCTGGATGCCGGTCCGCGCGAAATCCGCTTTTTCCACGGTGCCGTCCTTCCGGATGGTGAGCGTGATCTTTGCTTCGGGACGGCGTCCTTCCAGTTCCACGGAGTTGGGCTGATTCCACCGCTGTTCCACGGTCCTCTTCAGCTCGTCGATATAGTCGTAATACTCTTTTGTGGCGGGGATCCCCTTTTCACCGCCCGCGATGGAGCCGTAGACGGGACGGGCGGCACTTCGGGCTCCTTCCGCAATCTCTCTGCGGGCTTCCGCCGCTTTCCGTTCGGCCTCGGCCCGTGCCTGCTCCGCCGCCTTCCGCTGCGCTTCCGCCTTGGGATCGGGCTTTTCCGTCTTGACGCGGGATCCTGTCTTTTTGATGTCTTCCGGCCGCAGATATTTCGGCTTTTTCGGCTCTTCCTTTTTCGGTTCCGCCTTTTTGGGTTGCTCCGTCTTCTTCGGTTCCACCTTTTTCGGAGGCGGTTTGACCTTTGGGGTCTCCTTTACCGGGACTTTCGGCGTCTCCACCTTGGGAGGCGTCTCCACCTTGGGAGGCGTCGGTTCCGTTCTGACAGGTTCCGGGGCAGGGGGCTCCGGAACAGGCTGCGCCGGTTCGGGTTCGGCCGTTGCAGATGGCTTTTCGGGCTTGCCGGTCTGATCCTTGGGTACGTCCAGAGAATTTCCCTCGGGCAGATCGACGAGGCCCACCTTCATGACGATCTTCGGCGGGTCCAGCAGTCTGCTGATGTGCAGCCAGATCAGGGGCACAAGGATCAGGAGCGCGTGGGCGGTCAGAACGACGAGGAAAATTTTTCTGCGGCGCGGCGGGCTGTCGTACGGATCGATTCCATGGGCCGCCAGCTCACCCGGCCGGAACGGCGTGAAGTTCATTTCTGTTCTTCCTCCATGACGAGAAGCACATTGGAAAAACCGGCATGCCGGATCTGCTTCATGACTTCCATGACTTTCCCGTAAGACAGTTTTCCGTCGGCACGGAGATAAATCGGTTCTTTCGGATCCCGGGCGGCCAGGGCCGAGAGCTCGCTGACGAGCTGGTCGGCGGAAACGGTGCGCCGTTCGAATAGGATGGTGCCGTCTTCCTTCACGTTGACGATTTTGGAATCGGGATCCGGCTCCATCTTGTCCGCGTTCATCTGAGGCGGCGAGACCTCCACGGTGTATTCCAGGAGGGGCGCGGTGACCATGAAGATGATGAGGAGGAAAAAGAGGGTGTCGATCAGCGGAGTGACGTTGATCGAGTCATAGATCTGATGGGAGAAACGGCGGCGTGACATGACTTATTTCCGCTCCCTGCCGGCCTGAAGGATGGCCTCCAGCTGTTCGATTTTGAACTGAGCCACGATCTCGGAGGCGAAGTTGTCCAGCCGCACGGTCAGGTTTTTCAGCTGGGAACTGATGATGTTGTAGAAAACGAGGGACGGAATGGCCACGAACAGGGCAATGACGGTGGTCAGCAGGGCACCGGAGACGCCGGGCGCCAGAGTCTGTATGTCCGCCCGGCCGATCAGCGCCAGGTTGGTGAAGGCGATCGTAATGCCCCAGACGGTTCCGAAGAGTCCCAGGAAGGGACCCGCGCTGACGGCGGTCGAAATGACGATCATCCTCTTTTCCAGCATCACGATCTGTTCTTCCACGGCCTGTTCCACAGTCCCTTTCAGCACTTCCAGTTCATCGTCCCGCAGGGCGCGGCGTCCGCTTCCGGGCAGTTCGATCCGGAATTCATCGATCCGGGCGCAGGCCGCCTCGAAAACGCGTGCGGCTGGGCTGCGGTCGTTTTCCGCCTGATTTTTCAGGAAGAGGGGGCTTTTGTTTTCCTTGAACTGGCGGATGAACTCGGCCGTATCTCTTGCCGCCTTTTTCAGGGTCATGCATTTTTCCAGCATGACGACCCAGATGACGATGGAAAAGAGAAACAGGCCCACGCAGATGCTCTGACCGACGAAATCACTGTTTTTGAAAGCGTAGACGAATCCGTTGGTGGCCAGAGGCGGAAGAGAGAAGGCAATGGACATGGAGAATCCTCGAAGTTGTTGAAGGCGCCCGGACGCGGCCCGTGCGCCGTTTTTTTAAAAAAAGCGTGTTTCTTTGAAAAATACTTTGCCTTTCCGCATTTTTCAATGTATATTTTGAAAAATCTCGTTATTTTTGCAAAACCGGAGATGTTTTCATTATGAAAAAGCCGTTCCCCGTCCTCGGATTCGATATCGGAGGCACGAAAATCGCCGTCTGTCTCGCCCTCAGCGACGGGACGATCATCAACTCCGCCCGGGTGGACAACCGGGACCGTTCGCCGGATGACGTTCTCCCGGAAATGGCGGAGGCGGGCCGGAAACTTCTGGCCGAGTCATCGTACAAGGCGTCCGATCTGCGTGCGCTGGGGATCGATTCGCCGTCGCCCATGGATTTCCGGAGCGGCGTCATCCAGCAGCCGCACAATATGCCCCGCTGGATCGATGTGCCGATCCGCGATTTTCTCTCCCGCGAGTTCGGCGTACCGGCCTTTTTCGATAACGACGCCAACGCGGCCGGCACGGCGGAATGGCTTTTCGGCGCAGGCCGGGAAACCGACGATATGATCTATCTGACCATGAGCACCGGGATCGGCGCCGGGATCATTGCGTCCGGCCGTCTTCTCCGGGGCGCGTCCTTCTACGGAGGCGAGGCCGGACACATGGTGCTGGATGTCAAGGGACCGGTATGCAACTGCGGACTCCGTGGATGCTATGAGGCGTTCTGCGGAGGTCTCGCTCTTGAGACCCGGCTCAAAAAACAGCTGGCCGATCAGCCGGATTCCGCCATTGTGCGGGCTGCGGGCGGCGATGTCGCCAAGGTTACCGTCCGGGCGCTGGCACAGGCCGTCCGGGAGAACGATCCTTTCGCCCGGTCCGTCTGGGATGAAATGATAGAACGGAACGCGCAGGCCATGGGGATGCTGATGAATGTCTTCAATCCCGCCGTCATCGCGCTGGGGACCATCGCGGTCCACTGCGGCTCTCTTTTCATGGATCCCCTGCTGGCCCGGATCCCGGCGTACTGCTGGCCCCAGATGAACAAGGCCTGCCGCGTCGTACCCAGCGAACTGGGCGGCAAAGCGGGCGAGCTTTCCGGCATTGCCACGGCTCTCTACTCCCTCTATGAGCGGGGCGAGTGGGAACTTCCCTGGAGCCGCTGAATATGGGAACGCCGTCACGCAAAGAGCTGAAAGCCCGGTATTCCGTCAAAAGGCGGCGGGATATCGTCACGGGTTTTGCCATCGGCCTTTTTCTTCTTCTGGTGTTTTTTCAGCTTTTTCTGACTCTGGTGGTGCCCAGTCTGCTGAAAAAGCGAAAGGCGTTCGAGTTTCACGTGGCCAAGCTGGAAATGAGTTCCCAGCTCGATATGCTCCGGAAGGAAATTTCCCGCGTCCATACCGATTCCGATATCCAGAGCGGCGAGGTCGCTACCGTCCGCAGCGTTACCGATCAGCTGGCCATGTACACACGGGATTCCCTGGATCAGCTGAGTCTGAAGCAGATCTTTCAGCTGAAACGCATCTTCGGGCAGTATGAGGCTGTGCTCCGGCGCTGGAAGGAGCGTCCGCCCAGATACTATACGGTTCAGGAGACGATCGACACGGATTCTCTGATGCGTGCACTGAGAAAAGAGATCAAGGAGTGATGAATATGAAGATTTCCGCAGCCCGTCTGTCCGAGATATTCCGGGCCATGAATCAAGTGCGGATCGGCGTCGTGGGCGATCTGATGCTGGATACGTACATCAGCGGGACCGCCAGCCGTCTGTCTCAGGAAGCTCCGGTGCCCGTTCTCCGGGTCCGTTCCCAGGAAACACGGCTGGGCGGCGCCGCCAATGTCATGCATAACCTGACCTCGCTTGCGCCTGCGGCCAAGGTTTTTGCGTTCGGCGTGGTCGGCGATGACCTTCATGCGGAGACTATGCGCACTCTCCTGCGCAAGGGTAAAATATCCATCGACGGCGTGATTACCGATCCCACCCGCCGGACTACCATCAAGCAGCGGGTGATCGCCTCCGGACAGCAGGTCGTCCGGATGGATGTGGAAGACACTCATCCCATCGGCGGCGGAGTGCTGCAGCGCCTGGAGCGCCGCCTTCTCACGGGGATCCGGAAAGGGCGGTTCGATGCGCTTATTTTCGAAGATTATGCGAAAGGTCTGCTCCACGCCGACATGCTTCAGCGCCTCACCGATGAGGCCCGGCGCTGCGGCGTCTATACCTCGCTGGATCCCCATCCCGGACATCCCATGTGCATTCGCGGTCTTTCCCTCATGACGCCCAACCGCATGGAAGCTTTCGGCCTTGCCGGACAGTACTGCACCGATCCCGCCGACAGCGTGGAGCAGGATGCCGCCCTCCGGGAAGTCGCCGACATCCTTTTGAAGGGATGGTCTCCCGATTCCCTGCTTATCACGCTGGGACACCAGGGCATGGCGCTCTTCCGGAAGCACAGGAAGCTGCTGGTGATCCCCACCGTCGCCCGGGAAGTTTTCGACGTTTCCGGTGCAGGCGATACCGTGATCTCGACTCTGACGCTCTGCCGTGCCGCCGGCGCATCCGAGCAGGAAGCGGCCATGATCGCCAATCAGGCGGCCGGGATCGTCGTAGGAAAAATAGGCACGGCCACCACGACTCCGGCGGAGATCCTGGCGGTGATGAAGGAGACGGCTTCATGTCGCTGATCCTTGCATCCGCTTCGCCCCGGCGTGCCGACCTTCTGCACCGGGCCGGATTCCGGTTCGAAGTTCTTCCCGCTTCCGTGGAAGAGCTTCCCGCCGTCCCCGGTACGGCTCCGGACGTTGCACTGCGCAATGCGGAGCGGAAGGCGGATTTCATGGCCGCGAGTCATCCGGAATCGACCGTGATCGGAGCCGATACCGTGGTGGAACTGGACGGCATGATCCTGGGAAAGCCCGCGGATCCCGATGACGCGCTGCGGATCCTCATGCTGCTCTCCGGGAAACGGCATAATGTGCTTACCGGCGTCTGCATCCGTAATGCGTCGCGGAACATCCGCATCATCTTCACGGACTGCACGGGCGTCTGGTTCCGTCCGTTCGATATCGACACGGCAAAACTCTACATGTCGCGGGTCAACGTTCTGGACAAGGCCGGCGCCTACGGGATCCAGGAGCAGGGCGATATGCTGGTGGAACGGATCGACGGTCTTTTTTCCAACATCGTGGGACTTCCGGTGGAACGAGTTGCCGAATCTCTCCGGCTGATCGGAGAAGAGCCGGAGGAGTCCCCACATACAAACGAAAAGGAATCGGCTCATGAATAACGAAGAAGCGAAGACGTCCGGAACCAGCCCTTCCGACATGCCTTTCGAGGAGGCGCTGGCCCGTCTGGAGGAGCATGTCCGCCAGATGGAGGCAGGAAGCGTCCCCCTGGAACAGATGATCCGCCGTTATGAGGAGGCCCAGAAGCTGGCCGCCGTCTGCCGGACAAAACTCGAAAGCATGAAGAAGAAAATCGAAGTCCTCTCCCGGAGCGGCGGCAAGGTCCGGTGGCAGGAAGCTGCCGATGAAGAAGAACCCGCCGATGCCGGCCAGTCCGAAGACTTTTTCCCGGGAATTTCCCATGGAGACTCCGAAAAGCTTTGACCGGCCCCGGCTTCCCGTCCTTTTCGCCGTCTTTTTCAAAATTTCTGCCGTGACGGTGGGCGGCGGCCTGACCATGATCCCCGTCATGGAGCGGGAATTTCTTGAGAAGCGCCGGTGGCTGACGGAAGAGGACATGGTCGATACCGTGGCGCTTGTGCAGTCCATGCCCGGCATCATTGCCGTGAATATGGCCCTGATCATGGGGTATCGGATGGCGAAGCTGCCCGGCGCGTTCACGGCGGCGCTGGCCGTGATCCTGCCTCCCTTTTTCTCCATTCTGATCATTGCCTCCTGCTTCGCCACCATTTCCGGACAGGAGACCGTTTCCGCCGCCTTCCGGTCCGTCCGGGCCGCCGTCTGCGCGCTGATCCTGCTTTCCGCCTTGAAACTGGGGAAGAAACTTCTCAAGCGGGCATTCCCCGTCGCGGTTGCCGTCCTTGCGTTTCTGGTTTTCGTTTTTCTTCCTCAGGTGAATGCGGCGCTGGTCATTGCGCTGGCCGGGCTGGCCGGATGGATCGTCCGGACGCCCCGTGAAGAAGAGGAGGAGCGGAAATCATGAACGTTTTCACGCTTTATCTTCTGTTTGCCAAGATCGGCCTTTTCACCTTCGGGGGCGGATATGCCATGATCCCGCTCTTTCAGGACGAACTGGTGGTGCGGCATGCCTTCATTTCCCCGGAGGAGTTCGCCAACATGGTGGCGCTGGCACAGATCACGCCGGGTCCCGTCGGACTGAACGCCGCCACCTATATCGGATACCGTCAGATGGGGTTGGCCGGGGCTCTGGCGGGGACTCTGGGCGTTGCGACTCCCTCCCTGATCCTGGTGACGCTGGCGGCGGTCTTTTTTCTGGCGTTCCGGCGGAACAGGCGGATCCAGGATATCCTGTACGGGATCCGGCCCGCCACGCTTGGTTTGATCGCCGCCGCCGTGATCTTTTTTGCGGAATCCAGCGTGTTTACCTCGGAACTCAAAGGACTCTGGTCAAATTCCGTGCCGAGCCCGGGCATTTCCTGGCCGGCTGTCCTTGTTTTTCTGGCCGCTCTGGCCGTCAACGCCGGCAGGAAAAAAGCGGGACCCGTCCTCACGCTGCTGGGAGCCGCGATCCTGGGCGGAATTCTGAACCTGTTCTTGTAATAAAGCGGGGCGACTTGCTTATCCCCGCTTATTTTTTCTCCGCGTGGAAGGCGGGCAGACAGGCGATCAGGATCGTACAGAAGTTGATCAGGATCCAGAGCATGAACACCGTGGCCGCAAGCGTTGCCCTGGAAATGACGGAGGACTGTGTGATGCAGGTCGGTCCGGACGGACGATAGAACAGGGTGTCGGATATTTCGCAGTCCAAAATAAGAGATTTGAACTGATCGAGCTGCTTTGCGGTCTGAACCATTGCATCGACCGCATTCTGGAACTGAGCGGTGAAGGCGGCCTTGTCGACTTTCTGCGATTTGGAAACGGCCAGCTGTTTTTTCAATCCGGTGTAATATTCCAGTTCCGAGGTCAGCTGAGCCGCTTCGAGCCCTTTCTCGTTGTACTGGTTCGCCAGGCTTCCCCGCTGCCTGTTCATGATATCGTTCCGGATCAGCAGCGACAACTGTTCGAAGAAGGAGGCATCGAAATTCAGCTGTGTCTCGCCGGCCGCCGCCTTTCCACTGCTCGCTCCGGCGGATGCATTCGCCCCGCCGCCCAGCTGAACCAACGCGTTCTCAATGCTGTTTCTTTTCCGTTCCGCCTCCGCCAGCTGTTTTTCCAGATTGCGGATCTTTCCCGAAATGAAGAGTTCGTCCCAGACTCCCCGGAGAGACTGACTTTCTATGACCATCTGCATAAGGATGTCCAGCTGGCAGTTCCGGATATAGGTGAGCCGTTCCAGAATATCATCCAGCGTTTCACCGGTTTCGGGCAGTATCAGCCGTCTCGTTCCCAGAGCCTGCTTCAGTGCCAGGCAGAACGCCTGCATCTGTTCCTTGTAGTAGATGGCCCGGTCCACGGCGATCAGCGGGTTGCTCACGGATTCCGTACCCAGCTCTTTTTTCATTGTCGACGTCAGTGCGTTCAGAGGAAGCCGGCCATTCCGGACCTGGTAGATTTTCTTCCATGTCTCAAGGACCTTGAGAGGGATGCCCTCCGCAACCTTATCCGGGATCCGGGCGGTTTTCCGGAAGGAGAGACAGAACATGCCCTGATCCAGATTTGCCAAATCCTCTCTGTACTTGCTTTCAAGTTTTTCGATATCTGCACCGGTGATGTTGCGGCGCTGGAGAGCTTTCGCATATTTTTCGTCAAGGAACTGTTTCTCCCTTATTACGTTCGCAAAGGAGAAAAGCGGGGTGAAATCCTCGTATTCGATGCAATCCTGAAGCTTGCACTCCTCATACACTCTGTGAAGCACCTCCGGGCTGATGACATCGGAGGGAGAAAACAGCTGTTCGTTGGGATAAATGTAGAAATTCTGAGCGTTCTTCGTCAGAAATATCTGAACGTCCTGATCGTAACAGGTCACCTTGGGAACGATGAGGCTGATTGCCGTGGAAAGAATGACCAGGAGTACGAGGGAGACAACAGCACAAAATGCCAATCCGCGTTTTCGTGCCCAGACAGCCTGCCAGATCTTCGTCATCATCGGATTCACATGTTCTTCCATGGATATTCTCCTCTTTCCTGTCCAGAAAATTTATACGGGGACGGTGTCCTCACGCTGCGAAAAATCAACATAATATATCCGTTCTTCTTTTGCTTTTCAAGGTAGAACGAATCCGATTTCGACAATTTTCGCTGATTCGGCCGCAAAACCGGTCCGTTTCCGCCTGATTCCGTGGAAAAACGGCGAAAAAGTTAAAAAAAAAACTTGCAATATCGCTGAAAACATATTAAGTTTCCGGTAAGCAGGAATCCTGCGTGTGTTATCGACGAAAGCAAGGAGAGATGATGAAAAAGTATCCCGTTGAGATCATGCCGTGTCTGGATATGCAGAACGGACGTGTTGTGAAAGGCGTTCACTTTGTGGATATCACCGATGCGGGTGATCCCGTGGCCTGCGCCCGGGCCTACTGCGGTGCCGGCGCCGATCAGCTCGCGCTTCTGGATATCACCGCCACGGTGGAGAACCGGGGCACTCTTCTCTCCGTTGTCCGGGACGTCGCGGCTGTTTCCACGGTCCCCTTCACGGTGGGCGGCGGAATTTCGGATGTGTCGTCGGCGGAAGCCGTTCTGGCCGCCGGCGCAGACAAAATTTCCGTCAGCAGCGCCGCGTTCCGCAAGCCGGATCTCCTGCCGGATCTGATCCGCGCGTTCGGCGTGGACCGCATCACTGCCGCCATCGACGTGGATGTCAATCCCTCTCTTCCTTCGGGATACGAAGTGTACATCGACGGCGGGCGGACGGCCACGGGATTCGATGCCCTGGAGTGGGCGAAGCGGATCGACGGATTCGGAGTCGGCGTGATCCTGCCCACGAGCAAGGCGGGCGACGGGGCGAAAACCGGATATGATTTGCCTCTGATCCGCTGTCTTGCCTCCGCCTGTTCCGCCCGGATCGTGGCCTCGGGCGGAGCCGGAACCAAAGAGCATTTTCTGGATGCCGTGAAGGCGGGCGCCTCCATTCTTCTGGCGGCCTCCGTTTTCCATTTCCGCATGATCGAGATTCCTGCCCTGAAGCAGTATCTCCGGGAAAGCGGCGTGTCCGTCGTCCTTTGAACCGAGTCTCGAAAGGAAGTCGCTGTATGCTGAAACGAATTCTGCTTCTCCTCGCTCTCTGTCTGATTTCGGCGGACCTCTGTGCCCAGGGGCCCCTGGCCAAACGGATCAAGTTCCTGCGTACCCGCGCGGAGAGCGGCAATGCAAGCATTGCCGCCAACGCCAACTACGAACTGGCCCGGCTGGCCCGCGAGAAACGTTTGTATCCTGATGCCGCCACCAACGATGCGGAGTATCAGGATCTTCTGGGCCGTGCTGCCGGATTCGGCCATGCCCGGGCGAAGCTGGAGCTGGCGGAATTTCATCTTTCCAGCAAAGTTCTCCGCAATCAGCAGCTCGCCTTCCCTTATCTGCAGGATCTGATCAAGGTGCATCCCTCCCGCGAGTTCACGATTCGGGAAAAGTTCAAGGTCTTCTATCTGCTCGGATACTGTTACGAGACCGGCCGGGGCACGCATGTGGATACCGTGCGGGCCCAGAAGTTCTACCGTCTGGCTTCCATCGGGAATTCGGATGCCCGGTTCATCGTCCTCCGCAACTTCAACAAGGGCAAGGACCGGGAGCCTGTCTTCGAGCTCCTGTACGAGATCTGTCTGGCCGACATGGAACCTTCGGATCCGGGCCGGGTGGACTCCTTCCTGGCCCAGAACAAGATGCGTGACGCTTTCGCCGCCTATCTCGACCGCAAATCCCAGGCCGGCGACCGGATCGCCACCATGATCCTGGCGGACAATCTGTTCACCGGCGGACTTTTCCCGCAGCAGCGGACGAGGGCGCTGGCGTGTTTCCGCCGTGCGGTGAGTCAGGGGAATCCGGAGGCCGCCATGCGTCTCGCCGATTTCCATGACAAGGGGCTGTTCGGGCTCGCTCAGGATCCCGTTATCGTGGGGAAGTACTATCGGCAGGCGTTTCAGGATCCCGGGACGCGCGTCCGGGCGGCCGCCCGCCTTGCCGAGCAGGCGAAGAAGCGGCTCGACGCACTGACCTCCGCGGAGAACAAGGACGAGGCGGAGATCCGGCGCTGGAAGGACACCTACTTTTTCTATCTCATGAATGCGGAACAGTACGCGGATGCCCGGAGATTCATCGACAGCGATACGGGTGAGCAGTTCCAGGACAAGGATCTTTATCTGAAGACGAAGGAATATCTCGCGGCGGGCGGTGATCCCAAGCAGTATCGTGAGAGACTGCGCATGGCCGCCAACACCGGATATCCTCCGGCCGTCATCGATTTCATCTCCGGCATCGAAAGTTCCCGCCGGACGGCGAAGCAGTCCGCCGCTCTTCTTCGGGCCATGCTCTCCTATCCGGAAGAGGAAAATCCCGTCTGGCTGTGGAATATCTCCCAGCTCTACCGTGAGGGCGGCCTGGAGAATCCGGAATTCTCCCTGGAAAAGTCGCGCCTCTATGCGGAGAAAGCCGCCGGCCGGGGAAACATGGACGCGCTGGAGTTCCTGATCCAGTCGTACCGCGACGGAAACCGGCTGGCCGGGATCCCCGCGGACGCCGCAAAGAGCGAGCAGTACCGGAAGGAGCTTCTCATGAAGGATCTGAAGCTGGAAAAGAGCGATTTCTTCCGTCAGTACGCGGATGCCCTTTCCGGCAAGAAGGTCCGCACGGCCGAGGATTTCACCATGATCTTCCGGTCCATCGGGCTCAGCCCCTATGCCGACTATGCGTATGCCGGATTCCTTTTCCAGGGCGATCCGGGCATGAAGATCAAAAAGGATGACGAGCACGCCATGCTGATGCTCCATCTTTCCGCGCGGGACGGCAACTTCCGCCGGGCCGTCGAAGAGATCATCCGGCGCATCCAGGCCGGGATCAAGCCCAATCGTACGCCCGATGAGGTCCTGCAGGATCAGGAGACGGTCTCCTACTATCAGTCTCTTCTTTGACGAAGCAGCCTGTCCGTTTCGGGCAGTTTTCCCTCAGAAGTATTCCACGGGACAGGGCGGGATGGACTCCAGGAACAGCCTCCCGTATTGTTTCGAAAGGACACGCGGATCCAGAACCACGATGATCCCCGTGTCCGTTTTCGAACGGATCAGCCGTCCGATCCCCTGACGGAATTTCAGCACGGCATCCGGAATCGAATAATCGCGGAACGGATTTCCGCCCTCCTGCTGGATCCGTTCGCACCGGGCCGCGATGAGAGGATGGCTCGGCACAGAGAAGGGCAGTTTTGTGATGATCACGTTGGAGAGCGCTTCGCCGGGCACATCCACTCCGGTCCAGAAGCTGGTCGCCCCGAATATCACCGAATGCCTCCCTTTCTTGAACTCGTCCAGCATGGCGGAGCGGGAAAGGGCGTCGCCCTGGATCAGCAGACGGATCCCGGACGCCAGAAAGAAGCGGTGCAGTCTTTCCGCGCAGTATTTCAGCATGCCGTAACTGGTGAAAAGCACGAAGGCGCGGCCCTGAGTCCTGAGGACGAAGTCCCGGATGTTGTCCGAGGCTGCATCGTTGAAATTCCGTTCCGAGGGAAGGGGCATGGACCGGGAGAGGAAAAGCTTCACCTGTTTTCTGTAGTCGAAGGGGGAGTCCAGGATCAGACCGTCTCCGCCGGAAAATCCGATCCGCCGCACAAAATAATCCAGCGATCCGTGGACCGCCAGCGTGGCGCTGGTCAGGATCACGGGGATCTCCTTCGTGAAAAGGATCCGGTTCAAAATCTCGGCCACATTCAGCGGTGCGCTGGAAAGTTCCACATTCCCGGTGGAAGTTCCCTGTCTGGGCGAGCCTCCCCGGGCTTCCGCCCAGTAAACCTGCTGAGGCAGGGACATGGAAATGAACTGTTCGATCTCGCTCCGGCAGGCGGTGCAGCGCTCCAGCTGGGCGGAGAGTTCGGTCTTTCTGTCGTTATTCTCTTCCTCCTCGTCGTCCAGATAATCCCGGAGCATGGATTCCAGCTCGGAAAAGAGCGGGGAAAGCGGATCCTGAAAGAGACCCGGCCGGGAGATCCGCAGACATTCGTCGGACTGACGGCTCAGGCTTTCCTCGAACTGAGCAAAGAATCCCGCCGCCGATTCGTGAACGCGGCCGATCATGCCGCGGAGCGCCATGGAGGCGGCGCCCGGACGGGACAGAAGTCCCCTTCCATTGGCCGGATTGAACAGACGGTTCAGAAGATATCGTACGGAATACGAATTCACATGAAGTCCCAGATGCTCCGCTGCGTTGTCCTCCATGGTATGCGCTTCATCGAAGACGATGGCGCAGTACGGGGGCAGCGGACAGCTCTCTTCATGTTCGATCTCCCGGATCTTCAGATCGGTAAAGAAGAGCGCATGATTGGTAACGACCAGGTCTGCCTTGTCCCACAGTTTCCGCGCCTTCCAGTAAAAGCAGTTGTGGAAATCGGCGCACTTCTGCCCCCGGCAGGTCGAGGCTTCGCTGCAGACGCAGGGCCACAGCTGCGGCTCCACACGGAATGGTATGCTCGACCGGCTTCCGTCTTCCGTTTCTCTCGCCCAGTCGGCGAGCCGTTCCAGATCCGGCCCCGCGGTCTGCATGGGCAGATAGTCGTTCCCGCCCGCGCCGCGCAGGAGGGCCAGACGCCGTTTGCAGAGATAGTTCGCCCGTCCCTTGGCAATGACGAAGGTGAAATCCAGCCCCAGCAGTTTTCGGAGGAAGGGCAGATCCCGGTTTACCAGCTGTTCCTGCAGGTGAATGGTCTCCGTGGTGATCAGGACGGCCTTGTGCATGGTGAGGGCGTGATAGATGGCCGGGATCAGATAGGCAAAACTTTTGCCCACGCCCGTGGGCGCCTCCACGCAGAGATTCCGTCCCTTTTCCATGGCGTCCGCCACGGCAAACGCCATCTGTTCCTGCTGGATCCGCCGTTCGTACGGACGGCCCCCGAGTTCGGCCGCACGCTTCAGCGGCGTATCCGGAGAGAAGAATTCCTTTGTTTTTGCGGACACTTCAGAGACAGTGCGTTCCCATTCGTCCGTATGTTCCGCGGGGAGGATCATATTTCACCTTGTTTTCCGAATGCCGTACTATACCCGAACAACAGGACTTTTCAAGAAGGGACGATCGATTTTTCAGAAAAGAAGGCGGAATGCCGAGAGCACTACCAGCACTTCGATGATCCGTTCGAACAGCGTGAGGGAGAGCTTTTTCAGAACGAGGATCCCCAGGATCGCGCCCACGATCAGGAGAGGCACCATGGGCAGAGCCGTCAGTACCGAATCCATCGTGATGCGCCCCTCCCAGATGAATACGGGCAGTTTGATGTAGTTCATGATCAGGAAGAACCAGGCGGACGTCCCCACGTATTTCTCCTTGGGCAGACGCATGGCCAGAAGATACAGCGCCATGACCGGTCCCGCCGCATTGGCCACCAGCGTGGTGAATCCCGCCGCCAGTCCCACCGCCGCCACGAACGGCAGTGTGTTGGGAACCTTGTCCGGCTTCCAGTATTTTCTCCGGACGAGGGAGAGCGCCGAGAGAAGCAGAATGATGACGCCGATCCCGCGTTTCAGCTCCACGTCTCCGCAGAACGTGAGGACCCATGCTCCCAGTCCCAGACCCGCCAGCGTGCAGGGCAGCAGACGGAGCACCAGATGCCAGTCGGCGCACCGGCGGTAGTAGGCGACGGCCATCAGGTCCGCCGTGCAGAGCATGACCAGCTGGAGCCCCGTGGAGAATCCGGCGGGAAAGACTCCCGTGAGAATGACCACGGGCAGAAGACCGAGTCCCGGGATCCCCGTTTTGTTGATTCCGATCAGTACGGCGCTGCAGCACAGCGCCGCCACCTGCAGCCAGGTCATGTCCTGAAACAATGCGGTCATTTTTACGCCGGGACGAAACCGATTTTCCGGACCATGCTTTCCAGTCCGCGTCCGTACTTCACATACGAATCGTAGCGGTACTTCTTCATTGCCTCCGCCTGGTCTTCGCCTTCCTTCGCATGGAAAACGGTGGCCACGTGCGGCTCGATGGAGATCCCGCCGTCGTATCCGGTCGCATAGAGATCCCGGAGGATCTGTTCCACATCGCCGCGTCCTTCGCCCGCAAAGGTGAAGACCGGTTCATTTTTTTCGTTCACATAGCAGTCCTTTATGTGCACGTGGGCGATGAATTCCCGTACGTTTTTGTAAAACTCCCATGCGGACTGCCATTTATACGGCGCTTCCCCGCGGATGTCCCGGTTGAACACGGGATTGCCCGTATCGAACACCAGGCGCAGCGCCGGAGACTTCACATGATCCAGCAGATACAGCGTATGTTCGAAGGAAAGCCCCGCCCAGTTCATGCAGTTCTCATGCAGACAGACGATCCCCGCGTCTTCCGCCATCTTCACGATGGTGCTCACGCGGCGCACGACTTCGTCCGCAAAATCCCAGCTCTTCGGCTTCAGTTCGTCGGGCACGGCGAAGCTCATGATCCGGACCATGCGGATCCCCAGCTTCTGCATCCGCGGGATCGCGCGGCGCATCTCTTCATAGCTGGACTCGGCTTCCTCCGTGATCGGATGGCTCCAGTTGGCAATGCCGCTGCCGTAGCCGTTGAAACTGACTCCGGACTGCGCCAGCAGTTCTTCCACCTTCGCGAATTCCTCGTCCGTGATCGAGGCCAGATTGCCGGACATGAGCTTGCGCGTCTCGATCCGGGACCAGCCCAGCTCCTTCGTTGCCGCGATCTGTCCTTCCAGCGTATCCGCCGCCTCGTCCGCAAAACCTGTGAGATACATGACGTTGAATCCTTTCCTTCCTTGATGAACCGTACGCAGAACTTTGTCTGCCCGCTCCGGATGCCTTTCCGGTCTCCCGTGCCTCCGGAACAGCAGAAGACAAGCATAAATATAGGGCCTTTTCCCTCGTTTGTCAAGACCCGTTCCGGTTTTTCTGCCGGAACTGACGGGGCGATATGCCGGTTTGACGGTGAAAGGTCTTGCAGAAGTAGTTGCTGTCCGGAAATCCGCATTGATAGGCGATTTCGTTGATCCGCAGTCCGGACTGACGCAGCATATCCGCGGCCCGGCTGATCCGCAGGCGGATCAGGTATTGGATTGGACTGCAGCCGGTAACGTTCTTGAATTGCTGAAAGAAACTCCGGCGCGACATGCCGGCATCCTTTGCCAGCTGCTCTACGGATACCGTATGCTGGAAATGTGTCTTGATATATTTCAATGAATCGCCGATCCGGAACGGGATCGGTTCCTTCTCTCCCTCATCCTCCCTCAGGCGCCCGATCAGAACAATGATCTCCATCAGCAGCGCGAGGCTGTAGAAGCAACAGCCCCGTTGATTCGAACTCAATTCCCGCTTCATCCGGCCGATGATCCCCATGACCTTCGCCAGGTCGGGCGGCGAAAGAGTCAGCAGCGGCTCCGCCGTACACCGGGCCGCCCGTGCGTTGACCGGGAAAAACGTGTTGAAAAGAGGCAGTTGACCGGCATCGAGCACCGGCAGATACAGGCGCTGCGCATCGTAAATGAGATTGATGACTTCCAGCGTCTCCACCCGGTCGTAGGCATGCACAAAGCCAGGATGAACGACCAGCAGGTCGCCGGTTTTGATTTCGGCTTCCTTCCCGTTCATCAGATGGATCCCGGTCCCTCGGGGCACCACAACGATCTCGCTGTGGTTATGGTCGTGAAATACTTTTCTGTCCGATTGCCCCATCTGAATATGAACGATGCCCAGCGGCATCTTTTCCGTCGGGACATGCTGCTGCAATTGATAATGTTGTTTCATCGGGGAGTGTCGCTTTCGTAAATTATGCACTATTATACTGCTTATTTGCCGATTTGTCAAGGAAAAAATCTTTTTCCCGTGTATAATGTCTACCGGAATCAGGCTCGTAAAAATTTGAACAGAAACGGACACGGATCATGAAAAACGAAAAGCAAATCGCCTCGCGCACGCGGATGTGCTTCACCCTCATTGAACTGCTGGTCGTCATCGCGATCATTGCCATCCTCGCGGGCATGCTTCTGCCTGCGTTGGGAAAGGTGAAGGAACAAGGCAAGAGCACGACCTGTCTCAACAACCTCAAGACCATGGGAATCGGGAATTTCATGTACGCCGGGGATTTTCAGGACTATGCGCTGCCCGGTCAGATTCACGGTAAAAGTTTTTTCGAGGCGCTTGCCGATTACGGATGCGACTGGAAAGCGGAATACCGGAACAAAACCAAGGTCCCCCAGGGAACATTTGTCTGTCCCTCCGAGATTTTGCCCTTCGGCTGGCAGCCGGGCACGGCGCCGTATGCGTATTCCTACACGCATTACGCGGCAAATGCATTCCTGTGCGGCTGGGGATCCAAGACGACCGATTATCCCGACTATGCCGTACAGCGCAAGATGAATCGCGTAAGCAATCCCTCCATAGCCCTCCTGCTTTCGGATTCCGGAATCGGAGAGACGGCGGCCATCATGTGGATCGTCTGGGAAGGATGGCGTCACAAAAAAGGTGTCAGGAGCAATGATTCCGCACAGGCGCGTTATCTAACGCGCGTAGATTCCGCCGTATGCAATATGGTGTATGCCGATGGGCACTGCGCCTCAGAATTGCGGTCCGGTGCCGAAGCGAATGGAGATACGACCAGCAATGAAAACAGCCTTTTCCGGCGCGGCATCCGGAAGTGAACGCAGACAAAAAATCCGTCCTGCCGCCGCAGGATTTATCTGATCTTCAGTAAAAACAGATCATAGAGGTAACCATGAGAACGACAGGACTCTTGTTTGTTTTGTTCCTGATGACCGCGGGCATATACGCGGACGAACACGAGGACGTGATCGCACGGCGCCAGGCCTTCCGCCGGGATGTGGAGGCGCATCCGGAAAAGACCACGCAGTATCTTGCGTCTCCGGATGCGGAAGTCCGCCGATACGCTTTGTATCTGACCGTGCAGACTCAAGGCGCGGGGGCAAAAGAGGTCTGCAAAGCGTGCATGAAAGATCCGGATGAGCAGGTCCGGCTGACGGCACTCGAGGCGCTCCTGTATCATTGCCGTAAGGATCCGGATGTCCGGAAACTTTTTGCGGAAACAGCCTCCACGGATACGAGCCGGAAAATCGCAAAACTCGCTTCGGATGCCTCCTGGCCGTTCCACCGCGAGGCGGTGCTGATCCGGAACAACCCGTTCTGGGATCATGAAGTCAAAACGCTTCGAAAGGATCCGATCCCGGATACGGAATGGATATTCAAAACGGATCCGAGCGCCATCGGTCATCTGCCGAATCAGACATGGTATCGGGAGAAAATCGATGAAAAAGGCTGGCGTCCCATCCGGCAGGGGTATTGGGAACGTCAGGGATATAATTATGACGGTGTCGCCTGGTACCGGATCCGGTTCACCATGCCGCAGAAGATGGAGTGCAACGCGGTGGAACTGGCCTTCGGCGCGGTAGACGAATCAGCCTGGGTCTGGCTGAACGGCGTTTACCTCGGCAGTCACGACATCGGACCGGACGGATGGAATACGGCGTTTGCGCTTGACTGCACGAAGGAAGTCCGCTGGGGCGAAGAAAACGTTCTGGTCGTTCGCGTCCTGGACACGGAACAGGCAGGCGGGATCTGGAAACCGGTCCATGTTGAGATCCTGAAATAAGAAATCGGAAAAGGCAGGCAATATGAACTTATACAAATATCTTTTACTGTTTCTCCCGATAATCTCCAGCCTGGTTGCAGCGGAGTTTCCGAAACTCTCGGCGGAATGGGATTTTTCGAAACCAGAGGCCCTGACGGCGGGAACATTTCCCCTGAAACTGCGTCAGGGGGCAGAGATAAAGGATGGTGTCCTGATCTCGCAGACTGCCGATCCGAAAATACCCGGCGGGGCCGTCACACTGAAGATCCAACCCGAACTGGATTTCCCCGGTGCGTTCAGCCTGGAGGCTGTTTTCCGCGTAGACAAAGCCGCCGATACCCGGGAAGACATGCTGATCCTGTTCGACAACAAATACTCGCTTGGTCCCAATGAATACAGCGGCGGCTTCAATCTCGCGTTGCGCCCGCTGGGCAACTGCGAGTTTCAGCCTTTCGCCTCCTTCGGATTCGGAAAAATCTCCTGTGAGGCCACGGGCAAGGCTGTTTACCTCGAACCAGGGAAAGATCATACCTTGAGAATGTTTTTCTCCGGAGTCGGAAATGTTCTTTTCCAAGTTGACGGAGAGGAAGCCGGTTCAAGCATGGTGGTGTCCGGCGGATTGGCAAAAGCCCGGCATCCGGGCTGCATCGGGGACCGCACGGGCTCCATGTTCAGGCCGTTCGGCAATGGAATTGCAAAAATCTGTCTGTACGAGGAACGAACCGTTCCCTTCAAGACCAATTATGCGCCCGGATACCGGACCGTATTCGAACGGGGAGAAAAGAATGCCTTTCTGCATTACACGCTTTACAACAATTCCGGTGCGGATCAGATAAATCTGAAGCTGATCCTCCATAACGTGGGCAAGTCGGAGGAAACGATAATCCCGGACCTGAAGAAGGGCGTATGTGCGGAAGGGAAAATCCCGCTGGACACCCTTCTGCTGCCGGGAACCTACACGGTGGAGACAATGCTTGTTCAGAAGGATGGCCGCGAGGTCAATGCTGGAACACTGAATTACACCATCGTTCCGGCGTACGGCGATTTTCTGCCGCTGGGATTGAACGGCATTTCAAAACCGGAAAAGGCCAGGGAATTCGGATTCACTCATACCACCGACCTGTATCGTATCCTTGAGGCCGGTGGGATCGATGAAAAGACGAGGAACTCAAGGATCCGGTCGATGGACAGACTTCTGGCCGCCGGACTCTATCAACTTTCTCATGTGTCGTTTTTCCGCGATGGGGGACGCAATAATCCGAAATATCTGCGCCGCAATCGTCAGGGGAGGCCATATCTCCACAATCCGCTGGAAGTGAGCGACCCCGGGCTCATCCGGGAATTCTGCTCCATTACGGAACAGTGCCTCGAAGCGATGGGTGAACATCCCGCAGTGGATATCGCGATCATCGACAGCGAAGTGAGAGATTCCATGCAGCCCGCTTTTGGCGGCGCGGAGGAAGAAAATTTCAGAAAATTCGCCGGGTATGAGATTCCCCCGACGGTCGTTTCCAAGTATCCGGCTCCTTATCGAAGCAATCCCGCCTTCCCCTGGAATCATGTCCTGCCGGAAGACAATAAGGAACTGACCTATTACCGCTGGTTCTGGAAGGACGGGGACGGCTGGAACAATATTCATTCCCTGACCAGCGATATCGTGCACAAGCACATGCCCCATCACCATACGACTTACTACGAGCCTGCCGTGCGGGGCGTCCCCTGCTGGGGGACCGGCGGACGGGTCGATGCCGTCTCCCAGTGGACCTACACGAATCCCGATCCCGTCAAAATCAATCAGGCGCAGGATGAACTCCAGGCCATGGCGGATGAGCATGACAAACCGATTTTCAATATGACGCAGATCATCTGGCGCCGCAATCAGACGGCTCCGGTCGATCGAAAGCCGGACAATATGCCGGACTGGACTGCGCGTGAGCCGATGGCGCCCTACATCACCATCCCGCCGGATTGTCTCCGCGAAGCACTCTGGTGCAATATCTCCCATCGCGTGCAGGGTCTGCTGTTTCACGGTTCCGGCTGTCTCTTCCCCTACGAACCGAGGAAAAAGAACTACCGCTACACAAACGAGGAGACAAAATACGTTTTCAAGGAGATGGCTTTCTCCGTGCTGAAACCGCTGGGCCCGGTAATCAAGCGGATCCCGGAGCGTCTGCCGGAAGTCGCCATTCTGGAAAGCGCAACGGCATCCCTCTACGCCCCGGAGCACATGACTTCCGGCTGGAGCAACAAATGGACCGCCGACCTGCATCTGGCGCTGCAGTGGGCGCATATCCAGCCTTCGATCATCTACGAGGACCACCTTCTGACCGGGAAGAAAATGGAGAACGTGAAGGTCATTTTTCTGCCCGGATGCGAAGCACTGAGCGAGAACGTCCTCAACAAACTGCAGGAACTTCAGAAGCAGGGCGTGATCCTCATCGGCGATGAATTCCTGCTCCCCGCCCTCATGCCGGATTACCGGGTCACGTCGGTCCAGAGGACGTCCGATCCGGTGAAATCCAAGGCAGAACTGCAGAAACTGGGACGCGAGATCGCCGACGTGCTGAAAGGCCATTACGACTCCCCGGTCGACGCCTCCGATCCGGATATCGTTCTTCGCAGGCGCGGCAATGACAGCGCTGACTACCTGTTTATCGTAAATGACAAGCGGACCTTCGGCGATTACCTCGGCCCGTGGAAACTGGTCATGGAAAAAGGACTGCCCGTATCCGGAACCGTCACGGTCGGTCATCCGGTCAAAGCCATGTATGATCTGGTGCGGCATACGCCTCTCGACTTCAAAAATACGGAAAAAGGCATCACCTTCCCGGTCGAGTTGGCCCCCGGTGACGGAAAAATGCTGTTGCTGCTGGATCAGCGGATCGCGTCTCTCGATCTGCAGGTTCCCGATCAAACACCGGCACGAAAGGAGTCCTTCACCCTGACATGTTCCGCGCTGGATGAAACGGGTTCGGAAATCCGCGCCATCCTTCCGATGGAGGTCCGGATCGCCGATGCCGACGACATCGTCCTGCCCGGCTCCGGATTCTATGCCGCGGAAAACGGCAGGCTCGTGATAAACGAGATCCTGGCCCCGAACATGAGCCCCGGAAAAGTGACGGTCACGGTCAAGGATCTGGCCTCCGGGTTGGAGATTCAAAAGACCTTCGCGGTGAGATGAGGGATTTTGCGACCGTTACCCGTTTGACATGTTTTTCTGCCGGAACTGTCGGGGCGACATGCCGGTATGACGGTGAAAGGTCTTGCAGAAATAGTTGCTGTCGGAAAAACCGCATTTCCCGGCGATCTCTCCGATCGGTATCGTGGTGTCGGTCAGCAGTTCCTCCGCCCGGCTGATCCGCAGTTTGATCAGATATTGGATGGGGCTGCAGCCGGCCGCATTTTTGAACTGCAGAAAGAAATTCCGCTGCGAGGTGTACGCGCTCCGCGCCAGCCGCTCGATGGAGACCGGTTCCCGATAATGCGCATTCATGTACGCCATCACCGCACCGATCCGGAACGGCGGCTTTTCCTTCGCCGGTCCGCCTTTGTACAGCCAGCACAGCTCCATGACCGTTTCCAGAAATACGGAGAGACAGTACAGTTTCGTGCCGGGCCGCTGCGAATGGAATGTCTCCCGCATATTCCGGATCAGACGCAGGATCTTTTTCATGTCCCGGGGCGCCAGCGAGAGGATCGGTTCTCCGAAACTCTCCATCTTTTCCCGGATATCGGGGAAAATCCGTTGAAACAGCGGCAGCTCCGACCCGTCCAGAATCGGCAGATACAGCTGCCGGATGTCGTAGACGATATTCACCATCTCCAGATCCCGGTGATCGTAGGCGTGAGTCGCGCCCGGATGGATCAGCAGCACGTCTCCGGGTTTGACCGGAAAGGACTTCCCGTTAAAAAGATGGTATCCGGTCCCGCTCAGAATGAATACGAGTTCGCTGTGGTCGTGGTCGTGAAAGTGTTTCCGCTTTGTCAGACCGGGCCCCATGTAGACGATTTCCAGGGGCATTTTCCCGGTCGGAACGTGTTCCGCAAGCGTATAATGATGGGGCATACCGTCGATCTCCTGTTTTTTGCAGTATAATACTGTATTTTTGCGGTATTGTCAAGGAAAAAGAAAAAATATGCAATATAATTTCACAGATATCCCATAAAATAATTCTGACTTGACAAAAAAGAGAACCCAAACTACCTTTTGCTCGACGAAAAGACGAAAGGATAGGAAAATGGGTTCTCCGGAGCATAATTTGGCAGTGCTGGGGCAAATTGTCAAGCA